>NZ_CP062806.1 GCF_008801925.2 Cupriavidus basilensis | reverse complement strand
AGGGGAGGGTGCACTAGCGATAGTGCCGGTAATATCTATCTAAAGGTGCAACGAGTCAAGTATACGATTGCACCTTGATGCGGAGGCGACGTCCACGCCGCACCAAAAATCTACACTTCCGCACCAAAGCTTTACACCTTTGAAATGAACCGTGGCTTGCGAAGCCTTGCCTGTCAAGCGATCCACGGTCTTCGAAGGGTCTCAAACCAATGGTTAACACCATAGGCCAATGAATTGCACTTTGAGACCAATGAATAACACCTTGAGGCACCAATAGTTAACACTTCTGCGGCCCAAAAAATGACACCTCCGAACCAATGAATCGCACCTTGATACCAAAAAAGTACACTTTGCTTGTCATAACCTTTTGATTTACAACAAGAAAAACGCCCTCGTATACGTTAGCTGGTTTACAAACAAAGAAGCTGCTTGCTCTCCACAAAAAAGTGCGGAAAGTCAAAACCGACCAGGTTATCCACAGCGGCTGCAGTTGAAGCGCAGAGCATCCGTACGTATAGGTGTCATGTATTGGTCCGCAATCGGAGCGCTCCTGATAAAGTGCAATCGATTGGTCCGCAAGACTGCCGAACTACTGACGGTGTAGTCCATTGGTCCGCAAATCAACCCACGGAGCCAAGGTGTAATCAATTGGTCCGCGTCCTGGCGATTCATCCAAAGGTGCACTCTGTTGGTCCGCAGAATCGTTCACCCGCCAAGGTGCTATCTATTGGTGCGCAAAACTCTGAGTTCAAAGAAGGTGCAGTCCATTGGTCCGCAGCACTACCCAGCCCATAAGGTGTAATTGATTGGTGCGCAGTCTGGTAGCCGATGCGCAATGGTGTCGTTTGTTGGTCCGCAGTGCCAGCGCCACGCTCAAGGTGCAATCGATTGGTCCGCTCGAGTACCCTCATACTCGCCAGCGGCGACACGTGCCTCCCCTTTGCCGCAAGGAAGGTGTTATTCCTTGGTCCGCAATTCCCATCGAACGCGTACGGCACCTGTCCGTGACACGGTACATTGCCAATCGGACAGCACCTCGCTCCGTGGCCTGCTGCCGGGCTCTCCCGCGTATGCGGCACTTATTGTTCAACGGTGTAGCGAATTGGCCCGCAAAAAATGGCGCATCACCACCACTTCCGCGAAAGCGCAATCTATTGGTCCGCAAGGAATCGACGCGGAGAACGGCTGAGCCCACCGAAGCTTCTTTCTGGCATCCAGGATCGAAAGGTGTATCCCCTTGGTCCGCAAAGCTATCCGAATTTCCAAAACACAATGGATATGTCGATAGGAAGCGCTCACTTTTTTGAGTCGCGGGTCAAAAGCGGCCCAAAACGATGCACCTTTCTCCGGCCAACTTTAATTTGCGGCCCAATCCGTTGCACCAAACAAGCGCAATACAAAACTGCGGCCCAACTCGTTACACCACCGGGTTGTGCAGGTGCCCTTGAGCCTAACTGCGAGCTAAGGGTATTGACGGTCACTTAGGACACTGCAGAATCAATCTCGCCGGCATGTCTGGCTGGGTGTAGCTTGAGGCCCACCCTAAGACGTCAGGAAGCGAATGGGAGGTGCTGTACAGCTCTTCCACTTTGACCTGGCCAAGGCAATCCTGCATCGTCTTCGACGGTCAGAGATCATAGAAAGGACAATCGGACTCTGTCCGGGAGCCTTAACGTGGCACTGGAGTTGCATCCGACGCTCGCGGCGCGGTGCCACTTACCCCTGGCCGGGTGCCGTGCCTGCCCCGGCGTACCAAGTCCAGGAGGGCAACGTCTGGGCATGAGCGCGCGGTGCCTCGCTCCGCTTCCTGGCGTGATCTACGACTTCTGTCCAAATCGCGCGCCGCAAGAGCCGATTGCCTTCGTGGGAATAGGCAGCGAATACGGCGACGTGAGACACCGGAAGGACGCTGTGCGGCGGAGTGCATACGCCACCAATCACAGTGTGCTGCATGCCACCAGAGCCCGTGGTCGCGGGATACTTGCTCATGACGGACACAAGTTCGACGAATCGTCACGGAATCTGCCGCGTCGTGTTGCGCAGATCACTCGCCTGGAACGAGCGTTGGTCGGGAGACCCAGGAACGCGTAACCACTGTACAGACGGCCTGCATGGCCGAGACAGGAGTCCTCGCTCGTCTCCACGGGACGCGTCACGGTCAAGGGCACTAACCGCCACCCAATGCGCAGGCTGCTTCATCCAAATCGCCCCGTCGCGTAGCGACATATAGGCCGCGCCGTCCGATTTGATTTGGAGGCGATAGCAACCGGCTCGCTGAGCCGGTTGGTCATTAGGGCGAACTTGCTGCTGGCTGTTTGCTTAATGACGTCCAGTTGCGCACCGCAGCAACTCAGGTGGAGTGGCTTTGGCTCCAGGCCACTGGCCGGCTGTCGTGGCGTGCCAAGCGTTCCTCAAACTGGTTTCTCAGCCGACGGCACGTGCCTGTTCTTATGGCATTCACGAATTCAGCCATCCCGACGGTACGCGGTTGCTCTACTAGGAGGTGTCAGACAACTAGGTTTGGAGCAACCCGGCTTCAAAGACGAAGCGTGAGGTGGGGTTCTTCTTTGCCGTACTGATGAAGAGCGAGTCGCGTGCCCTTGTCATACCAACATAAAAGAGCCTTCTCTCTTCAGCTTCGGAAGTCCCTTTCTCGTCAGGTAGCACCGTCTCCTCAACCCGAATTAGCACCACTGCGTCCCATTCCAAGCCCTTCGCAGAGTGAAGGGTGGTAAGGACAATCGCATCGTTGCCAGGCTCATTGTTCTTCCGCCGTAGGAACTCTAGTCGGTCCGAGAATGGACCGTTCAACCTAGAAAGTACGTCGTACGTTGTTCGGATAGCGCGTTTTGCCGCGTCGGTCTTCGCGTGGCGCAACATCCAATCGCTGACGCCCTCGAGGACCAGCGAGAAAAACTGCCGCTCGCACAAGGCTCGCCACTCGGAGAGCCGCTTCGAGAAATCTCTAAACGTATCGACCGAGCTATCGCTGAGGGCAAGTCCAGAGAGCTCTTTTACCTGGCGGAACTGTAGGCCCGGACCGAGCTTCTCGTGGAGAGAACGAAGCTCGTGCACGCTGAGGCCGGCGAAGCCCAAGAGCGTGTCCATGCCACCGGATCGAACCCGCTGCACAAGTTCCAAAAGGCTTCCCACTAGGGCCGCCTCCGGACGATTGAGAATCGAGGCTCCGGATGCGCGGTAGTACTTGAGTCCGCGGGATCTGCATACGGCTTCGACCGGGTCCAGAATCCGGTTGGTTCGAGCCAGAATCGCCCCACTCCTACCGTCGCTGAGAAAGGGCGACAGCGCTTCTACAGCTGCTACCGCCTCGTCATATTCATCGCCGAACCGGCTAAACCCGATAGTCCCTCCCGGTCCCCGTTCTGCCGCAAGCGTCTTGGGAATCCGATCGCGATTGTTGACGATCACTCGATCCGCAGCGGCTAGGATCTCCGCGCGGCACCGATAATTGCTTCCGAGTATTACCGGTTGGGCGTCGAATTGTCTGATGAAGGACTCCATGCCGCGGAAGCCGAGCGCCGAGCGAAAGCCATAGATACTCTGGTCATCGTCCCCGACAAGCGTGATCGTGACACCGTGTAGGGCATGCTCGCACACCCATTGATACTGAAGTGGGTCAGTATCCTGAAACTCGTCCACGAGGAGATGATGAAAAGGATAGGGCTTGAGCGACCCGGATTGCATCCCACTTACGCTAAGACGCAGCATGTCATGGAAGTCGAGCGCCCAATTTCGTTGAAGGGACTCTTGATAGGCAGCCAGAAGCCGTCCCTCAGGGGTATCGGTCGGCACAATGGCTAGGTCAGTCTTGAGGTTCTCAATGACCTTTATGGCATCGTCTAACTTCCAATCGAGCTCGGCCGCTTGCAAGGCCTGATCGACTAGCGCGAGACGCTCGCCATCCATAAGGATCGTCTGCCCCTTCGATCCTCTCACGCGTATTTGCTTATAGGCCAAGGAGTGGAATGTCCCCGCAATGAGGCGCGTTTTAGCGGTCTCCCCTGCAAGCGCGAGAATGCGTTCGCGCAGTTCCAGCGCCGCATCCTTGCTGAAGGTGACGGCGCCCACAACAACCTCAGGATCTGACAGCAAGTGCGCTGCCTTCGTGGCCATAGTGGAGGTCTTGCCCGCACCAGGGCATGCGACCGCTACGCAGTGGCTACGCAGCAGTACGACCTCCCGTTGGGCAGCGTTGAGTTTATCGAGAGACGGGGCGGGCATCGACGAGCTCTAGATGCCGCGGATCGTCGTCATCAACTTCAAGTGCGTGGTGTAGCTACGCAACGCCAGCGGCTGGAACTTGCGCAGGAAGCTGTTCACCTGGTCATTGACGTCGGACTGATCACGGATGCCGTTCCACACCATAAAATCAAACTCGTCCATCGTCTTGTCGAAGTTGACCAGAACCTGGAGCGCGCGCAGCGAGAAACGCGAGTACGCTTGGATCTCCATCTCCAACGAAGGCCGGGTAACCGTGGGCCGGAAGATGATGTCGTTCTTCGCCTTCATTTCCGCCTCGCGCATCTCACAGTAGGCCTTCGCCACGCGCAACTGCTCGTCGACGTAGTCCTCAAGCTTGGCCAGCTCACGTTCGAGGAAGTCGTTGACAGTAGTCAGTTCGCTTCGGCTGAACGTATCCGCACCGAAGCGCTGCAGGTTCAGGCTCATCCGGTTCAGGTAGGGCCACGACTGGAGGAACAGCGGGCGGAGCCGCGTGTGGTTCAGCTTCAGGTCGACTGCCACCACCGCAGCGCCGGCTAGCTCGCGGTTCAGGATCTGCAGACCCAGGTCACGGCGACGCTTGACGATGGCCGCGCGTTGCTCGGGCGGCAGCTCGCGGAACAGCTTGCGAGTCTTCTCCACTTCGGCCTTTTTCTTCTCGGCGTCAGCGGCGGAGATCACGCCGTCCTTGCGTAGGGAGTCCGCCGCATCGACCATCTCTTGAAGCTCATGCTCGACCGAACCCGGCTCAAGCGGGCCCGCATCGGTAAACCTCGAAGTTCCGACTGTGGAAGGATGGTCGCCGGAGAGGGCGACCTCGGCCGGCAGGGTCATTGCATCGTAGATCATGTCGATATGTTCTGGTGTGCTCATGTGGGGTTTCTCCGTTGGTGCGGTATAGGGTCCGCGAATCGAATGCAAAATAAGGCGAGACAAGCTAGCGGTTGACGTGGAATGAGGCTGCAAGACGCCAGCCAAGCACCCCGACCAGAAGTGCCGCAGCCGACCAGCAGTAAGCAAGCAGCGGCACGGGAACCAGAAGCGCCGACGCACCGATGCCGAACGTAACCAGCAAGCCGTGCGCGGCGAGGTGAAAGGAGAGTGGACTCGCGAATCCGGCGGCAGAAGCTTTGATGTGCCTGGCAACGGCGCCGTCGTTGAGCATTGCGATCAGAAAGACGATGGCGCCGAACGCCCAAGTGTGTGCGACGGCTGCCCGATACAGCGCGCGATAGATGGTCATCCAGAAGTTGCGCACCCATCGCCTCCCGAGGTCTGACGCACCAGCGTCCGAGAGGGCGGAGCTGGATGCTGAACCGGATAGCGAGGAGCGCAACAACCCAGAGTCGACGAACCACGCACGAAACCGCTCGTTCGCGGCACCTGTCGCGCCAGAGGCGCGCACATCACCCAAGACCGCCTCGACAGAGGTCTGCTCGTCGGCGCCAATCTCGAAGCGCTCGCTCTCCGGCAGCATCGGTGCGAGCACGCAAAGCATCAGGGGTGCGGCGAGCAACCAGACGCGGATATGCCCGGCAAATCGGCTTCCTGCCATCACAGCACCCACTGGCGGAGAAGGAGAATGGGCAGTACGGCCAGCGAGCCAACGGCACCCCAGAAATGCCTGGGCTTCACGAGCGACAGGCGTATGAGCGAAAAGCAGAATGCTGCGCGGCCGTAACGGAACCCTTCCGGAATGGCGCCACGCTTCTCCGCCGTCATGTCCTGACGAATCCACGCTTGCATGCCTGCTGCGTCGTCCCAAGCCACGCCGGACAAGCGGCTTGCGAGCTTGACCGGGAACATCCGGACGCTCTCCACGGCGTAGCGGATGGACAACCCCATCTCACTGAGCATAGAACTTTGCGACATCGTATTCCTCGAAGTAGCGGCGGAAGGTGTGACCAGTCAGCACGCGGGCGGCGAGCTGAAAGGCAGCGCTGCGCTGCGTCACGACGCCCGGGCAGGGTTCGTCGACAACGCGGCATACATAGCCCGGTTCCTGCCTTGCTTCGAACACGGGGATCGGTTCGTTGTACGGATACCAGACGTTGTACTTCTCACCTTTGAAGGCGGCATATCGCTTCTCGTAGAGCTCGTGTGAGCGCGAAAACAGTCCTTGCATGAAGGCGATGTTCGCGTCGCCGGCCTTACGCGCGGCCCGGTACGACTGGATGGCATCGACCAGCATTTCCTTGACCAACGGCTCTTCCCGGATGCAGAAGTTCAGGCCGATGTAGTCGACAACACGGCTGCACGCGTCGATCAGTTCGGGGGACACCGTGAACGCCGGCGAGAGCTTCGGCGACAGCTTGTATTGCTTGACCACTGCGCGGAACAGACTTGATTGCATGTCGGCGTACTATCCTTCGATGATGGGAATCCGGCCTTGGTAGACGGATCCACCAGAGATGCGCAGAAAATATTGCAGGTTGGGCAGCATAGTGATCAGCTGAGTCGGGATAAGCGGCGCCTTTTCCAGTTGCGTCGAACGCGAAACCGACCCGTTGAACTCGCCGATATGTGCCTCGGATCCAGTGCTCGTGCTGCTGGTGGTGGTGATGTTCTGAATCGCCGTTTCCCCAACCTTGTCCGAGAACCACTGGGCCGTGTCCGTGTCTTCCAATCGTAAGATGATCTGGTTGTTGAGATTCCCCAAAACCTGCATCATTTTTGCTGCGTTTCCCAGTTTCGCCTCCAAATCTGAGCGGCTTTGGAAGGCGACCAAGGCATTGAAGCCTGCGCCGCGGCCCTTGTTGAGGATCTGGATCACCTGCTCATTGATCGCCTCGGCCACCTCATCGATGACCAGGACGACCTTAGGCGGCTTGGCGTAGAAGTTGTAGATGGCGCCGGCCACCGACGCGACGTCGGACAGGATCATCGAGGCGATGGCCTTCGCGACGATGCTGCTGGACAGGGAGTCCAGGCCGACGAACAGCACTGCCTTTTGCTTGATCACCTTGTCGATGTCCCAAATCTCGCGGTCATCGGTGAAATCGTCCGCCTTGGGTGCGAGCATGAGCCCCGTCTCCCCCGTGGCAAGCATCTGCAGGAGCGGAAGGACCGAGGCAATGATCCGCATGTAATGGTCGCGGTCATGGACAAAGGTGCCGACCAGGCCGTCGATGGATTCGTGGCCGCGGCCGACGTTGAAGTACCGCTCAGTGTACAAACGAACCATGGCCTCGATCAGCGTCCCGCCGGGCCGCTGCCCGACCTGCTGCATGTACGATCCCGCCTCGTCCTCCCAGGCGGTGAGCCGCAGCTGCAGTGTTCCCACCGTTGCAGGCGAGACCGGCCAAGCCAGCCAAAGCCTCGCCTGCGCGGCTGGTTGTTGAGTGCCACGCGAAACTGCTCGCCGCACACAGCCTGGCCTAGGCTCAATCTCGGCGCTCGATGTTTTCGGAAGCGACACCCGGCCCGGAATCGGGCATCGGTGTCGGTCGACCGGGAACGCGTGTCGGATAACGGGTTCCTCGCGACGGGAACGACCGGGCCATGGTATACGGTAGGTTTTTGCCGGCCTTGGGGATCGGCAAGTCATAGAGGCCGACCAGCTGTAAGCCGCCATGTGCGCCGCGAACGGTGCCGCTGCCACTACTTGCTGGGCCTGCTCGACAGAGCCGCGGCGCGAGATGCAATGCTGCCGGTATCTGAGGGAGGAAGGCCAGGACGTCGAACTCCGCGGCTGGCGGATTCAGTTGACCATCACGCTGGCGACAGTATTGGGCGGAGGGCATATTGCGGAAGACGGTGGCGCGGCAGCGCGCGCCGCAGTTAGCAGCATTGACCGGAGTTCCCCCATGGGTAAGGGCGCGCATTCCATATTCAGCCCCTAACTGGCTGGTGTTCTCAGGCAGCAGCGTGCCGCAGCGAATCGATGAGCGAGTCAAATGGAGTCGGATCACCCAAGGCTCGTGAGACTATCAGCGCCCCTTCGAAGGCGGTGACAGCAGCCGTTGCCCATCGGTGAGCGTCCGCCTCACCGGCGCCTCGCTCGACCAGAAGTCCAGCGAACAAGGCGATCGACGATGCCATCGCCTTGCCCGCCGACGCCTGCAGCTCTGGCGAGGCCTGAGCACTTTCAAGAATGACCGCCCCAATCGGACATCCCTCTCGGTATTCCGTGGCAACCGCGTGATCGCGAGCGGCTTCCAGATAGGCGACGAGGAGGTCCTGTGGGGTTGAGCAGGTCGCGGCCAACCGTGCCAGCCGAGCCTGCGCGGATCGGGTATGCGCAGCCACCACCTCTCCAGCGAACTCGTCCTTGCCGCCGGGGAAGTGGAAATAGACCGAACCGCGGGGCGCGCCACTCTCGGCAAGTACATCTGAAAACGCTGTACGCGCATATCCGCGAACGCTATACAGGCGGCGACCGGCCTTGATCATTTCTTCACGGCTGTCCGATTGGCGAGGCATGGCGTCAGGTATCCTGCAAAAAAAGTATGCTCATAGGCATATTTGTCTTCCATGATTATACGCGCCCCTGACCCCGGGTCGCTGGCTGCGACAAGCGCACCAAATCTGGCGCATCTCGCCCGATCGACTACTGACCGTGTGAGCCGCACGGGACAAAAGCAAATCAGTCTGCCTTCCAGAATTCCCAGCAGCGACACCGTACATAAGAGCAGCCAAAAGGCGCGGCGCCGCTTGACAAGCAAAACACACGCAAATAGTATGCATGCATACATAGTTCAAAGACGAGGAGATGGATGTGCTGCCTTTACGCCCACTAGCAAGCGATACAGATACCCGACCCGACCAGCGCGAGCACACATCTCCAATCTGGATACCCTATCCTGCTGACATCGAAGCAGCCAATATCGAACATTTCCGCCTCTGGCTGGCTGAGCGGCACGGCCTGAACCTGCCGGACTACCGCGCCCTGCAAGCTTGGTCGGTGGACCGCCTTGAGTTGTTCTGGTCCTCCATCTGTGAGTATTTCGACGTGCGCGCGACCAACCGCAGCAAACAAGTTCTCGCGAAATCGAGCATGCCTGGCGCCCGCTGGTTCCCGGGTACTCGCCTCAACTATGTTGACCAGGTACTGCGACACGAAAAGCTGACTGGGCTGGCAGTAATCGGCGAGTCGGAGCCTGGTGGCCCGGCCAACTCATCGCTTTCGTGGACCGAGTTACGACGCCAGGTCGCGGCTGTCGCACACACACTGCGCAGGCTCGGCGTTCAAAAGGGGGACCGGGTCATTGGATACATGCCAGATGTCCCTCAAGCGGTCGTGGCCTTCCTCGCGGCAGCCAGCATCGGTGCGATATGGTCGGTATGCGGCCAGGAGTACTCCTCCGAGGCTGCACTGGCCCGCTTCGGGCAGCTTGAACCCGCCGTGCTTGTCGCGGCGGACGGCTACTACTATGCCGGCCGGCCCCACTGTCGCCTTGATGCGGTCGAGCAGTTGCGCAGGAACCTACCCACACTTCGGGGGACCATCATGGTTCCCCGCGTCGGACGAGATGTCTCGATTGCATCGGACGTCATCCAGTGGTCCGAGGCGAGCGCGGGCGAACACCCACTGGCGCCCATCCCGGTCGAGTTCGACCATCCCCTCTGGGTACTGTTCTCCTCCGGCACAACGGGCAAGCCCAAGGGCATCCTGCATGGCCATGGCGGTGTCCTGCTCGAACACCTGAAGCAAATCACGTTTCACAGCAACCTACGGGCCGGAGACACGTACCTTGGCTACACCTCGCCAAGTTGGATGATGTGGAATTACCAGATCGCCGCCCTGCTGGTGGGTGCCCGCGTCGTCTGCCACGACGGCAGCCCCGGCCATCCGCATCCTGGCGCACTGTGGGCTCTCGCGTCGCGTCACCAGGCCACAGTCCTGCAGACGAGCCCAAGCTACCTGCAGGCCTGCGAAGCGGCCGGTGTCCGGCCCGCCGCAGAACACGACCTCTCCGGGCTGCGCTGTCTCAGCGTGACAGGATCGGTTCTGGCGGCGAGCTCGGCCCGCTGGGCCGCACGGGAACTCGGCCCGCGAGTCGCCATCGCTTCCTCGAGCGGCGGCACCGACGTCGTCAGCGGATTCATCGGCGCTGTCCCCACGCTGCCAGTCTGGGCGGAGGAGTTGACCGCGCCCTGCCTCGGCGTCGCCCTGGACTCCTTCGGCCCCCAAGGGCACAGCGTCCGCGGACAGGTCGGCGAACTCGTTATCACCAAGCCGATGCCATCAATGCCGATCGGGTTCTGGAACGACCCGGATGGATCGCGGCTGCGTGCCAGCTACTTCGATACGTTCCCCGGTGTGTGGCGACACGGGGATTGGATCACCATCACCGAGCGGGGCTCTGTGATCATGCACGGTCGCTCCGATGCTACCCTCAATCGGAATGGGGTGCGCATGGGCAGCGCGGATATCTATCAGGTTGTCGAGCGTCTGCCAGAGGTCGCAGAGTCGCTTGTGGTCGGTGTGGAGCGTTCGGATGGCGGGTACTGGATGCCGCTGTTCGTGACCCTCACTGAGGGAGTGGAAGACTTGTCTGACGACTTGTTGCGCCGGATTATGACAGCGATACGCGAAGGCGCCTCGCCGAGGCATGTGCCAGACGAGGTCATCGTAGTGCCCGGCATCCCGCACACGCTTACCGGAAAGAAACTCGAAGTACCGATCAAACGCATTCTACAGGGCGCCCCGCCCCTTTTGGTCCTCGACGCGCAGTCGGTGGATAACCCCAGTCTTCTCGACGACTTCGCCCGCATCGCTCGAGCCCGGAGCACCGCATGAAACATATCAACTTCGCAAACGAAAGCAGTTTGATGCCACGTTCGCACAAATCAAGTATTGCCAATTTTCTCGGAATGAATCGTTAGTGGAGACAGAAATGCTCGCAGTGATCGCTCAAATCAAAGTGAAATCTGGGTCGGAAGCCCAGTTCGAAGAACTCGCGAATCAATTGGCCAATGCATCGAGGCGCGAGGAGGGCTGCCTGGAATATGGGTTGTGGCGCACCGACGTGGTTGGCCAATACACATTCATCGAGCGTTACAAGGATCCTGCCGCGGCGGACGCCCATCGGAAATCCGAGCACTTCCGCCAGATCGGCCGCGCAATGGGCGCCCATATGGAAGGCACGCCGACCATCGTTCGACTGACTGCTGTATGAGCCCGTCACTCTCAATACCCGCTCTCGGCTATTTTTTTGCGGGGCACTGGATGGACGTTCGTACTCTTTAGAGTCCAGCCTTCTCGCGGTAACTACTAGAAACGGAGACACAGAGTGAGCTCAGTCAACCTCTCCATCGATGGCGCAGTAGGCGTCGTTTCGATGGCAAAGCCACCCCATAACCTGCTTGACGATGTCTTCATTAACGAGATCATCGAGGCATACCGTCGCGCAGTTGAATCAAACTGCCGGGCGATCCTGTTGAGAAGCGAGATGCGCCATTTCTGCGCTGGCGCGGAGGTGCGAGCCTTCCACGATGGCTCCGCCTCCATCCAGCACAGCGAGTCGGCCATGAACGAATTTCTGGACGTAATGGAGAACACGCCGGTGCCGACCATCGCCGCAGTGCACGGTGGCGCCCTCGGTGGCGGACTCGAGCTTGCCCTGACGTGTGACATGGTCATTGCGGCAGATACCGCCTATATGGGTCAGGTGGAGGTCGCTGCTGGCGTTCTTCCGTTGCTCGGTGGTACCCAGCGTCTGGTCCAACGCGCCGGCGTGGTGCGTGCCAAAGAAATCGCAATGGTTGGCCGCCGCTTCCGGGCCGAGATCTTCGAACGATGGGGCATCATCAACCATGTTGTGCCAGAGACCGATCTAGCGCAGGCCGCGATGTCTCTGGCTCGTCAACTGGCGTCAGGCCCCACGTTGGTTCTTCGCGGGATCAAGCGGCAGGCCAATGCGGCTGCGCGAGAAGGCATCGCGGCTGCCGACAGGATTCAGGTCGAGATCAATCGGGATATCTGGGCCACGAAGGATCGGACACGCGGCATCGAAGCGTTCCTGACGACCGGCCCGGGTACGGGAATATTCGAAGGAGACTGAGCATGTCACCACCTCTCGAAGGTCTCAGGGTCATCGACTTCACCCGAGTATTGGCCGGTCCGCTCTGTACGAAGACTCTTCTCGATCTTGGCGCCCAGGTCACCAAGATCGAACCTCCATCCGGTGATGTCGGTCGGGCGGGCTTTCCTTTGATCGGCGACATGTCGGTCTACTACATTCAGCAAAACGCGGGCAAGCGGAATGTGAGCATTGATCTCAACTACGAAGAAGCACGCGAGATCGTGAAAAGGATGTGCGACACCGCGGACATCATTGTGGAGAATTTTCGACCCGGTACGCTGGACCGATTCGGGCTTGGTTACGAGCAGGTACGCGCGCGCAATCCACGCGTGATATACGCGTCCCTGAGCGGATATGGTCAGAATACCTCGTGGAGCAATCGGCCTGCCTTTGCACCCACCGTTCAGGCGGAATCGGGTCTGACCGATATCGTTGAGCAGCATTTTGGTGACGCACTGACCGAGCCACGGAACGACGCGTGCAGTCACGCCGACGTGTACACGGGGATGCAAGGTGTGATTGGCATTCTTGCAGCGCTTCAGCATCGTAACCAGACAGGAGAAGGTCAGCACGTGGATGTGGCGATGGCGGCAACAATGCTGGCCGTCAATGAGCGGCTCGGCGCGCAGCTGTCTGGTGTCGATACGGAAGGCGAGCCAACCATTCTCTCGGCGACTGATTCACATATTTACGCGTTGCCAAACGGTGTGCGAATCACCATTGCTTCCAGTCCGGTGTTTACACCGATGTTTATCCGGTATTGCGCGATGATGCGTCGCAATGACATTAGGAGCGATCCTCGTTTCGCGACGGCCTTGTTGCGTCGTCGGAATCTGAAATTGCTCCTGGCGGAAATTCAGGCGTGGCTAGCCACCTTTGAAAACCTAGAAGATTTGCAAACGCAGATCAGCGAAGCGGGGCTCGCGCTCGGCGTGATTCGCAGCACCAGCGAATTCGCGGATATGGATTGGGTGTCCGAATGGGGCGCATTGGTGGATGTGGATGATCGCTCGGGCGGATCGCTGCGTATGCCAGGGCCGCCATGGCACTTCAGCTCCTGCACGCTTCCGGGGCCCGGGGTGCCTGGCTTCCAGGGCGAACAGAACGAATCCGTGCTGCGAGATGAAGGAATCGGCGAGCATACGATCGCCGAGCTCAAGGCGCGACGGATTCTACTCAGCAGACGCAATCCATTTGGATCATTCGACTGACTCGGTGAACGACCCGGTTTCGTAAGGCTTCTGCTGCCGATGGGCCGGGGCTGAGGATTGCGATAGGTGGAGGCAAGGCCAGGCTATCGACCAGCGAGACGCTGCAGAGGCAGTCGCTCGCAATCTCCTCGGCCAGGCGGCACAGGTCCTCCAGCACTTCGGGCAAGGGCTGCCCGATGCAGGTCATTTCGAGCAGGGGCTTTTCGCCTGCTAGGAGCACCTCGGTTCGTTTGCGCTCATCGATATGCTTTTGCAGGAAATACCAGAGAACGATCCGACCCGCATTATCGCGTAGGGGAAAGCCATGCACGCGAAACCATCGATAACCGCCGTCGGCGCGGCGGTGGCGGGACTCGAAGTCATAAGGCTCACCGGACGGGTCGGCGCATCAAAACGATCACTAGTCGCTTGCCGGTCGTCGCCGTGGGTAAGGTCCTTGCTAGCCCACTGCTTGAGTTCGTCCACCGTCGCGCCTGAATATTCAAGCGTATGGCGGTTGACATGAATGACTTCTCCTTCCGGCGAGAAAAGAAGCACGCGCGTGGGCAGGCCGTCAACGATCAGACGAAGCCGCTCTTCTGGTGCCCGCAGGGCAGTTTCGCTCTGCTTGCGATCCTCAATATCCGAGTAGCACCACTTTTCGACCTTGCCATCGGCATCGGTGTGATCGAGCGGGTGCGTCACAGGAACCATCGATACTCGCCATCGAAGCGCCGCAATCGCGCTTCCGTCGCGTCCGATTTGTCGGAGGCAAGTGTGGCGGCCCAATTCTGGAGCAGCGTTGGCAAGTCGTCCGGGTGGACTGCGGCATGCCAGCCTCCTTCTGAGGCCCGTTCAACGGACACGCCCGTATATTTGCACCAACGTCGATTCACATACTCCGCTCGTCCCGGATCAAGCGGGTCGCGTTGAAGCGCCAAGCGGGAAGCCGTGCGGTGGCTCCGGCCTCGGGTGCCGCGCTGATGCCGACTGTGGCGTGGCACACATGGTCCATTCCCAGTTGAACCGTATCGTAATGAATTACCAGGACCGTTCCGGCGGCACTAAAAAAGCGCTCGAACTCGGTCGAGTTCAAATCCTGCACGACGGCGCCGGGGTCGCCTACCGGCTCGTCGCCGTAGGCGAGGACGCCAAGAGCTGATGCAGGCGTGGCGGCGAAGGTAAGGGCGGCGCTAATTGCGGCGATGGTGCTACGCATGACTTTCTCCTGACGGACGACTTCCAAGCCGGGAACTTGAGTGTTCAGCCTGTCAGGATGCCCTCCCACCAGCGAATCGAGAGGCGGCGGCAGGCGGTTTGCGGCTGCGGGCGGGTCTCTGCGCGTCGCTACCGGCGCCGTGGGCGTCCAGTTCCGCATGGCCCTTGGCCTCGGTCTGCTTTGCGGCTTCGGCCAGTCTTTCCCGCAGTGCCTTCAGTTCTGCCTGAGCGCCGGTAGCAACGCCGACAGCCTCGGTCAGCCCCTCTCGCGTGGATTGGTGCGCGGCGCATTGGGCCTTAAAAAGAGCGCCCCGACATGGTGAGATGCCGGGGTGCTTTGTCGCTTGAGGGGCCTATGTAATGGGTACTCGTTATCGGCATGAAATGCGCTTGCCCTCCACCTGAGCCGCTCGGCCATAAGAAGAGTAGTGTGGCTGCCAAATCTGTTCGATGTCGTTGGTCGGACAAGGGGCAGCGGAACCGGAGCTTGAGGGCACTGTGCTAGGCGCTGGGGCGACTCACGTGTGGCTGATCGCACGTCACGAACTTGTCACTTCGTATGCGTATTCTCCAACTTATTCCGACGATTTATGCTGTAGAAATCACCTGAAGTTCAAGCGATCGCGCGATAGAAGATGACAGGCAACCCGGCATCGGTCAGTGTGCTTGCGCTGGCGGGATGCCTGATCGGTTTGGGCTCTCTGACCGCGATGGAATCGGCGCGCGCGCAGTCGACCATGTCGTCGGGTACGCGGCCTACGGTGCCTGTCGCCGGGGAGAGCACAAAGCTCTTCGATTTCGATATTCCGGCGCAGCCCCTCGATGCAGCGCTGAACCGATATGCCGATGTCACCGGGCACCCGGCTCTCTTTCCCAGCGATATTGTTGAGGGGCGCGTGTCGTCGGCAGTGCGGGGCCGCTATTCTGCCGAAGCATCGATGCGCCTTCTGCTGGATGGCACGGGGCTGGTTGCCGACAAGCGCAATTCGGGCCTGGGCCAGACCTTCGTGCTTAAGAAGGCGGACGAAAAGGCCGGCGGGCAACGGGGCGGCATGGCTGCCCTGTTCAGCGCGCAGGGCTACGCTGGACTGGCGCAGGCGCGCATCTGGCAGGCTTTGTGTTCCGATACGCGAACCGCGCCGGGCAGTTACAGCGCGTTGTTGCGCTTCCATTTGGACGCGGACGGCAGCATACAGGGGGAGCGCCTGCTGGGCTCTAGCGGCGACGCTCGCCGTGATTCCGCATTGCTGGATGCCTTGCGACGTGTGCATATCGAGCGGTCTGCGCCGCCGGCAATCGCGCATCAGCCCCTGATTATGGTGATTCGACCGACCGATCCGGCAGCCGGGCCGCAATGCGGCCAGGATAATAGCGAGTTCTGACCATGTCCGAAGACTCACAACTCATCCTGCTGGACTATCTGGGCAAGAGCTACGGCAAACTCAAGGCGCGCCTGACCAGGCTGCTCGGCAATGACGACGCGGCCGGCGACGCGCTGCACGACACCTGGCTGCGCCTCAAGGGCAAGGAAAACTACGGTCCGATCCAGAATCCGGGCGCCTACCTGCTGCGCATGGCGGTTAACGCGGCGGTGGACGTCCAGCGAAGGCAGAGCCGTTCGTTGTCAGGCGACGAGGTCGATGGGCTGCTGGAAGAGATGGCCGACCCGGCCCCCAACCCCGCGCAGGTGGCCGAGGCCCGCTCAGACCTGGATGCGTTGCTGCGGCTGCTGGACCGCATGCCGGAGCGCCGCCGGGCGCTGGTGCTGCTGGTGCATTCGGAGGGCGTCACCCAGAAGGAAGCTGCCCGGCGCCTGGGCGTCTCGATACGAACGGTGGAATATGAACTGAAGCGCGTACACGAATCCCTGGACGCGTACATGACCGGCGGGAAAAAATAGTGCGGGTTTTATGTGCCGCCATTCGTCATCAATTATGAGAACAGAAGAAACAGCGAACCCTGCCCGCAGACTGCGCTCCGGGTGCCGCTAAAGTCTGGACGTCGGATATGACATGATGAAGACATCGACGCACAAGGAAGGCCACGCTGTGTCGCCCGCCGAACTTGAAGCGCAGGCGTGGAGCTGGCTGCGCCTGCTGACCTCGGGCGATGCGAAGGCCTTGGATGCCCAGAGATTCCGTCGCTGGGTGCAGGCCAGCCCGGCGCACCAGGCGGCCTATAGCACGGTCAAGCTCCGCTGGGACGCGATTGAGGCGCCAGCCCGCGAACTGCAACGGCTCAAACCGGAAGCGGCCGTGTTGCACAAACGCGTTCCAGGCGCACCTCAATGGAGCCGCCGGGCTTTCCTGGGTGCGGCCGCGAGTGCTGCTGCTGCTGGCGGCGTCGCCGTGGTGTACCCACCGCTCGGCCTGTGGCCGGCGCTGGCGGAATGGGATGCCGACGACCAGACTCGCGCGGGCGAGCAGCGTACGCTCATGCTGGCTGCCAGCGTGAGCGTCACGCTCAATACGCGGACCAGCGTGCGCCGTCAGATGAATGGTGGGGAAACGGTCGGGCTGGACCTGATCAATGGCGAGGCTGCCGTTGACCTGAATGGTGCGGGGCGCGTCTTTGCGGTGGCCGCTGGTGCCGGGAACAGTCTGGCCGAGTCTGGGCAGTTCGAGGTAAGGAATTTGGACGGCAGGGTTTGCGTGACGTGCATTGGAGGGTCGGTGCGCGTGGAGCATCCCGCCGGCAGCCGGACGCTGAAAGCCGGGCAGCAGACGATCTATGACGCTAAGGCGCTCAGTGGGGTGGGCAATGTCAACCTGGCGGATGTGTCGGCGTGGCGCAAGGGCTTGCTCGTGTTCAACCAGACTAGGCTGTCCGACGTGCTGGACGAGATCAATCGCTATCGGCCGGGCCTGGTGCTGCTGGTGAACGACAGCGTGCGCAATAAGCCGGTCAGCGGGCGTTTCGTCATCGCCTCGCTGGACGTGGCGCTGTGGCAGTTGCAGGAGGTGTTTGGGCTCAATGCCCGCGTCCTGCCGGGTGGGCTGCTGGTGTTGAGCTGAGGCCGGTTTTACGACGCTGAGGCTTTCCGCCTGATTGTGCAATGTGCCCAGGCAAGGTGTCGCGCGTTGCCTGTGGTGTCGTGCACGCTAGATGCGGGGTGCCGGGACCGATCCCGAAGAAATCCGATCCGAAAAAAATTTTGCGGTTTTTGAGTGACGCTGTTCGTCCCTTAGACAGGGGGGGCGTTTTGTCGCCGGCGCGAGTCGGTGGACATGTGATGGCCCTAATGGACGTGAGCTACCCGACGCGAGGCGGGCAGGCGATTGGCATCGACTCAAACTTTCGGGCGGGAATTCCACATGAGCACAGGCGGACACAGAGGCGCGACGACGGCACCATCGCCGGGAATGCAAGAGGGACGGGCGTTCCGCATGGCACCGATCGCCGTGGCGCTGGTAGCCAGCGGACTCGTCGCCGATGTGCATGCGCAGCAGGCCTTCAGCGGTGCCTGGTTCGCGGCCAAGGGCGCCGCACAAAGTACGGCGGCGCAGACCGGCAGGCTACCCAACGGGACGCCGGCCTCGTCGTTGACCGGCCCGCAAGGACAGCAGCAACTGGCCAACGCTCAACTACAGCGCTCCATTGCGAACCTCGGCGCGGCGGCGCAGGCCATCGCCGCCCAGCAGTCTGCACAAGCCGCCGCCCGGCTGGCCGCCCTCAAGGAGGCTTCGGTTCCGGATGGTCTTGCCGACGGCGGCCTCAAGGTCGACAGCAACAGCCTGACCGCCAGTTGGCACAACGCCAAGGCCCCGGTGCAGACCGTGGTGGATGGCAGGACCACGGTGGCCATCCAGCAAACGGCCGACAAAGCGATCCTGAGTTGGGAGACGTTCAACGTCGGAAAAAGCACCACGGTGGCCTTCGCGCAGCAAAAGGACTGGGCTGTGCTCAACCGGGTCAACGATCCGCAGGCGCGGCCCAGCCAGATCCAGGGGCAGATCCAGGGCGACGGCACGGTGATGGTCGTCAACCGTAACGGCATCATTTTCAACGGCAGCAGCCAGGTCGACACCCGCAACCTGGTGGCCGCCGCAGCCAACATCAGCAACGACCAGTTCCAGAAGAACGGCATCTACGGACCCAACGCCACCACGCCGAGCTTTACCGACGCGCTGGGCAAGGTGCAGGTGCAGGCGGGGGCGCGGATTACGGCGCGTGAGCCGTCGCGCGTCACCGATGGCGGTGGCTACGTCATGCTGCTGGGCAGCGAAGTGAACAACGCCGGCGCGATCACCACGCACCGGGGCCAGACCCAGTTGGCCGCCGGCGACAGCTTCATCATCCGCAAGGGCGCGGGGACCGAGGGCAACACCGCCTCGACCACGCGCGGCAATGAAATCGCACCGCAGTTCGCCGCCGATAGCATGGCCGGCAAGGTGGGCAACACCGGCTTGATTCTGGCCCGCGAAGGCGACATCACGCTGGCCGGGCGCGACGTGCGGCAAGACGGCGTGGCCGTGGCCAGCACCACCGTGAACACGCGCGGCACGATCCACCTGCTGAACTCGGCCAGCGATAAGCAGGGCAAGGTCACGCTGGGCCAGGGTGCCACCACCGCGATCCTGATCGAGGACGACGGCACGGCCCGTGCTTTGGACAGCCAGCGCGATGCGCTGATCAAGGATTCGGCGGATCAGGACAAGGTACGTGCCCAGATGGCCGCCGGCGCCTTCGATAATCTCGCGCGCCTGCCGGATCGGCGCGACCAGTCGCGCATCGAGATCGTTTCAGGCGGCGACGTACTCCTCGACGGTAATTCGCTGACGCTCGCCACCGGTGGCCAGATCGCGGTCAGCGCGGCCAGGCGCAGTTTCTTGGCGGACAGGGCCCAGCTCGATGTCTCCGGCGCGGTGGGTGTGAGCCTGGCGATGGAAGCGAACAACGTCAAGATCAACGTGCAGGGCAACGAGCAGCGCGATGCGCCGGGTAACCGCGACAGCGGCAACCTGCTCAACGCGAACGTCTGGATCGACCGTCGCAGGTTGACCTACGTGCCTGCCGGCACCGGGGGATACGCGGGCGAGCGTTGGTACACGGCGGGCGGCCTGCTGGAAGTCGGGGGGTATCTGAACAACCAGGGCCACGGCATCGGGGAGTGGGCCGCGCAAGGCGGCACCATTGTGTTGGGCGGCAAGGAGGTCGTCACCCAGGCCGGCTCCAGCGTGAACCTGTCTGGCGGAAGCCTGAACGTGCAGACCGGGTACCTGAACCAGACCTGGCTCAAAGGCAGCGACGGGCGGCTGTACAACGTCAACAGTGCGCCGGCGGACATCGTGTTCACCGGCGTGTACAAGGGTTTCGAGAGCGAGCATGCGCGCTGGGGCAAGAATACGACGGAGTATTACCACACACCGCTGATCGCGCCGCAGCGGCTGCTGGAGAACGGCTATACGGTGGGCCGGGATGCGGGCCAGCTGATCGTTAGCGCGCCGACGGCGGTGCTCGAAGGCGACATCGTCGCCACCGTCTTCAATGGCGCGCAGCAGACGCGTGCCGCCTCGGCCGGCGTGACGGATGCTTACAAGCAGAGCCAGAGCGCGGTGGCCCGCGCGGGCAGCCTGGCGCTGGGGCAGTATGGCGCGTTGGGGCGCACCAATGCATTCAGCAGCGATGTGAAGATTGGCAATATCGACAGCATCACGTCGAATATGGCGGTGACCGATGCGCTGGAAGCGACACGATTGAGTACGGTGTGGCTGGACGCAGCTCGTCTCAACGGGCAACAACTCGGCGGGCTGGACCTCGCAACCCGCGGCCAGGTCGCGGTAGATGCCCCGCTTGTCCTCGCCAATGGCGGACGGCTCTCAATCACCTCTACCGTCACCAGCATCAATGCGGATATCACCGCGCGTGGCGGCCAGGTGGCCGTCGGCAACCTCTTCCAGGCCAGTAGCCCCGAAGTACTGCTGACGCCGGACGGCCACGCGGGCGTGACGCTGGCTGCCGGAAGAACCATCGATGCGCGGGGACTGTGGACCAATGCGCAGCAAGGCCCGGCTGATCTGTCCCGCCTGGCTTACCTGGACGGCGGCAGCGTTACGCTTGGCTCGACGCAGGACGTAACGCTCAGCGCGGGCAGCCTGATCGATGTGTCGTCGGGTGCTGCGATTCTGGCCAATGGCAAGATCAAGGGCGGCAAGGGCGGCGATGTGAAACTGAGTGCCGATGACGGGGGCAACGGGGCGGGCACGCTGACGCTGAGTGGGGACATCAGAGGCTATGGCGTCAATGGCGGCGGCACGCTCACCATCGGCGCCGGGCCAGCCATCGCCATTGGCGGCACGGTGCTTGAGACCAACGGCACGCTCGGGGTGGGCGAGGCGGCCGTGGTTAATCTCGTCACTACCGAGGCGTTCACCGTCAAGGCTGGCGATGTCCTGCCGATCACTTATCAATACGCCAAGACCGTTTCGCTGCCGGGCGAGGCTGTTGGCGGAGCTCCCAATTTCTCCGAAAGCCATCCGGTTGTGCTGGCACAGGACTGGACTCCACCGCCCGCGACCAGTAACTTCTATGGTTTGATGGTCGACGGGGTCTATACGCCGGTATATCCCTGGTCGCAGCCGTCATTTGGCGCCGGCTCGGTCATCACCGCGATCTATTCTCCAAGTGAGTTTCCGGCCAGCTATGTTGTTCCTGCCAGCATATTTCCGAATGGCATACCCATTCAGCCTGTTCAGGTGGTGATAGCTGCCGGAAAAATCGCGCCGAAAGACGCCACGTTTGCCGCTGGAACGCAACTCGCGGCGGGGACGAGACTGCCGCAGGCGGTCAAGGTCCAGCCTGTTCAGTATCTGGACACATCTCTCTTTCAGAAAGGCTTTTCCAGCTACTCAATCGACGGTCATCAAAGCCTTGCCGTCACGGCAGGCACGAAGATCGATGCAGCGATGCCAGTCTATCGACTGTCGGCGGCGGCATCCGGTGTGACTACGGGGGCTGATCCGTCCGCCGTTTTCGAAATCTGGACGCCGCCCCTGTATCAGGACGACCCCGTTGCCGGAAAACTGGCGCAGCGCGCGGGCGCCGATGTTGCGCTCAAGTCGAATGCCGCCATGGTCGGCGGCGTGGGCAACGTCAACATCGGCACGGGTGCGTCGATCACCGTTGACCCCGGCCGTCGCATCGCGGTCGAAAGCCCGGGTCAGATCACGATCGACGGCAGACTGCAAGCGGCTGGCGGCGCGATCGATGTCATCCAGGCAAATACGGCCGCAGGGGAAAATGCTCCGGCCGGTTCGACGCCGGGACAGCGCTCGATCCTGATCGGTGAGCATGCGGTGCTGGATGTGGCCGCGCGCGCCGTGACGGCAGTGGATCGCGAGGGCTTGCGCTATGGCATCGCGCCCGATGGCGGCAGCATCACCATCGGCGCGCCGACCAGGCGCGAGAATGGGGACGGCATCGCCCAGGCGGCCGAGGCGTTCATTGTGATCCGGCCGGGCGCGGTGCTCGACGCCAGCGGCACGAGCACCATGATCGATCTGCCCACCGGATCGACCCCGGGCGGTCAGTCCCGCCCGCTCGCGCTGGCCAGCAACGGTGGTACCATCGCGCTCAATTCGTTCAATGGCCTATACCTCGACGGCACGATGACGGCCGCCGCCGGTGGCGCAGGCGCCCGGGGCGGCACGCTGACTCTGACGCTGGAAACGGCGCGTTATCAATCCAGCAATACCATTCCGCTGATACCCGACGATGTGCGCTTCGTGCGCGAACTGGTCATCGGGCAGGACTACGTCGCCAGTGGCTCCGACGAACCGCTGCGGATCGGCACCGCGCGTATCAGCGCGGAACAGATCAAGGCCGGTGGCTTCGACAGTCTCTCGGCCTATGCCGACATTGTGCGCTTCGATGGCAATGTCGATCTGGCGCTTGGCCGCAATATCGAGCTCTACCACTCGGCGCTGGTCACGGACGGCTCCGCGGTGTCCGTTCGGCTTGCCGCGCCGCACGTCGCATTTCGGGAGGCGCCGGGCAAACCGATCACCGGCAGCTCGGTCTATCCGAAGGCACAGGGCAATCTGCTCGCCATCACGCCCTCCGCTCGGGTGGGCAGCGCAAAGCTGCTGGTCGACGCCGACCTGATCGACATCCATGCGCTGCAACTCGGCGGCGCCGCGGGCTCCGTGCCATTGCAGGGCGGGTCGCGCGTTTTCGACTATGCGGGCTTCGACGGGGCGACATTGAACAGCCGGGGCGATATCCGGATGATCGGCAATCTCGTCGGTAGCCGCACGCTGGATCTCAACGCCTCGCAGATCTATCCAGTCAGCAGCGCCAATGGCACGATCTCCTCTCCGGGCTCGATCATCATGGCCCGGGATGCTGTGCGCATGGGCCGTACGGGTGACGCGCTGCCGGCCCTTCCCGGGTCGGTATTCGGCGGCCTCATTATTTACGCGAGGGAAATCGAACAGGGTGGCGTGCTGCGTGCCCCGCTGGGTTCGATCACGCTCGGCACGACGTCAAGCAGCGGTACGCTCAAACCGCCGGTTACCGAGAAGGTCGACCTGCTGCCCGGCAGTATCACCTCGGTCAGCGCCAACGGTCTGGTGCTGCCCTATGGCGGTACCGTGGACGGCATCACCTATTCGCACGGCGGCAATGCGCTGAGTGGATCGCTGAATTTCAACGCCGGCGTCACACTGGCAGGCAAGGCGTTCGACGTGCGGCAAGGCGCTACGATCGACCTGTCCGGCGGTGGCGAATTGCTGGGTTCGGGATTCGTCAGTGGACGCGGCGGCTCGGTCGACGTGCTGACTACGCCGCTGGCCAATGCCGGGCCGGGCTATGGGTTCAGTGCGGCCGGAAACAAGGTCTATGCCATCGTGCCGGGGGCACAGCCGGGCGTCGCCCCGATCGACGCCTCTGCGGGCGCCGCGCCCGGCGTCGGGCGGCAGATCACCGTGCCCGCCGGCGTACCAGGCTTGCCGGCGGGCACCTATACGCTGATGCCGGCGCGCTATGCGCTGCTACCCGGCGCTTATCGCGTGGAGGTCGGCGGGCAAGCGGCGTTGTCGACAGCGGGCGTTGCCGCCATGTCCGCCGGCAACGGTTCCTGGCTTGTGTCGGGCTATCAGGGCATCGCCAATACCAGTTACCGTGATGCGCAGCCGACGCAGCTGATGGTGACGCCCGGCCAGACGGTGCGAGCCCATTCGCAATACAACGAGACCAGCTATGCCAACTTCCTGATCGCCGATGCGGCTCGATCGGGAGCATTGCGCCCGATACTGCCGGTGGATGCCAAGTCGTTGATCCTGTCATATGCCGAGCAGCCGGGTGCCGGGCCAGCACTCAGTTTCAAGGGCCATGCCCTGTATACTCCGGGCCGGGGTGGCTACGGTGGCATGCTAAGCGTTGCGACGACTGGAAGCGGAAGTATTGAAATCAAGTCTTCGGGAGCCCCTTCTGCCGCGGATCGCATTTCGTTGTCGGCAGACGACCTCAACGCCGTCGGTGCGGATCGCATGATGATTGGCAACGTCGTCCAATTTCAAAATACGATTACGTTGTTCGGCGGCGCCAAAGGCATCGTCGTTCGCAATGGCGTTGTGCTTGAGGCCCCCGAGATATTCTTGGCTGCGGGTGTTGATGGCGTGACCGTGGAAGACGGCGCGCGGATCAGTACCCTTGGACGAGGGAGTGCGACTCCTTTTCCTACGGCGGATGGCTACCGCTATTTTGCCAATCGCGCGACCGGCGCCCTGATCTTGTCGAATGGCTTTGTCGACCTGGTGTCGCAAGCCAGCGATACCTCGTCTAGCATCACGGTGGGCAAGGCCGAGTTGTATACGGAAGGCACGTTGGGCTTTGTGGTCAGTGCGGCCGGCAAGCTGGTGCTCGATCCGGAGGCGCGCTACGGCGCCAGGTATTTGTCTGTGGCGGCCCCCAGCATCAATATCGGACAGCAGGCAGCAATCGATGCCGCCGCCGCCGCCCACGTGCTGCCCGACGGCCTGACCCTCAACCAGCAGGTGTTCGACGGCCTGCTCAGAGGCAATGCGGGGATCGGCATCCCAAAACTCGAAACCCTGATTCTGTCGGCGGGCGGTTCGGTCAACTTTCTCGGACCCGCCTCCTTCAACACCATCGATCCGGCTACCGGCAGGTCGAGCCTTGCCGAACTGGTGCTTAGCACGCCGGCCATCTATGGCCTGGGCGCCGTCGGCGACAAGGCGACGCTGACTACGGGAACGCTGTTCTGGAACGGCGTCAGCGATGGCAAGGCGCGGGACTCCATGTCTCAACCCGGCAGCCTGCCGCCGCCCAAGGTGGTAGCCGGCGGTCCTGGTACCGGTGCCGGCACGCTAGACCTCGTGGCCGACGAAATTGTCTTTGGCTATCCCAGGTTCACGCAGCCCGATACGCAGCTCACGCTGGACCGGCTGGCGCTGGGCTTCGCTACGGTCAACCTGAATGCCCGCCAGCGCATTACCGCCAACAATCGCAACACCCTGGCGGTGTACCAGAGCGGCACCGATGCGGCCTCCTACGCGGGAGGCAACCTCAATCTGGTCACGCCGCTGCTGACCGGCGCTGCCGCGTCGATCAACCGCTACACGGCGGGCGGTGCCCTGACGGTGTCTGCGCCCGCGGGTACTGCCGCGGCGAGTACTGGCGTGCTGGGTGCGGAGATCGGCCTCAAGGGGCGGACGGTGACGCTCGACAGCGTGGTGTCGCTGCCCAGCGGCAAGCTTACCGTAGAGGCCGACGGCGATATCCGGTTGGGGGACACCGCGCACATCGATCTGGCGGGACGCGAGGTCAGCTTCTTCGACGTCCGCAAGTACAGCTGGGGCGGCGACCTGATCCTCTCCAGCGCGCATGGCAATATCGCCCAGGCATCCGGATCGGTGATCGACCTCTCGGCGAAGAACAATCGTGGCGGCTCGCTGTCCGCGGCTGCAACCGATGCGGCCGCGGGGGATGTGACGCTGGCCGGCGCCATTCTCGGCGCCGCCAGCGGCACCCATGACGCCGGCGGCACGCTGGTGCCGTATCCGGGTGCGACGATCGACGTGCGGGCCCAGGCTATTGGCGATTTCGCGAGGCTCAACCAGCGCCTCAACGGTAACGGTGTGCTCGGTGGCCGCAGCTTCCAGCTGAAGAGGGAGGGGCTCAACCTCGTCGTCGGCGATGAGATCAAGGCCAACAGCATCAATGTGTCGGTCGATGGCGGTAGCCTGACGGTCAACGGCCGGGTCGATGCGAGCGGACCGCAGGTGGGCACGATCCGGCTGGCTGCGCGCGACGGCCTGACCCTGACGTCCAACGCCGTGCTGGATGCGCATGGCACTCAGTTGCGCGTGGACAGCTACGGCCAGCCGATCGATGCGCCCAACCGGGCGATTGTCGATCTTACGGCCGGCAAGAACCCCGTCACCGGCTTGCCAGGCTGGCTGCGAATCGCCTCCGGCGCGACGATCGATGTGCGTGCGGCGGATGGCGTCGCGCGCGGTACGGTCAGTCTGAATGCACCGCGCCTTGATGGGAGTGATGGCGACATCGCTGTCGACGCGGCCGGACCTGTCTTCATCGACGGTGCGAAGAGCGTCGCGGTGAACGGCTTCCGGCGCTACATCGACGCGCCGCCAGGGACGCCTTCGGCTGACGGCCGTCCGGTCCAGGTGATCACGCAGGCTTACCTGGACGGCATCGATGCGGACAGCAGGGCTTTCATCGGCGCCGCCTGGAGCAATGCCGGTCTGCAAGGGCGCCTGGCCGGACTCAGGGCCTACGGCGCGGCTTACCATCTGCGTCCCGGTGTGGAGATCGCCAGCGCCATGGCCAATGGCAGCCTGGTGGTCGATGGCGATCTTGATTTCTCGGGCTACCGCTATGGTCCGGGTGCGGATCCGTTCACGCGCGGCTCGGGCGAGCCGGGCGTCCTGACGCTGCGCGCCGGCGGTGACCTCACCATCAAGGGCAGTATCAATGATGGCTTTGCGCCGCCGCCGGAAACCGCAGATGATTACGGTTGGGTCGTTTCGCTGCGTGTCCGTCCAGGTGAAACGCTGCCGTCGCCTCTCTTGACCAGGGAAGCCAAGACGATTGAAATCGATTATGTCGTGCCCGACGGCGGTGTCATCGTCGACATCACCGAGAACGACTATTACGATCCCGGCATGACGGTACCGCGCGGCACCGTCACGAGCTATATCTCCATCGGAGCCGGATCGCCAAGTCCGATCACTATCTCATCGTCGGGCCCGCGCCCTGAGCCTGGCCGGCTCTGGGCGGTATCGCCAATGCTGCCGGCCGGATCTCAATCGTGGTCGATGCGCCTAGCGAGCGGCGCCGATGTCACGTCGGTGGATACGCGTGCGCTGCAGGCAACGAGGACGGGCAATCTGGTGCTCGACGATGAGCATTTCAGCGGGCCGACGAAGACTGCGAAGGCCATCAGTGTGGTGCGCACCGGTACTGGCGATCTCGATCTGCTGGCCGGAGGCGATGTCTCGATGAAGTCGCTGTTCGGCGTTTATACGGCGGGTACCCAGTCGGTGCCGGTGCTCGCGGCCGACGGCTCTAATCCGTACAACCAGCCGCGCGGGCGGCAGCCAGACGGCAGCGGCGCCAGCGTGCTGGGCCCCGATGGCAGTGGCTACGAAAGCCTTGTCGCTGGATCGTCCAGCCTTTATCAGGCGTGGTACCCGGAAAACGGGGGCAATCTGCTGTTGACGGCCCAGGGCAAGCTCACGGGCTTGACGGTGTTCAATTCTTCAAACGCCGATAGCCTTCTGCCTTCCAATGCCACAGGCAACTGGCTATGGCGGCAGGGTGCCGAGATATCCGGCCTGCCCACCGCCTGGTGGGTGAACTTTGGCACCTACGTGCTACCGCTGAATGGCAGCGGCGTGCCGCTGCCTTCCTATGCCGGCGGCGAGCCTCGGTTGGTCGGCTTCACTGGCTTCGGCGCCCTGGGTGGCGGCAATGTCGCCATCCGGACCGGGGGCGATGCCGGCGTGATCGACGGCATGGGTGATGACATCAAACCGGTCAGCCAGGGCTTGACGGTCGCCGCAGGCGGCACGGGCCGCGTTACCGCCGATGGCCGATTGATTCAGAGCGGCGGCGGGGACGTGAGCATCCGGATCGGCGGTGCGCTCAACCCGCTCGATCCCAACGTCAATCCTAGCAAGTACGGCGTATCAACGTTGGTACGCGGTAACACGCTGGCAGCTAACCTTAATGGCGTGCTGACCAATGTGCGCGGCGCCATCGAAGTGAGCGCCGGTTCCATCGGGCGCATCGATCTCGGCTATGGCATGAGCGCACCCTCGTACACGGCCGATCCACGCGCGCCCGATCCCAATGTGGCCAATGGCGGCCGCTCGAACGGCGGACCACTGGTGCTGGCGGGCGACACTGCCGTGTCCTTCACCTCGCGCGGCGATCTGGTGCTGTCGAGCGCCGAGGATCCCGGCCGCACGGCACAGCAGAACACCACGCCCTACAGCATCACGTCCAACGGCGTGACGATACCTTACAAGGGCGGCGGCTACAGCTGGTTCACGCTGTGGACCGATCGCACGGCAGTCGATCTGTTTGCCGCCGGCGGCAACCTCACGCCCACCACTGTCGGTGTGAATATCAACGACAACCGCCAAGGGGGGGACTATCCATCGATCCTGCGCGCCGCGGCGGCCGAAGGCAGTATCTACTACGGTGCCAAATTCTACGAAAACGGCTATGTGACCTCGCTGGCGCTGGCGCCGTCGCCGCGCGGGCAACTGGAAATTCTCGCGCGCAATTCGATCCAGACACTGGGCATGCCGATCAACATGTCGGGTGCCGGCATGGGCGTGCTGCCGACGCCGTTCAAGGCGGCCTTTATGGGTCCGACCGGGGTTGGCGGCGCGCTGTTCACGAACATCAGCGTGGATGGCGGCGGGCTTGACTATGGCTTGCCGCTCTACGCCTTCGGTCCCAATACGGTGACGGGCATTCTTCACGCCGGTGACTATGAGCCGCAGCGCTTCTATGCGGTCGATGGTGACATCATTGGGTTAAGAACCGGCGAGGTGCTGGATTTCACCAACAGCGGAAAACAGGTTTCGAACAAGCCGGTCAATCAGTGGAATGTCGCGGCCAAGCCGGTCTGGATCATGGCAGGGCGCGACATCGTGGGTGCCGGCGCACAACCTGACCACTACACTGACGGCAAGCCCTTCTATGCTAACGGCAACTATGGCGCGGCATCTTCGGGCAACCTCATCTACCACCCCGATGCCACCGATGTGTCATTGGTACGGGCAGGACGCGACATCCTTCAAGCCAACTTCCAGGTGGCGGGCCCAGGCACACTGGAGATCTCGGCAGGCCGCAATTTCTACCAGGGCGACAAGGGCTCGATCGCCAGCATCGGTCCGCTCGCCAGCGGGGACAGCCGTCCCGGCGCATCCATCGTGGCCATGGCCGGTGTCGGGTCCAATGGTCCGGACTATGCGGCGCTCAAACGCTACCTCGACCCCGCCAATCGGTTGCCAGCCGCCACGCCGTTGGACGGCTCGGGCAAGGTCGCCAGGACCTACGAAGGCGAATTGGCTGCATGGCTCAGGGAGCGCTACGGTTATGCTGGCACTGGTGCCGAGGCCCTGGCTTATTTCAATGCACTCGCACCCGAGCAGCAAAGCGTGTTCCTGCGTGAGGTCTACTACGCCGAACTGAAGGCCGGCGGGCGCGAGTACAACGATCCCGACAGTCGGCGCTATGGCAGCTACTTGCGCGGGCGCAACGCCATCGCGGCGCTGTTCCCCGAGCGCGATGCCCAGGGCGGCAAGATCGCGCGCACGGGGGATATCACGATGTTCGGCGGCTCAGGCATCCGCACGCTGTTCGGCGGCGACATCCAGATGCTGGCGCCGGCAGGCCAGATCGTCGCGGGCGTACAGGGCACGGTACCCCCGGCATCCTCTGGCATCGTCACGCAAGGCGCAGGCGACATCGAACTGTACTCCAAGGGCAGCGTGCTGCTGGGCCTGTCGCGCATCATGACCACCTTCGGCGGCAGCATCCTGGCATGGTCGGCCGAAGGCGACATCAATGCTGGGCGGGGCTCCAAGACGACGGTGGTCTACACGCCGCCCAAGCGGGTGTACGACGACTACGGCAACGTGAAGCTGTCTTCGCAGACGCCATCGTCGGGCGCCGGTATCGCCACGCTGGCGCCGATTGCCGACGTGCCGGCCGGCGACGTGGACCTGTACGCCCCGCTGGGCACCATCGATGCAGGCGAGGCGGGCATCCGGTTCTCGGGCAACATCAACCTGGCGGCGCTGCAGATCGTCAACGCGGCCAATATCGTGGGGCAGGGCAAGGCGACGGGCCTGCCGACGATCGCGGCGGTGAACGTCGGTGCGCTGACCAATGCGAGCTCGGCCGCGGCGCAGGCGGCGACGGCGGCGCAGGACGCAACGCAGCGCGATCGTGCAGCGGCCCGTCAGAATCTGCCATCCATCTTCACGGTGCGGGTATTGGGTTTTGGCAACGAGCAATCGCCGCCCACTGAAGGCGAGCAGAGCAATGTGCCGCCGCGTTCCGGGCAGCTCGGCCACATCCCCTACGACGCAACGAGTCCAGTGCAGTTCGTGGGCGTTGGCGGGGACTTCGATGTCAGGCAAGTAGCGCGCTTGACCGCGGAGCAGCGCCGCCAGTTGCAGCAAGACCGCTAGGGCAGGTATAGGACTTGGCTTTCCCGGCCTGTCGCCGCGCTCGCGAGGCAGGGCCGGGGATCGCTTCGCCCTTGACTCGGGCATGGCTTGCTGGCTTGCTATTGCAACCGCTTGCCTGTCGTAGGGATGCCATCGGGGCGGCAACGTCCGCATTAAGTGCCGGTCATGCGGCAGGTTTTGTCATGGTAGATGGAGGCAGATCCGTCATGGACCTGAATAACGAATCCTGCGTGGAGGGGGGCGACGCGGTTGCCGACGCAGCCCGCGTCACCTTCGTCGAGGGCGATCACAGCGTGATGCTGCGCGAGTTCCTAGTGGCGAACTACGACCGGCTGCACAGCCGGCTATTGCGTCATCTGCGTTGTCCCGACCTGGCTAGCGAGTCCCTGCACGATGCCTGGCTGCAATTGGGAAAACGGAGGGTTTGCGCGCAGATCCAGAGTCCCGAAGCCTACGTGTACCGCATGGCCTGCAACCAGGCGGTGGACCGCCTGCGCGCCAACCGGTCGTGGCAATATACTGGTGACGCCGGCGCCGAACTGGAGTACATCGTCGACGCCGCGCCAGGTCCGGCAACCATTGCCGAGGCCCGGTCCGAGCTTGTGGCGGTGGTCGATGCTCTCGGTCGCCTGCCATATCGCCATCAAGCGGTCCTGGTCGCGCTGCGCGTCGAAGAGCAGACTCGCCAGGAGGTGGCGGCGTTTCATCGCCTGTCAATGCGCAGCGTCGACAAGATGCTGAGGCGGGCCCTGGACCTGTGCGCCGAGGGTACTGGTCGGACGGTGACGGTGGGTGCGAACGCGTCCCGCTGTGCGTCGCCGCGATGGCGGATCAAGTGGGGCGCCGCCGGCGCCGCGATCTCTCCGGTAGAGTAGCCACGAGATGAAGGTCAGCCGCGGCTGGGTTTGAGGGGCTGTGGTGCCATGTCCAACTGCCAAAGCGCTCTCGGTTTGCATGCGCCAGCTCGACAATTGAGTTGCAGCGGACACTACAGCGCATCGATACGTAACCAAAATCGATCTTCCGAATTCGCCCCCGCCGCGCTGCCTTCGACAGCACGGTCATCCAGTGCCGCACAATCCGTGCATGTCGGGTGTTGAATGGACGCATTCTTTGCTCGCCATCATCTTTGTCTGCCGTTCCATATGTTCGCTTTCCAAATCCGATTGTTGAGTTGCCTCTGCAGCGAGTCTAAAAGAAAGGGGGCTATGACGACCGGCGTCGCCAAAAAAGAAACCCCACACTCGAACGGTGTGGGGTTTGTCAGAGATCTGCCGGCATTGCGCCGGCAGCTACTGCATCAATCGGCGCGTCTCAGCGGCCGGCCTTGCCCGAGCACGCGGTAGCGTTGCCGAGGTTCAGGTTATTGCCGCTGCTATTGGTCAGCAGGTTGTTGCGGATCGCAGTGACGATCGTGGCCGGCAGCTTGGCGAAGCCGTTGCCTTCGATTCGCGACGTGTTGTCGTTGACACCGCTATAGGTGTAGTGACGGTCTAGGAAGCCCAGGATCTTGCTCAGCACGCTGCTGTTGCTGTAGCACGTCACGTGGTCGAGGAAGGTCACGCCCGAAATCGGGTAGCCACTGGCGGGATCGGCGACCGTCGGCGCCCAGCTTGTCGGGTCAGCGAGATTGCTGCCCAGCGTCAGGTTGGTCAGAGCCAACGTGGTGTTGGCGGAAGAGGGCGTGTAGGCCGTGGAGTTGTTCTTGTTGCGCAGCGATGCAGCAGTCAGATTCTTCGTGGCCGCGGTCGAGGTCGGTGCCAGCGTCGTGTTGATGTAATCCGGGCTGAGGTAACCGATGACATTGGTGCGAGCATCGATCGCATCACGGACACCAGCGCTCAGCGATGCAGCTACAAAGTTCGTGCTCACGTTCTTCGGGTTGAGCGGGTCGTTGGGCGCGGCATTGATCAGCGCCACAACGTCGGAGAAGCGCGTGGTGACCGGAAAGTTGATCAGGGAATTGCCTGATGCCGTGCTGCAGACCGCGTTCAGGTGGCGGGTGAAGATCTCGGTCGTGCCGCTGCTGTCGCTGCGGTAGACGACATTGATGTCGCTGGCGGGATAGCTGGCGTTGACCTTGTCCCAGGTCTTCCACTTGCCGGAGAAGATGCCGCACAGTTGGTTGGCGGTAAGGGTAAGGGCGCTCAGCGTACCGACCTTGAACGGAATGCCTACCGCAGTGCCGACGGAAGGCATCTGCACCAGATTGCCGTCAGTTGCAGCGCGGGTGTAGCCGCTGATGTCCGTCGACGACAGCACGGAATCGCTGCCGGCGAAATGAACCACCGCGTCGGTGCGCGGAGGCGTGTAGGTGTTGTTGAAGGCAGTTGCCACGTTGGTCAGCAGGGCCGTCTTGCCGGCACCGCTGCCTGTGGAGGCGTACAGATAGTCCGGAGCAAAGGCGCCGATTTCCGCCTTGTACAGAAACTCGGGCAGCGATGCGCCGCCGCCGACCACGTTTTGGGCCATGGCCGACGAGGCCGAGAAAGTGACGGCCAGGCAGGCCGCGTTGATCAGTGCGTGCTTCAGTTTCACAGTGCAACTCCCGTTGATTGGGTGGAAAGCATTGAAGGATTGATGCATGACTTCACTTGCCGCGGACGTCGTTTAGAAGGTGCTGGAGAGGTCGCCGTCCGCAATGAAATTATTGGATGACGAAATGAAGAAGGCGGGATGAAATGGTGAAGAGACGACGAAGCTGGCTCATGCATTTTCGTCATTTAGCGAGCGAAAAATGGTGCGTCGCGAATATGAAGCGCGGACTTCTGATCGGGCGTTGCTTATGGCGATTGCTACGGCGGCGATGCGGGTCTTCTTGTCTTTTTTTTTAACGGAAATGATCAGAAAAATCCAAGGTATCACGGCGATCGCGATATTCGCCTGATGGCCGTGATCTTCGCAGATTTTGTCATGGGTACGCAAATCGCTGTTTGTAGCTTAGCGCTAACGCGGCCGGAATGAGCCAGCGACGACAGGGTGCTTCGGAACAAGGGCGAGTGACTGTGTATCTTCAAAACGGGCACGAGTCGGGCCAGGCGCCAGGGGAGCACTGCGGACACTCTGGACTTGAGGTCCGTTCGATGAATCTGGTATTGCATCCAAGAGAAGCGCGCATGATCACGCTGCAGGCGTATCTCGATGAATTTGGTAGTAGCTTGACACCAGGTCGTTTGCCGCAGGCGCGTTGTCCGATCTGTCATCAGCCGCTCCTACTGATCGCCGCATGCAGCCTGCGCATCAAGCCGCGTTTCAGCCACGACACGCACAAGCGATCTCGTTGTCCGCTGGTGCGAAATGGCGACTCGCCCGAGGAGATCACCGTGACTGCGGAACCCAATGGAGCGCTGGCTGCATGGCATCGCGCTCGCTTCTTGCGCAAGTGGCAATGGCACCTTGGCTTGATGCGTCACGTACACTATGTCCCTTCCCTGACGATACAGCGCTTTATCTCGTTGATTGACGTGGCGACGTGTCGCAATCTTTGGGCCTACCCCGGGTTGCGAGAAGAGTGCGTGCCATATGTGCTGCTCGCCTACGCAGGCTTCATGCGCGGCGAACGTGGATATCGTGAGGGCGGTAGCTGGGTACGATTCTGGTTTGATGCCACCGTGCGCGACATTCGTGATCTCCATGAGCCTCGTACGGATCCACCGCGTTTTTTTCGCACGCACTATGCACGCCCGCGGGCCGCGCCGCTGCCGGCGCAACATCACCTATTTCATGTGCAGGAGGTGGGCTTGCTGGGGAGCTATCTCGAAGAGCCGGCTCCGAACGTATCCACGTCCGACATCGAAGCGTTCTGGGCGCTTGCGGGGCGGACGTCGCCATGAGATCACGGGAGAGCGGTGCTGCCGTGGTGACGGCGTTGCTGGTGGTGGCGCTGGCGACGACGCTGGTCGCAACCATGTTCGCACAGCAGCAAGTGGCCACACGTTCAGTGGAGGCGCATCGTCTGCGCATGCAGGCAGAATCCATGCAGGGGCTCGTGGTGGAGCGGGCGCGATTGCAGCTGCTCGATAGCAGCCGGGTGGCATCCGTCGATCACCTGCGCCAGCGCTGGGCCCAGCCGCTGCAGCCCATACGTGCGGCGGAGTTGCTCGGCCCCCAGGCCGCGCGCCTGGCTGGCTTCTCGGATGCTCCGCAAGCCATGATGGTCAGCTCGCGCGTGCTGGATGCGCAGGCGCGTTTCAACCTGGCAACCTTGATTGCACCCGGAGAAGCCGGTAAGCCGGCCGGGGTTCGTGTCAGTGGCGTGGCACTCTATCAGCGGCTTCTCACCTCCTTGTCGTTGAACCCGGGGCTGGCCTCGGTGACAGCGACATACATGCTAAAGACCACTCAGGGTGGTGGCTCGGCACGAGAGGGCCTGCCGCTTGTGCAGATGCGGGATCTGCTCGCCATTCCCGGCTATACGCGGGATACGGTTCGCGCGCTGATTCCCTACGTGGTGATACTTCCGGTCGCGACTTCGATCAACCTCAACACGGCCGAGGCGCAGGTGCTGGCCGCATGCATTCCCGGTTTGTCCGTGTCGCAGGCCAGCGCCTTGGTGTCGGACCGGGAGCGGGCGTACTTTCGTGATGTGGGCGACCTTAGCATCAGGCTCAAGGCCATCGCGCCGGGACTGCCTGAGCCGCAAGGCCTGCTCCTAGAGACGCGCAGCCAGTACTTCCTGGTACAAGGTGAGGTTCGCAACGCGCGTGCCGTATTGCGTCTAGAGGCATTGGTGCTGCGTGAGGGCATTGGCGCAGCCGTGCGTACGCGAGTGGTGTGGTCTAACGATCCTGAAACGCAGGAACTCGATTGATGCGCAGGGCGATGACGTATGGATTCGGGATGGTACTGCTCATAGCACCTTGCGCGCTGGCGTACGCAGACTGCTTTGAAGCTGCCGGTACCTATCATGGCGTGAATCCGGTGATCTTGCGCGCGATCGCGTGGCAGGAGTCGCGCTTTCGGCCAGACGCCGTCAATCGCAATGCCAATCAGTCGGTGGACATGGGGATGATGCAGATCAACTCGATTCACTTGCCGGAGTTGAGTCGCTATGGCGTCGAGGCAAAGACGCTCTACGATGGTTGCGCCAGCATCTATATCGGAGCTTGGCACCTGCGTCGCAAGATGAACAAGTATGGCAACACCTGGACGGCTGTTGGCGCCTACCATTCGGAGACACCCGCGCTGCGGGACCGCTATGCTGCGTCCGTTGTGGCGATCATCCGTGGATGGTCGATCCCGGCGGCTGGCGGGAACACGCGCCCTGCCTCAGATTGAGCAGGCGGATGGGCTCGGGGCCTAGCGCTTGGCCCCACTAGGCGCGCTCAGCTCCGCCTCTATGGAAACCTGTCCCTCTTCCGCACCAGTCACAGTTTTAGCGTCCAGTTGCAGTGGCTTGACCCCATACTCCTTGCGCACGGATTCCAGCCACTGCATCCAGGCGTGGAACGAGATGCGAGGCACCCGCACTCGCAACGTGCTGCCTTCGACCCTGACGCTGGCATCCGCTATGCCATGGCGCGCCAGTGCGGCTGTCAGCGCGGATTTCCATTCGCCTGGCGTGTGCGCCGTTGGGTCGGGCAGAGCGCGCAGCGCTGCGGCTTGGGCCGCCAGCGCCTGTATTTGCGCCGCCTGCTCACGCTGGAGTGGCAGATCGCGCTCCAGGCGTACGATGGCGTTTGTGGCAGGCTCCCAGCCAACATACCAGCCCAGCGTGGCTGAGAGGACCAGTGCGCACAACAGCAGTGCACGCCGTTCTCGCGGGGCTCGGGCTAGCCAAGCGGCGCGAGCCCTTGCTAAGAGCGGCCTCACGTGAAGTGCATACCTGCGCAGCAGTTGACGGGGCAGCATGGCGAGCTGCTCATCATCGGCCTGGGATTTCATGTGCGGCTCCTCAGGATCCATTGGCCGTCCTCCAGGCGCGCACTCACGCCGGCCTTCTCGAGGCGGGATCGCAGGCCATCGGTGTCAATCTTTGCATTACTGCCGGAGGAGATCAAGCGCACGCGAAGGCTACCCTCGTGGTAGCCAATCTCGCTGACAGCGGTGACGGGGACCGGGCCCAGCGCAGTGGCGAAGCGATCGGCGAGTATTGCAAAATCTCCTGCGGCGGGTTGGCCCTTCGCTTCGCGGAGGCTATTCAATTGTTGCTGCATCTGCGCCAGGGCATCGACGATCGGGCCAGTCTTGGGGAAATGCTCGCGAAGCACGCTGTTCATCGTTTCCGTTAGGGCATCCTGCTGACGCTGTAGTGACCACCATTGCGCATTAACCCCAGCTAGGCACAGCAGAATGGCTGCAAGCGCGAGGCCAAGCGGCCAGGCATTCGAGGCAGAGGCTGCCGCTCCACGGCGGTGGTTCGCCGTTAGTTCGAATTGGCAGGCGTCCATTTGCGGCAGGGCGCGTGCGCCGGCAATCCACAGCGTCCACTCCGCGGCCTGTGCGGGGCGATCGTCGGGAAGATGCTGATGCAGCGCTTTGTCGGCGTACAGCGTGCTGCCTGCCAGCGGGCCACAAATCCAAGCTAGTGCCTCTGCAGGGGGAAGTGCAATGCCATAGGTAGCGTCGCCGGACAGGCGCACGGTGAGCAACCACGGCGTATCGGCTACGCCGGCTCCGGTATTCGCGTCGGGCGCGGTGGCAACCCGGAAGTCGGAGTCGGGTTCCGGCAAGCCCCCGGTCGGCTGAGCTGCCGGAGCCGGCTCAAGTACGACGGTGCCGCAGCCGCGGTCTCCCGGCGGTAGGCAAAGTACAGCCGGCAGCAGGCGCAGGCGCCGTTGACCGAAGGCGCCCAGGAGGAGGCTGAACCATTGGCGGTCGGCTATGGCCAGTGTGGCTTGACCGTCGGCATGACGGGCCAAAACGGCGATATGGCAATGTTCGGCATCGCGTATCAGGTGTTCTTCGACCAGGCCCGGCAGGGTCTCGCGAAGCAGTGTGCCGGCGACGGCCGGCAGAGGCACGCGTAGCACGAGCATATCGCGAGAGTCGGCAAGCAGCACCGTTTCGCGTGCAAGCGGTAGTTCCGCGGATATAGCGTGGCCGGTCCGCAGCAGGTGCCCGTCTGCGTCAGCGATGGCATAGGCCAATGCGTCGTGCAGCGGGTCAAACAGGCTGGCTGCGCGATGCGCGGTCGACGGTGGCGCAGGGCAGGCCGGCAGGCGTACATAACAGGTCGCGACGGTTTCGGACATTGGATCGGCGCTCGTGGGAATTCGGAAGGTACTCGTGAAAAGGCGGGCGGCTTATGGAGTGGGTGCCAGAACGCGGCGGTAGGCGGTTGGCGGGGCTCCGGTCAATACCACGACTTCCACCCCGGTTACCCGGTTGAGTGGCAGTATGGGAGATGCACCTGCCATTACGGGCGGAGGGCGAACGCCGCCGTCACGCACGGCCCAGCCCGCGCTGATCGCATTGGCGGAGTTCCCGAGATTGCCGCTCGGATCAATCCAGCCGCGTACCTCTAGCCCAACGGCATGTTCGACCAGTGCCTGACGCTCGGAGGGCGGCGCTTCGAGCGCGGCGCGCGCAGCTTCCCGGCTGGCCACCGGGGCCGAGATGCTGCGCCACAAGATGCCATCTGCCGTGCGGTAACCGACCACTTGCCAGCGCGTCGGCTGGCCCGGCTCACGCAATGCGCGCACGATGTGCAACTGTGCGCCATCAAACTGGATCGCCCCGGCACCCAGTTGGGCGTCGGGCACGGCCTCGGCAAGATCGTAGCTGAGTTGGGCGAACAGGCGATCCAGCGAGCGGGTCTCCGCCATACTGTCGGCCACGGCATGCTGGCCGCGGATGATGCCATCGAGCGAGCGCCATGAGACCACTGCGATGATCGCCAGGATAGCGATGGCGATGATCATCTCCATCAACGTGAAGCCGCGACGCTCGCATATGGCGCGGTACTTACCGATCCGAACGCGAGCCATCTGTCATCACCGTGGCCAGTTGGGCAAGCCGCGTGCCTGCGTCATTGCTGTCGCTATTTCGATAGACCGAGATCACCACGAGGCGAATTAGTGGATCCGCGGTGGGACTGACGCTTTCCTCGCAGCGAAGCGCCACCCGCCCTTGGTCGCAGGCAAAGCGGCGCGTGCCGGGTTCCGGCCAACGTCTGGCCAGGCGCAGTTCGGCAAGCCGGTTGGCTGCGCTCCATTCGGCCACACTGCGCGCGCGCAGGCTGTCGCTGCTGTCGGCCAACAGACCGGCCACGCGTAGGCAGGCGCCGAGCGCCACGGCGACGATGGTCAGCGCTACCAGCACTTCGATCAGCGTGAACCCGCCAGGCGATGAGGGCCGAGGCTTAGCCGGCATAGGCCGTCCCGAGAGGCTGAGTACACGACAAACCATGCCGTGTGGCCGGCGTGTATGGCGCGCGGGCTGTCGCCTACTGCACCACATAGCGGCCTGGCGCGGTGGTTAGGATGCTGGCGCGTGCTCCGTCGCGCTCCAGCGTAATGGTGACCGTGGGCTCCATTGGCTCGCGTCCGAACAAGACTCTCACCGCGCCGGCCTGTGGCGCGGAATTCGGCTGCGCCACACTGAGCGCCGATAGCGGTGCCCCCCAACTGCCAGCTCGCAGTAACTCGTCGCGCATGGGTTGCCAGCCTTCTCCATCGCGGACCAGGAACCGGTAGCTTTGCGGCGTCGCTTCCCATGCGATGGGCTGCGCTCGCAGCCTGGCTTCCTGGTGCGCATCCTGTAGCAGCAGGATCAGTCGTTGGGCCTGATGCTGTAGCAAGTTGCGAGGGCTAGGCTGGGCATTGACCACAACAAGCCCGCTGACGATGCCGATGATGACCACCACCACCATCATCTCAAGCAGCGTGAAGCCGTATCGACTCTTGCCTGAATACTGACGGGCCGTGAGGCGGCGGCTTGGCGTGGCGATCATGACAGGGCCTATTCCCATGATCCGATGTCTGCGTCATTGCCAGCGCCGTTAGGTTGGCCGTCGGCGCCAAAGCTGAAGATGTCGATTTCGCCCCGGACGCCCGGATTCACGAACTGGTAAGGCTGGCCCCAGGCGTCCTTGGGCAGTTTCTCGAGGTATCCGCCACTCTTCCAGTTGTTGGGCAGCGGCTCCACCGTCGGGCGCGCGATGAGGGCTTGCAGTCCCTGTTCGGCCGTGGGATATCGACCATTGTCAAGTCGGTACAGCTTGAGCGCCTGCATGATCGCGGCGATATCCTGGCGTGCTGCGACTCGCCGGGCCTCGTCTGGCCGGCTCATGATCTTGGGCACTACCAGCGCGGCCAACACACCGAGAATGACGATCACCACCATGATTTCGATTAGGGTAAAGCCGGCGGCGGAACGTGTCCGCATGGTCGTTGGCGCTGTGGGCAAATTCATCGTAGTTTCCGCAAGAAGTCTGTCATGCGCGCGCGGTACAAAGCTGCAAGGGCCGCGCTCCGGGATGGGCCAGGGTGATTCTGTCGAAGATGTGGGGCAAACCGGTTACGCGCCTTACGCGGTTTCTGACACCAAAACTTCATACGAGAGGCTCACCGCCATGACCCGGTCAATATTCGCGCGTGTGCGCGGCTCCGCGCTGGTGGCCCGCTTTGCGCATCCAGCGGTCTATCGCCAGCGACTCCTCACACTCGTTTGCGCGTTGGCCTGCATCGCCGCGGCGGGATACTGGGGCACGCGCCTGCACGCCGCGAGGCAAGCTAGCGTGCCGGCGTCCAAGGCAATCTCGGCTCCATTTGTATCGGGAGAGGGAGCGCGGCTGTTCGGTGCCCGTCCGGCCAAGGATAGTGAACTTCCAATCATGGTTAGCGGCGTCATTCGCACCGGCAGAGATGCTGGGGAGGCCAGTGGCGCAGCGGTGATCGCAGTGAATGGCAAGCCGCCACGGCTTGTGCTGACTGGGCGCGAAGCGGCGCCAGGCCTGGTGCTAGAGGAGGTTGGCGAGCGCTTGGTTGTGCTGTCAAGCTACGGCGTACGACGGGAGGTGCGCATGGCGGCAGCGCCGAAGGTACCGGTACTGTCTTCTTTTACGACGATTGGTGGGCATGAGTGGGATGACGGTGCGCCAGCACTTGTGAGTAATGTGCCGCGGGCCGGCTCACAGACCGCAGTCAAATAGCAGCGAGCCGCAGATACGGCTTGCTGACGATGTGTGGGCGCGATACGCAACTGCCTTGCATATCGAGAAAGGTTGAGCGGATGGCGATGTCCGTTCTTCGGATCAGAGGTCCGTCCTTCGCCAATCCATTCCTCGATACATCGGCCTTTGGCGATGGCCTCAGAGCGCGTCTTCCCACGCCGTCATCGGCCGGGGAACAGCTTCGGCGCCTGGCCGGCTCTTGTAGGTGTCGTACTGTGCGAAGCCCGAGAAGTCCAGACCGGTCAGGCTGGCAAGCTTGGCCACGCCAATCCTAAAGGTCTCCACGACCGGGGCGATGTCGTCCGCAGGTGGCTTGAGGGCGACGCGCGCTTCCTTGAGCAGCTTTTCCTGGCTGACCACGAAGGCGCTTGCCTGCGGCTGCTGGTCGGGGCCTACGCGCAAGACCACCTTCCAGAACAGTAGTGGCACATTAATACCGTCGCAAGGTGCCACATTGTCGTCGTCGAGGACTGGCCCCGTTAGCACGGTGACCTTGGCGTTAATCTTCAGTACGCCGAATTCGAGAATGTAGCGCTCCAGGCCTTGCCAGAACTTGATGCTCTCGTTGAAGCGGAAGTGTTGCGGCGTGCAATTCGTCCGGTGGAACGTATCCGCATTAGCTCTGGCTGCTTGCTCCGGCGTGCCCCAGGTGGGATCGCTGCGGCGCGTGAGGTGGCCACGATCGAAGTACGTACTCCACGCGCCATAGAAGTCTTGGCCAATATAGTAGCGAGGGTCCATGCGGTCGTCGTCGTACCAGCTGTCACCTTCCGGCCCGACTTTGGGCGCGCCGGTATCGCGATCAATGTCGATATAGTGCGCGGCGTCGATATTCACGGCCGACACGAATGCCATCCGGCGCGGTGCGCAGATCATGATGGAGAAATTCTCGTACTCAAGCAGGGCAGGGTTACCGGGCACGCCGTTCTTCAGGGGCGCGATTTCGCCGGAGCGTGCTTGTACGAGATCAGGCAGTGCAATGGCGAGGCCGTCGATGAAGTGCGGGTTGTAGCCGTTGCGGTTTTTATAGTTCCGGTCGAGTCGCATGCGCTCGGCATATTGCAGCCCGCGCGGCAGTGTTTCGCTTGCGGAGGGCAGCACCAGTGCGGATTGGCTTGCTGAGAGGTGCTGCGTGTCGGCTTGCCGCGCGACGCGCACGCTGATCTCCAGCGGTACCAGGACAACCTGGCGGGTTTCCGTGTTTTCTGCGTTTTCAGCGGACATGGTGCTTCCCGTGGCGATTGGTTGTAGGGATTCGCCCCCGAGGTGGAGGACGTGGGCGCCCGGCGGTGGGTTTCCGGGTGCCAGTGGGGCAATCGGGACGGCGGTGGGCAGCGCCGCGTCGCCGGTAGCCAGCGCGGCGCCTAGCAGGGCCTGGGCGGGGGCGGCGAGGCTTGCGAGGTCTCGTCGCAGTTGAGCGACGATGGCGCTTGCGCGAATGCCCTCATTGACTGTCATGGGGATGGCGACGCCGTCGAGTGAGACCGTATCCAGATGCGGGACGCCCCAGTGATGCAGCGCGACCACCTCCCAGTTGTCATTCGCGACGGGCGAGCCGGAGGAGCCTTCCTCGGTGTCGGCGGCGTAGTGCAGGCAATGCTCGGCGCCACCGCCTTCTCCGCGTGCCAGCAGGCGGTTTTCCCTCACCACGACTTGCTTGCGGCGGCCCTGTGGATGCTCGATGATGTTCACTGTCATCCCCAGCGCATGCTTGTCCGGACGGTCGCTCAGGCTCAGGTAGCCAAAGCTCGTAATGTCGTCCGGGCCGGCGAGCCGCTCACCCACCGCTACGATAGCGAAGTCAAGTTGATCGATCGGACTTGACAGCCAGAAGCGCTGAGGCGCGAGGGCAAAGCGTGAGCCGATCAAGGGCGTTCCGTCTTCTGTTGTCTCGAAGTTGAACTCGATCAGGGCGGCTGCGGCATCCGTGGCGGTCTCCAGCACATGGTTGTTAGTGATGAACAGGGCGGGACTGATCAGGAAGCCGGTTGCCAGTGCAGAGCCCGTGCCTGAGCGGACGATAGCGACGGCGCGGCTGCGACGGGTACCCAAGGCAAGGAATGAGGTTGGCAGGTAATCGATACTGTCGCCCTGCAGCGATTCCGCGCCCATGCGTGCGGCAAAGTTCTTTGCCCTGGAGCGGTCCGGCTCCGCCGCCAACGGATCTTTGCTCCATACTGCCAGCAGTGAGGCTTTGCGCTGGTCGGCGGTGATTGCCGCGCGCTCGCGTACGAGGCTGTCCAGCTGTTGCTTGACGTCCTTCACGTTTACCTCCTAGGGGAATCCGATAGCGTGATTGCCAAGCTAGCGGCTGTTGATGACCGCCGGATGACGAAGTGACAGCGGCCGTGTTAGCGCACCATCTGGTTGATCTCCAGGATTGGCATCAGCACCGCAAGCACGATCAACAGCACCATCAGGCCCATGCCTAGTATCAGCGCAGGTTCTAGCAGGCCGGTGATGAACAGCGTCCGCCGCTCCAACTGACTGGCCTCGCCCTCGGCCGCGCGCTCGAGCATCTCAGGTAGCTTGCCGGTGGATTCGCCAGAGCGGATCAGATGAATCAGCACTGGCGGGAATTGGTTGGCGGACGCGAGGGCGCGGGCCAGTGATGTGCCCTCGCGCACACGCGAGATGGCGTCTTCCACGTTATCGCGTAATGCCACGTTGTTAAGGGTCTCACCGGCCGCCTGCAGTGCGCGCAGGATCGGGACGCCGGCGCTGGTGAGAATGGCCAGCGTGCTGGCGAAGCGCGCGGTGTTGTAGCCGCGCACAAGCTTTCCGAGCAGCGGCGCCGTGAGCAGCCAGGCATGCCAGCGGTGGCGCGGGCCGGGTAGGGCGAGTATGCGGCGAACCAGCCACGCTGCGGCGAAGCAAACGAGCGCGGCCAACCAGCCCCAGTCGCGCGCGAAATCGCTGCAGGCGAGCATGATGGTCGTAATCGTCGGCAGTTTCTGCTTGGTGGTGGTAAACACCCCTACCACTTGCGGGACCACGTAGGTCAGCAGGAAGACGACGATGCCGAACGCGACCACGGTGACCACAGCGGGATAGGTAAAGGCGAGCTTGATCTTCTGTGTCAATGCGTTGCGGCTCTCGATATAGTCCGCCAGCTTCGTCAGCACCACATGCAGCTTCCCGCTGTGTTCCCCGGCGGAAACCAGGGCGCGGTAGATGTCGGGAAAGTCCCGAGGGTGTTGCGAGAGTGCCGCGGAGAAGGATTGGCCAGAAATGACCTCGGCGCGGATCGCGCCGATGAGTTCCCTTACATAGGTACGCTCTGCCTGGTCGGCTAGTGCCCCCAGCGCTTCGTTGAGCGGAAGGCCGGCAGTAAGCAGGCTTGCCACCTGACGGGTGAAGAGCGCTTGCTCCTGGGTGCCCAGGCGACTGCCGAAGGTACCGCTTCCTGCCGGCGCGGCGGTCACTACCATAACTTTGAGGGGGGTCAGGCCGCGCGTGCGGAGTTGGCCGCGCGCGGCGCGGCTGCCCTCGGCCTCGATCATGCCGCGACAGATCTTGCCGGCAAAATCTACGGCTTCATAGCGAAAAGCTGGCATGCCGAGACTCCCTCTCAATCTTTGCTGACGCGCAGCACTTCTTCCAGCGAGGTCAGGCCGGCGTCGATCCAGCGCTGCCCATCCTGGCGCATGCTGAGCATGCCGGCGCTGACCGCCGCCGCGCGGATATCGGCATCGGCCGCACGTTGATGGATTTGCTTGCGCACCTGGTCGTCTACTACCAGCAGTTCGTAGATGCCGGAGCGGCCCTGGTATCCGGTGGGCCCACACCGGGTACACCCGCGGGGGTGCCAGAGACCTTCCTGTTCCCACTTGCAGGCCGGACACAGGCGCCGGACCAATCGCTGCGCCAGTACGCCGAGAAGGCTGGAGGCAAGCAAGTAGGGTTCTACCCCCATGTCGGTGAGCCGGGTGACTGCCGAAGCGGCATCGTTTGTATGCAGGGTCGCGAGCACGAGGTGGCCGGTCAATGAGGCCTGCACTGCAATCTGGGCTGTCTCCAGGTCACGGATTTCGCCAATCATGATGACGTCGGGGTCTTGGCGTAGGATAGCGCGCAGCGCCTTGCCGAAGGTCATATCGATACGCGCGTTGACCTGGGTCTGGCCGATGCCGTCCAAGTCATACTCAATAGGGTCCTCGACCGTCATGATGTTGGTGGCGGCAGCGTCCAGCCGGGACAAAGCGGCATACAGGGTCGTGGTTTTGCCCGAGCCTGTGGGGCCGGTGACCAGTACGATGCCGTGCGGCTGCTGGATCTGGCGATCGAACAGCCTCAGCGTATCCGCGCTCATGCCAAGTTTCGCCAGGTCAAGCCGGCTAGCATCTTTGTCAAGCAGGCGCAACACCGCCCGTTCGCCGTGTCCGGTGGGCAGAGTGGAGACGCGCACGTCCACGGCGCGGCCAGCCACCCGTAGCGTAATGCGCCCGTCTTGGGGCAGACGCTTCTCCGCGATATCCAGCTGCGCCATGATCTTGATGCGGGAGATCAGCGCGCCGTGCAGCGCCTTGTTGGGTCGGACGATATCGCGCATGGTGCCATCCACGCGCTGCCGCACCACCGAACTTTGTTCGAAGGCTTCGATGTGGATGTCCGACGCGCCCTCGCGCGCTGCCTGGGTGAGCAGGGCGTTGATCATGCGTATTACCGGCGCATCGTCCTCGGCTTCCAGCAGGTCTTCTACGGCTGGCAGCTCCTGCATCAGCCGCGACAGGTCGACCTCGCCCTCCACTTCTCCCACTACTTGCGCTGCGGAGCCTTCGTTGGCGGCATACGCTTGTGACAGAGCCTGCTGCAGTGCTTCGGCGCTAAGCATGACAAGGCGGTTGATGCCAAATGTTCGTACAGCTTCGGCGATGGCTTGGGCAGAGGTGTCGGGGCATAGCCACGCTTCCGGCACGTCACCGGGCCGCGGGACGACCAGCAGCCTAGCCGCTCGGGCCCAGGCATAGGGCACCAGGCGCGCGTTGGCAGAGCGACGGGAGGGGGTGGCGGCGGGCGTGACCATCATCCGCCTCGATCGTCGGGGCTTGTCACCGGCCGTACAGGGGTGGTGTTGGGCGTAACGGGTGCCGCGATCTCGCCTGCTGCGTCGGGCATGGGTCCCGCGGGACGCGGTGGGGGAGCGGAAAGGCCGCTGCCTCCGGCCTGCGGGCGGGCAGGAGGCACCGCGCGGCGGTTGCCCAAGGGCAGCGGCGCGCCGTCCGGCTGTCCGGACGTTGCCGGCAATTGCGGCGTATCGTCATCGCGCACAAACCAGTTGTCGCTAGGGTAGCGTGCACCCTCGTTGCGCATGTAGTCATAGCGCGTCATTACGACATTGCGCGCGGAATCGGGCGTGCGTACGATGGTGGGCCGCAGGAACACCATCAGGTTGGTCTTGCGGCGTTGCTTGTTCTCGTAGCGGAACAGCGCGCCGAGCAACGGGATATCGCCAAGGCCCGGCACCTTGTCCACGCCTTCGTTGTAGGAATCCTGCATAAGGCCGCCGAGCACGATGATGTCACCGGTATCAACCATTACCGAGGTTTCCAGCGCGCGCTTGTTAGTGGTGGGACCGTTATTGCCGCCCGCCGAGATCACGTCCGATGTTTCTTGGTAGATCTGCAACTTGACGCCGTCGCTGTCTGTGATCTGCGGGCGAACTCGCAAGGTCAATCCCACGTCCTGGCGTTCGATGGTCTGGAACGGCGTGACACTAGCCGAGCTGCCGGTCTGAGCGTAGGAGCCAGTGACGAAGGGCAGGTTTTGCCCGACCATGATACGGGCCTCCTCGTTATCCAGCGTCATCAAGTTCGGGGTGGACAGGATATTGACGCCCTGCTGTGTGCTAAGCGCGCGCAACAACGCATTGAGCCCCAACTTGCCGCTGATGACGCCGACATTCAGGCCGCCGGCACTGGCTACATTCGCCGCAAGCGATGGCAGGATGCCCCCACCGGTGACCGCGCCTGCGCCCAATGTGACGATGTTCTGTCCGCCGCTGCCGAAATTTGTGCCGCTGAATAGGCGTCCGTTCTGTACCTGCCACTGGATGCCGAGCTCAGCGGCGTTGTCCGAGGTGATCTCCACGATCATGGACTCGACGTAGACTTGGGCCCGGCGGGTATCTAGTTCGTCGATCAGTGCACGAAGGTTGCGATAGACCGGCTCGGAGGCCGTGATCAGCAGGGAGTTGGTGGCGGGGTCGGCTTGGATGGTACCGCCAGTGGTGGCAGGGGCCGCGCTGCCAGTGCTCGCCCCCATGCTCGAGGTGCCAAAGCCGCCGCCGGTTGTAGTGGTGGTGGTGCCGCTAAGCCCACCGCCCAGGGTCCCGCCTACGCCGCCGCCCGTGGGGAGAGGTGGCATCGACGGATAGGAGCCGCTGCTGGCTGTCGCTTGTGCGATGCCGCCGCTGTTCGTCATCGACAGCGTGGCGTCCGCCGCCACCAACGCCCGCAGGGTTTGGGCCAATGTGGTGGCACTCGCATTCTTGAGCGGCACCATATACATATTGCCTGGGCGGCTGGAAGGACGGTCCAGCTTGGCCACCAGCGCCTTGGATTGCTGCAGCCGCTCCGTGCTTGGGGCGCGGATCAGCAGTGTGTTGCTGCGCGGCTCTGCCACCACCGATACGCGAAGGCCGGCTTCGCCACTGCCGCCGCTTGCGCTGCCGGCAGTGGCACTGCCGCTGGTCGCGGCGTTACCCGGATCGAGCATGCGCTGCAGCAGGACTGCCACATCGCTGGCAATCACGTGGCGCAGCGGCACCACCTCCACATCGCCTCCTGCCACGCCTTTGTCGACGGCAGCGATGATGTCGGCGATGCGGCGCACGTTGTCGGCGTAGTCTGTGACAACGATGGTGTTGTTGTTTGCGTAGGCATTGATCACGCTGTTCGGCGTGATCAACGGGCGCAGCACGGGTATCAGCGTGGTTGCGGACTCCTGCTTGAGGCGGAATACCTGCGTGATGACCTGATTGCCACGCGTGCCGGTCTCGTTTGCGTTGCCAATGACCGTCGCCATCGCCTGAAGTTTTGCGTCGGCCTCGGGAATGACCTTCAAGATGTCGCCGTCCTCCACCATGGCATAGCCTTGCAAGCGCAGGGCCGACTGCAGCGTGCGCATGGCTTGCGCGGTGGTCAGCGGCTTGTCCGAGGACAGGCTGAGCGAGCCTTTGACACGAGGGTCGAGCAGCACTGTCTTTCCGTGCGCAGTAGCGATGGCCTGCACTACCTGGACAATCTCAGCGTTGTCGAACTCCAGCGTAACGCGTTGCTGAGGTTGCGGGGAGACCTGCGCCGAAAGCACCCCTTGCGGCAGGTTGGCAGTCAAGGCAAGCAGCAGTGCGCAGGCGCGCGCAGGATTGCATTTGAGGTTCATGTTCGGCATGCGGGATGGCCGTGACTGGGGTCGCTTTAGCACGGCGACAGTAAGTTGGCGGAATGCCGTCGGGGTGGCGCGTCACCAAAGGTTGCTGGTGGGACATGGCAGAGCGCATACGCTATCTGGTTAGTGCAACAGAGCCATGGCGTCGAAAGGCCAGTTCTTGCCATCAGGATGTCATCTTGCGCGCGCCTCGCGGTTTGGCCCATTCCTTGCGCGGTGTGGTGCGGCGTACTGGCGCGAACGTACCCATTCGTCGTCAAGGAGTCGGCCTGCGGTATCCCCTATCCGACAGAGCGAGACGGCATACGGCGTCTCAAGTTGCCATGCGTGGCACATACGACATACCTTGTCTGGGGGACTGATTCCTGCTCGAGGTACGAACCCTCCTCCTGCGCTTATTCATTACCGCACGAGGTACCGGAGATGCTGACTTGCTTTATGGCGCTGTCGCCATTGACTTTTTCGGCCTTCTCCGCGCGATCGTTGGCGAGGAGGGTGCGCATCTCGACCCAGCACTCCGCAGACACTAGGTATGCATGCGGGCGTTGGTGCTTTGTGATCAGTACCGGTTGCTCTTGCGCGGCCTCCAAGGCACGGGAGGGGTTGGCACTGAACTTTGTTACGCTGATGACCCACTGGCTTTCCGTCATGCCGTAACCTTTTAATGTAGAGACGAGACGAGCGCCTTTGGAAAAATCAGGCGGTCGTCCGCAATCTCGGCGGGCGAAGCCATGTTGGCGGCTGGAGAAATGTGGTGTTGCTCTGCCCGGTTGGAGCGGCATCGGATCCTCGGAATTGCCTCGCTCTTTGCTTGCCTCGCCTGCGTTTTCAACGCGAGGCGCGACTGTCAAGATCCTTTCGGGTTCTAGTGAACACAGGCGTTTCGCCAAAGGCTCATGGGTTCGATGACGCGGGGTGATGATTGTGCGGCTGGCTCCCAGGCCCGTTCACGTGGTGCCCAGCGCAAACGGTATCGTGCTCGTCACAGCAATCGTAGGCAGAAATACCTGATGCTAAGAAGCCGAGATGGCGGATTCGTTACAAAATCTACAGAGATTGCGTCGGCGGTCTGTTGTTCGGCCCAGTAACCTATAGCCATCAGGGCTTCGGGGACGATTACCCCTATCAAGGGGGGTCCATCCGCGTGTCCTGAGCGCAGGGTTGAATGGCGCTTTTTCCGCCTGAAGCTATTGTCGCGAACGGTTTGCTCACGCTATGCCGTCCTGTCGGAGGTCGCGTTGACAGGACGCTTGCCATTTCCCCTACTCAGTTATCGCCATCCATGAAAGCCAATGTATTAATTGGATGCCGAATGTGACAAAAAAAATGCCACACCGAGGTAGTCAGGAAACGGCGCTGTGCGTTAATGAAATATGGTCGGGACCGCCGAAGTGTCACCCAACGAGCGGACCGGACTCTATGGACCTGCCTTGACCACGGGGAGCGGCAATTGTGGATAACACTTTAGGCCTAAATTCAAATATTGCGTTATCGAGTGTTGCGAAGGCTTTGCTCAAAGGCACCACGGCCTGTGGTTGCCGAGTTGTCGGCGCAAGCGGATGTGGGGGCGGTCCCACCTTGCTGCTGTTTGGTGGAGTGCCTGCACGGTCCGAGCGATTTTTGTATATAGAAGAGCCGTTGGCAGAGGCGCTCTCCGCAGTCGAGTGCATCCCATTCGAGGGCGTCACAAGGGATGTGGCCCTGGTCAGCGATTTGACCGAGGAAGGGAAGATCACTCTGCGTCTCTTGCCCGGAACGGATCAAGAGCAGGGCGTTTTCTTGCGAATCGAGGAGCTGGCGCCATTTCCCGGTGAGGACTCTTTGGTCGGGAATTTCGTCGGGCAGGTCTGGGCGCTTGAGGAGGGGGGCAAACTTGATATAGAAGTAACAGCCACCGAAGCTGGTTACCGCTTGTTGGCTCGTATCCCGGGCAACTGTGTTGCTTACGGCATCTTGGCCGATTCGGATTCCGGCTTGTCGCCTGTCGAATTGCGGATTGACGGTCCGCGTAGCTGCCTAATCAGGGGAAAGCCCCTCGTGGGGTACGCGTTCTGGCGACGTGATATGCCGATGTTTACCGTCGCCGTACCCCTTGCGGGCGGAGGGATTCTGTACGTTGGCCAACCACAGCGAGAGATAATTACGAGTTTGTAGGGGGGCTAGGCTGCCGAGGCCGGGACAAATCGCGCCATCGGATTCCTCGAACGCCGCGAGTTTGCCAACAGAGACGGAGTCACCGCTGTCTCCGGTGTCGAGACAACCGGCGTCGACTGCGGTTCAGTGCACCACGTGGCCTGCCGGACGCAGATCCAGTGCTGACCGGCTGCTGGCGCACCGCCAGATAGTTGATAGGGGCCGGGATGGGGCTTTGGGCCGGCGCGCTTTCCCCCATCGCCCGATCCTGAACGATGGAGCAAGCGGAGAGAAGGGTCGGTGGCCGACACTGGTTACTTAGTGCGGTTACCAGACAGCGCAGTTGCCGTTGGGGTCGGAGCAATGGACCTTCAACTCTTTCCACCATTCTAGGGCAGTCACCGACGTAAATAGCATGGTAGGGGTATGGCATCTGTGCCCAGCATGGGGCCATACGGCAAAGTGCACCCATCGCATCGCATCGCATCGCGTGGCAAGGATGGGGTTGGACGACCAGATGGAGCGTTCCGGCCCATACGACAGGCCATGTACAGATGACGGTCAGGGCATCGATTGATGGCGGTTGATACTGTGGCGTGGAACCGCCGGCATCCCTCCGGCACCAGCCTGGTCAGTTACTCGATTGAAGTCACTCGTGCTAGTTCTTGTCCGACAGCATAGACCCGGCTAGGCTGGAATAGGGAGCGAGCGAGATCGAATTCGAATCGTACCACCAGGTTACGGATCTGCCGCCAGCGGCAAGGCAGCTCGTTCCGACCTTGCCAGTATGCACAACAGGCGGCAACGCATTGTATGGCCTCACGATGAAGGTATACCTCACCGGCCTGGTATCGCAGATACGCAGTTACCAACTCACGCAACCTCAGCGCGGTAGCATGATGTGGCTCAGCTAGGGGCGAATCCCGTCGCGCCATGGCGATTCCGAGTGCGTGGTAGGGAGCGGCGGCGCGCGCCAGTTCGCCAGCGTTGCGGGCAGTATCCCAAATCACAAACATTCCGCTCATAGTGGCCGTGTGCTTTCGTGTGGAGTCGACAACGTTGTCGACGATCGCGTCGCGCATCGACATAGCGTAGCCAGTGTCGCGTTGAATGTCACGATTAGTGTGTGTACGATTGGTGTGCACCCTACCACAGTAGGGGTTATGAAAATGACCTTACGCCGGCGCTTTGGCAGGCGCATTCGAGACCTACGGAAAGCCACAGGCCTCTCCCAAGAGGCTTTTGCAGATCGAGTGGGATTTGCCCGTACCTACATGAGTCGCATAGAGACAGGAGGTGCCAATCCCTCTCTCGATGCGATCGAAACGCTGGCGACAGCTTTACGGATCAGTGTTGCTGATCTCTTCAGCACACTTTGATTTGATGGCCGGCGCCGGGGCGCTACCCTAAAGTTCTTCAGAAGCTCATGGTACGAAGTAAGCCGGCCTCCGATATACTTTCATCTTCGTGAAATAACCTTGTTGCCGATACTCTCACGGCTCTCATTTCTTTGTATTGCACATGCCGCGACCATTGCCAGATCCAACGTTGCCATCGCGCGCCACGATCAAGATGTGCTCCCATCTTGGGGATAGGGTGCGCGCGACTCGCGCCGCCCAAGGCCTACCAATCGATCAGGCCGCCCGGACGTGCAGGGTGTCCGTGGGAATGCTGTCGAAGCTAGAGAACGGAAAGGGCGTTCATCTTGACTATGTCCTCCGCGCTCTAGCTGGTTTGGGTTTGACAATGCTGGTCGTCCCGACGGATCACGTGCCTCTTCTTGAGCAAGCCGCATCTCATGCAGCGCGCGAGTCTAAGGCGTATGAAGTAGGGGGGGCGAGGGATTTGGAATGGGACTAACTGCCGTCCCGGCAACTAGCATGCGGCAATCGCGAAATGTGACTTTCTCTGCGGCGTGTGGAGGATGTGGGCTTAGCCACTCCCCGCCAGCAGAAGACAGTTATCGCAATTAACCGCCGAAATCAGAACCCGTCAGTCAATCCTTCAAGACGCGAAATTGAGTGACCTATAGTGGCTAGGTACTCCGCGCATCAGAAGAAAGATGACCTACGAATGGTCCTTGCGAGTCGTGTTGTGACCACTACCCATTGTGTGGTAAGCGCGAGAAAACCATGAAAATGGGAGCCTCGCGGGCTCCCTTTGTGTTACATGGCGGTCCCGGCTTACAGCGCGGCGGCGTTCTTCAGTTTCTTTCGGTTCGCTTTTGGACATCAGTTGGCACTTGACGTGCAACGGCACCTCGTGCGGACGACGCCGGCTCCCCCGGCAGGGTGCGCGCTGGCGCCGAGAACCGTCGGTCGTCGCGCAGCGCCTGCACGTCGGCGACGATCGCCAGGGCGTGACCGGGCTGTCAGGGGTAGGAGATAAGTTGGGAGTCGGCATGGCAGGAGGATGTTGGCGATGTCTGGTGTCGAGGCCCGATTCATCTGGGCTGCTTTGGCGGCAGCGACAGCGTCTGGCATATCCAGGCTACCGAGCGCTCTGCAAAGTCAAGTCTCCTTCCTTGGCATGTCATTCGTCCATTGGGCGCGGCTCTCTGCCATGCTGCACGTCGTCCAGTAGGGCATACTCGACGACGGCATGGGCTTCTCGCTCGTGCCGTGGCGCCCCGTGATCAAGCAGCGGCTGGGACAGCAACTCGCCGCGATGGTGCATGGTGGCGGGGCGACATGGGAGATTGTGCGAATGCGGGGCCCTTCCATCCCTTGATCGGCAGGCGTACTTACACTGCGCGCGCGTAGTGGCTGGGTGGCTGTCCGACATACCTGGTGAATGCCACGCTGAATGCGCTGGTCGAGCCGTAGCCGATGCGTTCGGCGATCTCCGAAACGGACAATTCATCACGACGCAGGAGCTCCTTCGCGATTTCCATCCGCCACGAGAGCAGGTACTCCATCGGCGCGACCCCGACCGTCCGCGTGAATCGCTCAAAGAAGCTGGACCGCGATAGCGCAGCGATCTTGGCAAGCTGGGCAACCGACCAGCTCTGGTCACTATGCGCATGCATCTCCTTCAACGCGGCTGCTAATCGCTCATCGCCCAATCCACGGAGCAGGCCCGGCGGGGCGCTTCCCGATGTGGTTGAACGCATGGCCTCCACGAGCAGCATTTCGGCCAGCCGGGAGCGCATGAAATCGTTGCCTGGTTTCCCATCCGCGGTCTCTTCGCCCACCATCTGCACTAGCTGCGACAGCCGCATCGAACCTTGCACGTGCACCACTTTCGGCAGCAGCGACACCAGCAAGCCCGGATCGGCGCAGTCGAACACGAACGAACCACCCAATGAGCGCATGTCGGGTTGTCCTGTCTGCTCGCCATAGCGCAATTCCGGCCCCTCCGGCACTTTGTCGGGGTCCATGTAGACCGGGGGCGCTGGGACGAAGCTGGATATCGTGAAGCCGGGCGTCGTGGGGAGCAGCACGAAATCGCCGGCACTGAGCGTCGTCGGCTCGTGACCATCCACGGCCAACCGACAACTGCCTTCCAGCATGATGCAGAAGCTGGGCTTGCCGAACTCGGAGTAGCGCACCGCCCAATTGCCCTTGCCGCTGATCTGATTGGCGAACACGGCCTGCGGGTGCAGCAGCCGGACGACTTCGGAGAGAGGGTCACTCATGTTGGATGATCGCTAAAAGAATATGGATTATTTGATATCGACGATCCGGCTAGAGTTCCCTATCGTTCCCCCCGAGTCAACCACCCACCTCGGAGCACGAAATGAAGACTGTACTGATCACCGGCTGTTCGTCCGGCTATGGCCTGGAAACCGCACGTCACTTCCTCGCAAACGGCTGGAAGGTCATCGCCACCATGCGAACCCCCCGGTCGGACCTGCTTCCTGCCTCGGACAACCTGCGCATTCTGCCGTTGGATGTCACCCAGCCCGAGAGCATCGACCGGGCCTTGGAGGCCGCTGGCCCCATCGACGTGCTGGTGAACAATGCCGGCATCGGCCTGTTCGGTGCATTCGAAGCCACCTCGATGTCCACGGTGCGGGAGATCTTCGAGACCAACACATTCGGCGTCATGGCGATGTGTCAGGCCGTGATCCCGCAGTTCCGCGAACGCGGAGCCGGCACGATCGTCAACGTCACCTCCAGCGCGACGCTGGCCCCGTTCCCGCTGGTGGCCGCCTACACGGCCAGCAAAACCGCCATCGAAGGCTTCACGGCATCGCTGGAGCATGAACTCAAGGCGGTGGGCGTGCGGGTCAAGCTGGTCGAGCCCGGCTACGGACCTTCCACGAGCTTCACCGCTAACGGCCAGCAGCGCATGCAGGGCCTGATCACGAAGCCGTACGAGCCCTTCGCCCATGAAGTGTTCGCTGGATTCGGCCAGCTCTCCGCGGTGACGGCCGCGACGGATGTCGCCGAAGGCGTCTGGGACGCCGCCAATGACACCTCCGACCGGCTGCGTTTCCCGGCAGGTGCCGACGCCGTTGCGCTGGTGCGGGTTGCCTGACGGCGAGCGTCGCCGCGACTCGTCCACTCACGAGGAACTTCAAGTCGCTGGGTGGCTGGGGTGAGCATAATGTCACCCCGGCGCCTGCAGCAACCCGTGATGAGTGCCTGCTCGGGTGCGCAGCCGCTCAGCATTTCTTATCGTTGATTCCTAATCAACCCAGCTTGTAGCATGAAATGAAGACCGGCCGCATATCGCGAACCGGGGTCATTCCATCCCGTAGGGGCACGGCCTCTTTCGGGCGTGCTCCGTCATCACGTATAGGAGCAATCCTGCCGAAAATCACCCTTTTCCGTGCGGAGGTCCAATCTCTTGTTTCGTTCAGCGAAGAGGTGAGCACGCAGCGCTTCCTCATTACCAAATGATCACGGCGCCTATATCGGTTGCAGCGCTGGCCCTGCGCCCTCGAAGAAGCGTCTGTTCATTTTTCTTTGTGGCTGAAATTCGGGCCGTCGACGAGGATTTTTGCGAGATCGCGAGGCGCGCTTTTGGCGGCGACGACTTTGGTGAGCACTGCCCCGTCGCTGACCTCGTTCAGAAGCAGGCCAAGCCGGGGCGTGGCCGCGGCATATGACGAATTTCGTGGTGGGCCGGGCGCCTTCGGGGGCCTGACCAAGAGCAGCATGACGGACAAGCGATCGACCGTCACAGGCTATGCCATCCTTGACAGAACCAAAGTTGGCGCCGGCGTCATCTTCCGTCAGAACGACGGCAGCAGCACGCCCCGCAGCGATCTCTGGTATGTGGGCGCGGCTTACGATATCACCCCCGCGCTTACGCTTGCAGGTCAGGTCTATCTGCTGCGCTATCACGACAGCAGCAACAAGGCATGGTTGGGCTCTATGCGTGGTAGCTATGCCCTGTCCAAGCGAACCATGGTCTATGGCACGGTCGGATATCTCGACAATAAGGGCCAACTTGCGGCGTCCGTCGACGGACAGTCCACGCCGCCCGCTGGGGCCTCTCAGGTCGGCGGCATGCTGGGCATCAAGCACGTCTTCTGACCGTCTCACGCAGTAATCTTGCAGGCGGAATTGGGCTTTGGCAATTTTGGTTACCTTACCCCGATACGTCGCCTCGTATCCGCTTCCTGTTCGTCAGGCCAGTGCATTGACTCAGACTCCCCGTCACCCGGGAAACCCCTGTGTCTGGCTAACACCTCCCCTTGCCGGGTGTGTAAGGGACTTCCACCCTCTAGCGAGCGCGCCCTGCCGGACGCACCATAAAATAAGGGAGCCACGCGGGGCTCCCTTGCTTCCCGGCAGGTACGGCTGCTGCGTTACAGCGCGGCATCCTTGAGTTTCTTCAGCGGGCGGACCTTGACTTTGACGGTCGCGGGCTTTGCAGCGAACCACTGGTCCTCACCGGTGAACGGGTTCTTGCCGAAACGCTTCTTGGTCGCCGCCACTTGCAGTGCAGTGACCTTGAGCAGGCCAGGGAGCGTGAACTCGCCCGCACCCTTCTTGTGCACCGCGCTCAGGACCGTGTTTTCCAGGTGTGCCAGCACGGTCTTGACGGTCTTGGCGTCCAGCTCGGTCTGGGCGACCAGGTGGGCCAGCAAGCTCGCCTTGGTGAAGGTTTCCTTCAGCGGCTTCGCTACTGGCGCAGCCGCTGCGGCTTTCTTTGCCGGTGCGGCCGCCTTCGTGGCAGGTGCTGCTGCCTTCTTGGCTGCAGGCTTGGCCGGGGTCTTTACTACAGCTTTCGCTTTGGTTGCCATGGATTCTTCTGTGATCTAGTTACTCGTTGATATGTCGCCGTGGAGGCGTTTGAGAGAATAGCAAACTCCATGCTGTGTGTGCGACTGCGTGAAACCAACGATTACAACTGCTGGGCGATGGTGGCCCTGATTCGGTCGCAGGTTCGCGTGCTGGCCAGCCCAAGCAGCTTGCTGACTTCATCCTGGCCTTGGCCAGCAAGTAGCTGACGGCGGCAGTACGTGTTGCGCAGCACCCGCGGGCTCAGGTCTTCGTCTTCGAAATCGATGGCCATGAGCGCCGCTCGCACAATCTTGCCAAAGCTCATATCAGTGATCGGCTCGCCGCTGGCCCTCAGTGAGAAAACGAGCTCGCCGTCGACCGGCAGGGTCTGACGGCGAACGTGCCATTCCGCAAGGATCGGGACGGCGAAGGACCCGATGGGGACCGTGCGGGTGTCGCGTGCGCCGTGAGCTGGCACGCGCAGATAGGGTGTGGAAGTGCCGGGCTGCAGATCCTCCCGCCTGGCCGTGCGCGCTTCTGCTGCGGTGATGCCGGTGGCTAGGAAGAATGCCACCATGGCACCGCTTCGCAAGGCTGCCAGATCGTCGCCGTCGTGCGGCTGAACCCACGCCTGCAGCCGGGCGTCGGCGTCTTCGGGCAGATAGATAGGGTCCGGCTCGTCCTTGGGCCAGTGGCCATTCCGCACCAGCTGATTGGCTGGGTTGCTCTCGCGCACGCCCACGGCAACCAGATGCCGGCAAAACCGGTCCAGCAGCTTCAGATAACGCATGCGCGTGGCGGTGCTATAGCCGAGCGCGTCCGGCGATTGCCAGAAGGCATCGATATGGTCCGGGCCGAATGTGGCCAGGGTAGTTCGGGCGGCCAGCAGATGACGCCTGAAGTGTTCGAACATGGCCTGATGCTGGACGATCGAGCGGGCGGCAAAAGGGCGTCTGTTGGCGCCCGCGGCTTCGCGACGTTGCCAGTCTGCGTAGGCGAGGGTGGGGTTGCTGAGCCAGGTGTCGGCGGATTTCATGACGTATTTATATACTGAATTTTGCGTTCGCTACACCCCTGCCGCCTCTACGAGGCGGACATTGCCCACAAGAAGAGGGGTTCACGCGCCCGGGCGGCGAGAGGTCAGCTACTTCGTGGATCTGAAGGCAAGTTTGCCGGCGTGCTCATGCGCGATGCGGGTTCCGCTTGAGTCGCGCGTATCGCGGATAGCGCCCGTCAAGCATTCCTTCTATCGCCTGCAGGCGATCTCCGTCCTCAGGGTCGGGGGGGCACTCCAGCAGGTTTGTGTCTGCACAGAAACGCATGATTTCCAACAGCAACGCTTCGCGCCGCGGCGGTGGGAAATGCAGGCGTCTGGCTTTGGTCCAGCAGCGGTAGCCGGCATGGGTGAGGGCAAGCAGCGCGTCGGGCGTGCCATCGAGGTTGGCAGCGAGGGCCTTGGCTTCCAACTGCAGGGTGATGGTGAGAGTCATCAGTTCGCGCGGGAAACATCGGCCTTCAGGCCGGTGAGGGATAGCGCGCGACGCGAAGCGTCGCCCCTGTGCCCGCTCTCCTTCGTGGATTGCGCTACGAGCGAATAACCATATCCGTCGCCGCGTTGCATGATCTTGCAATAGCGGTGAGAGACACCCTGGACGACCCCTTCGGCGGTCTGAATGTTGAAGGAGCCGGTGGCGCGAATCGCCACCCGCCCAATATGCCTGCCAGCCTTCTTCCCAGACGGCACAACGGCCCGCACCATGTCACCGGTCTGAAAGCCGAATGCGCGCTTGCTGCGCATGAGGTAGCCGCGAGGAAAGCCGGATGCGGTGAGTCGCGTGCGCTGGTAAGCGCCGCGGCCCGAGCACTTCATAGCCAACGTGGGCTTTTGCCATCCCGAAACTGAGTCGATCACCCCAACGCACGCGGCGTCCAGCGCGTGCGTCTTTGGCAGATCGAATCGTCGGCGATTGAACTTCGTTCGTGCACCCGACCCGGTCTCCACTGAAAGCCCCGTGGTCTTCAGCGCGTTGTACAAAGCCCACCGGGTCGAATTGACCGCAGCTGCGTCGCGAAGCGGTGTCTTTGCCTTGGCCAGAATGCGTCTGAGACGCTCCGGGTCCTTGCGCAGGAAATCAGAGAGCGGACGCGCGTCCTTCTTCCGATTGCAAGGCACGCACGCCAGCGTCAGGTTGGAGACCCTGTTGGAGCCACCGTTTGCCCGGGCATCGATATGCTCCATTTCCAGCGGCGTATCGCGGGCATCGCAGTACGCGCACTGCCGGCCCCATTTCTCTAGCAGGTACTCCCGGATCTCGTAGCCGGCCAGTTCGCCTTGTTGATACTCGACGCCAGAGATCTCCGGGTTTTGCAGCGCCTGCATGTCGAAGCGGACGAGTTCGGTGCTGACGGCTGTAATCGGCGCGAGCGCCCGGAAACGGCGCACCCAGGCCATCGTGGTCTGCACACGGTGTTGTAGGCTTGGCGCCAACCAGCCTACGGGCTTGCGCCGGTTATTGAAACGAGCGGCACGATACCGAGTCTTGCGGCCACGCCTGCCACGTCGCATGGCCCGCCGTGCGGTCAGGCTCAGGCTGATCTGCGCGCCGCGGTGGATCAGTTCCGCGAGAGACAGGACGGCAACATCCCGAGCCGTCTCGTCACCGCCGGCCTTGACCTCGCGCGTGATGGCCACGCCGGTTCCCTTGCTGCCCGGATCGAGTTTAAGGCGAACCGGTTGCAAGACGCTGTTCGCCTGCCCCCGATCCACTAGGCGGATCGTGAACGGCATTACGCGGTGCACGCGCGCGCGGCGGCGCACGAGCAACAATCTGGCGCGCTTCTCGCTGCACGGCATGAGCGGCTTGCCGCTCTTATCCAACACAAAGACTGCCACTGCAATCTCTCCTAAAAAGTTGCCCTTACGGGCCTAGTGACGCCTCCCTTTCGGGAGGTCTCCCCTCGGCAATGTTGCGAACCGGCGATCCGCCCCGATCCGTTTCGTGCTTACCCTGTCGCTTGTCTGCAACCGGGGCTTCAAGAGGTTGGGACTGAGGAAGCATCCCAACGTTGGTCTTGCACCTATTCACAACGTAGCGGGTTGGTTACCGCTTTGCCTGGTCAACCCGAGCCTTTTCAGTTGCCTTTACAAGCTCCGCCCTTCAGAGCGGGGTAGTTGACTGGTTAGGCCGTCCAAGTACTGGCCGAGCTGGGAGCGCTGCATCCCGATGCCGCCGCTGGTTTCCATGATCGTCGGCGCGCTGCCGGCACCAATCCTATGCGCCCACCGCTCCACGGCTGCGCGCATCACCCGACGGTAGTGCATGCCGCCGGCGAGAAAGACCGGGCCGACCTGGTAGGGCCACACCGCACCGGCCATCGCCGTTGGCAGGCCCGAGAGCATGATCTGCGCGCGATCGGCGGTCATACGGAGATCGTAAGGGGCAATCTCGGCGTCAGGCTGGATAAAGCCATGTCGCGCGGAGAGGATGATGACCTGGGGCTGCGCATCGGCTCGCACGTGCGCGCGAAACGTTTCATACATGACGCCGCGATACAGATCCATGGCGGGGGCAGGGCGGTTGAGCTTCGTGGCCGAGCAGGCCATCAACACCAACGGGCGAGCCATTGATCGTGCGAGGGATCCGCGAGCGAGCTCGTCAAAGAGGTTGAGTTGGGGGGAGTCGGCCCACATCGGAAGCACCTGGGTGATGAACGTGCATCCAATCTACCCGGGCGGGGATGAAGTCAAGGTCGGTCCGTCGAAGCCCGTCAGATGTCCCGGCCGGCGCGCTTGGCGGTGCGTGCGCCTACGAGCGAGGGCTCGCTGCGCGTAGCCAGCCAGGTCAAGACTTCCATGGCCCCTGATCAAGCGGGTCGCGTTGAAGCGCCAAGCGGGAAGCCGTGCGGTGGCTCCGGCCTCGGGTGCCGCGCTGATGCCGACGGTGGCGTGGCACACATGGTCCATTCCCAGTTGAACCGTATCGTAGTGAATCACCAGGACCGTTCCGGCGGAACTAAAAAAGCGCTCGAACTCGGTCGAGTTCAAATCCTGCACGACGGCGCCGGGATCACCCACCGGCTCGTCGCCGTAGGCGAGGACGCTGAGAGCCAACGCGGGCTAGGCAGGTTTGCTGAAGATTGGGGACCCGGCTGGCCAGGGAGACTCGACCATTCGACGATGGCGACGTGGCGAGCAGTGGCAGGGAAGGGCAGCCGTGGCGTGGTAGGGCGGCAGCAGGCCTGGAGAGGTGGGGCGCCGGGGGCGTTGCGCTGCCTCTGCAACGGTCAGAACGTAGGACGTTCCCTCGTACCCGCCACCAAAGCGGCGATGCGCTCCTCTTCACGCGCTATCTCAAGTGTGTCGCGAAGGTTGAGGCGTAGCATCTCGATTCCGCCTACGTAACCGCCAAGGGCGCTTGTTGCACGTTCCTCTATCTCATCTGCCGACGTCAGTCCAGCTGCAACGAGTGCGCGAATGTCTTCGCGATCGTTATCAGCGAGTCGCGCGATTTTGCTGACAGCGAGATCCACGGGGGAAAGCACGCGCACCTGAATCTGATCCAGGCCCAGGTCCACCGGTATAGAGTCTTCCTGGTAGTCCTCGTGCATTAGCGCAAACGTCGGATTGTAGTTTGTGTCCAGGTAGATGACCTGAGGCGTCCCATCTTCCAAGACCACGTCCACAAGCACGTCCTGAGGCAACAGCACCCGCCCAGCGAACTCAGCGTCAACGTCCGTTGTGACTCGGCTTGCCGTATAGAGGTGCACCGCCATCCCACCAGCCAGATAGACCGTCAGGGGTTGCCGAAGGGAAAGGCGCTGTTCAAGCTGCTTGAACAACTCGCGAAGCCCCTCGGCAAGTGCCGTGCGCGTGTGGAAGGAGACGTTGTCGGCCATTTCAGTGAGGCCGCAACTGCATAGTCAGCATATCGCGCAGCCGAGGCAAGCCCGATACCCAGCCTTTCCGAACCACGTCAGCGCTGGACACCTTATCGGTCGGATACAGACGGAAGTATTGCTCGCTTGCATGCATCAAGCGAACGGATTCCACTGGCAAACGCGACTGCAGCACCATCGCGGCAAGACGAAAAACGTTGGCTTCTCGCTGATCGAAAGCTACCGTGATGTCACCGCGCGACGCGGCCGCGCACCGGGCCAAAACGTTGCGCTCGTCATCCCTCGATGTCATGCTTTCGCTCCCAACTTACTGTTGCTGGCCATTGCTAGCCGGTAGTCCAACTGTACCGTTCCCGGCGCCCTAAGGCAATCTTGACTGGCTACACCTGGGAGTGTTCCTCGGCAGCACACGTTTTGTGCCCCTTGAATCACATAACGTTTATTATGTTAAACCGTGAACGTCTGCACGATTATGAGACGCCCATGGACACCGACGACGCCAGCGCGGGAGGCCGCGGTGATCTCGAGCGCGGCAGTGCCTGGCTCGAGGCTTCGGCCAGCCAGGCGCGCGTGGCTGCCTCGGCACTGTCCGGCCGCAACTCGCCGACGCTGAACTGCTGGCGGAATGCCCCCCGGCATCATTTCTGCCAGGATTTGGCCCCCAGCGCCGGACCAGATTGCTGGCCGGAACTTCCAAGTCGTCTTCCCCTTCGTCTGGATGCGCATCCATTTCCCAGCGCCTCATACGACGGCGGCCCAGCGCATAATTCTCGACATAGCGGCGTGGAAAGCCTGAGCAAGCTGGCGGCGTGACCGGATCAGGCCCGCGCACCGGAAGCGCCACATCACGCGCACCCTGACGGTGCGCGCGGGCACCACCCGCGCACCAAGCGATGGCATTCAGCCAGGCAGATCCAAAATTCGCACCTGACTTTAGGCATTCAGCGCCACATTTGCCGGCCAGCGCGCTTTCCATGCGCCTGGCATGCCGTTTGCTCAGTAACCCGCAGGGAAGCGGCCAAGCGTCGCTCACCGAAGGGTAGCTAGGGTTCCGGTCGTGCCATGCGCACGATGCCTGGTCCGAGAGCAACCGGCCTCAGGCGCGCTAGTTCGCGCCCAGGCTCCACGGCGGGACAAAAGCCCGGGAGGTTCACTTCGTTGAGAGGTGGCTTCCCTGCCATTTGTCACCGCCGATCGGAGCCGAACCATGCCTGCATTTCCTTTTTCACGTCCTTCGCGACGCCCGTTCCGGCGTATGTGCGCCGGCCTGCTGGGCGCTGCGCTGCTTGCCGTTGGCCTCACCGGTGCGCGCCCGGCCAAGGCCGAAATCAAGGTCGGTGTCTCCGACTGGCCGGGATGGGTTGCCTGGTATGTCGCTGAGCAAAAGGGATTCTTCAAGAAGCATGGCGCGGACGTGAAGCTGGTCTGGTTCGCCAACTACACCGACTCCATCGCAGCACTCTCCTCAGGGCAACTCGACGCCAACTCCCAGACCTGGTCAGACACCCTCGGGCCGCTGGCCAAGGGACTGCCGCTCAAGGCCGTGCTGGTCAACGACAACTCCTCGGGCAACGATGCGCTGGTGGTCAGCGGCAAGATCAAGTCCTTCGCTGACCTCAAGGGCAAAACCGTTGCGCTGGAGCAGTACAGCATCTCGCACTTCGTGTTGGTCACGGCGCTGGCCAGGAACGGCCTCAAACCCTCCGACGTCAAGATCACCAACCTCTCGGCCGGCGATGCTGCCGCAGCGTTCATGACCGGCCGCGTGGACGCGGCGGTAGTCTGGAACCCGTGGATCGACCAGATCACGCGCAGCGGCAAGGGCCGCGCGTTGTTCACCTCCAAGGACATGCCGGGCCTGATCCCGGACCTGCTGGTCGCGCAAGAGAAGGCGATCCGCGCCAAGCGCCGCGACCTGGTCGGCATGATCCGCGCCTGGTTCGACACCGAGAAGTTCATCCGCGAGCAACCCGCCGAGGCGGCCAGGATCATGGCCAAGGTGGTCAGCATGAAGCCCGACGAGTACAGCGTCTTCCTGCCCGGCACGAAGTTCTTCGATGTCGGCGCGAACCATGGCGCGCTGGACCCGGCACAAGCCACCTCGCTGCAGGCCGTCACGCCGGCCATTGCAGCATTCCTGCTGGAGAACAAGCTGATCGACGCCAAGCCGGACCCGGCGCGCGGCGTCGATGCCAGCCTGCTGGCCGACGCGCTGAAGTGAGACAGCCATGAGCGAGAACACAGCACGCCTGCCCGCCACCGCGCGCATTGCCCAAGTACTGCCCCCATCGGCGGCCACGGCCGACGCCACGCCCGCCACGCCGGCATTCCACGCAAAACGCCAGCCGTGGTGGGGCATACGCAGCGCCATCCCGACGCACCGCACGGCGGCGCTGGTGAGCCTTGGCCTGCTGCTGCCGCTGGTGGCCTGGGCCTGGCTGGCTGTCAGCGGCTGGGTCGAGCCGGTCTTCATGCCCGGCCCTTTTCAGGTGCTGCAACGGCTGCGCGGCTGGTATGCCGACGAGGGCCTGGCCGGCGACATCGGCATCAGCACGCTGCGCGTGGTCACGGGCTGGGCCTTGTCCGCGGTGATCGCCCTGCCACTGGGCCTGGCGATCGGCACGTTCCGCAGCGTGCAGGCCTTGCTGGAGCCGCTGACCGATTTCGTGCGCTATATGCCGGCGGTGGCCTTTATCCCGCTGGTGATGGTGTGGGTCGGCATCGATGAGGGCGCCAAGATCGCCATCATCTTCATCGGCACGTTCTTCCAGATGGTGCTGATGGTGGCCGAGGACGTGCGCCGCGTGCCGATGGCGCAGATCGAAGCGGCCCAGACCATGGGCGCGAGCCGCGGCGAAGTGATCCGGCTGGTCATCGTCCCCGCCGCCAAGCCCGCCTTGCTCGATACGATGCGCATCACCATGGGCTGGGCCTGGACCTACCTGGTGGTGGCCGAGCTGGTCGCGGCCAGCTCGGGCCTGGGCTTCTCGATCCTGAAGGCGCAGCGCTTCTTGCAGACCGACAAGATCTTCGCCGGCATCCTGCTGATCGGCGTGATCGGCCTGGCGATCGACCAGTTGCTGCGCTGGACGCACCGGCGCGCGTTTCCCTACCTGCACGCGAGGCGCTAAAGCCATGTCCATGACCCTATCGCCCAAGCTGCGCGTGCGCGGCGTATGGAAATTCTTCGGCCACGGCAAGCCGCGCGACGGCACGCCCCCGGCGGCATTGCAGGACATCCACCTGGATATCGCCAACAATGAGTTCGTCACGCTGGTGGGCGCATCCGGTTGCGGCAAGTCCACGCTGCTGCGCTCACTCGCCGGCCTGGAGCCGCACAGCGCGGGCGAGTTGCTGTGCGACGGCAAGCCGATCGAAGGCCCGGGCCCGCAGCGCGCGATGGTGTTCCAGCATTACAGCCTGTACCCGTGGCTGACGGTCATCGAGAACATCCGCTTCTGCCGCGAGCTGAAGGTCAACACCTGCAGCCGGACCAGCGCCGATGTGGAAGCCGCCTCCGGCCGGGCCGATGCCTTGCTGCGCCTGATGGGGCTATGCCATGTCAAGGATGCCTACCCCGGCCAGCTGTCGGGCGGCATGCAGCAGCGCGTAGCCATTGCGCGTGCGCTGATGAGCCGCCCGCCGGTGCTGCTAATGGACGAGCCCTTCGGCGCGCTGGATGCGCAAACCCGCGAGGTCATGCACGACCTGATCCTGCACGTGCACCGGCTGGAGCAAAGCACCATCGTGTTCGTCACGCACGATGTGGAAGAAGCGATCTACCTCGGGCAACGCGTGGTCCTGATGGCGCCGCGCCCGGGACGCATCGACACCGTCTACGAGGTGCCGCTGCCGGCCGCGCGCACACAGGAGATGAAGCTCTCGTCCGAATTCCTGAACCTCAAGCGCGAGGTGCTCGCGCGCATCCGCGCCACCTCCGGCATGCAGACGGACTTCGAATTGCTCGAGCAGCTCTCGCATGCTGCATCGACCGACCTTGCGCCCGAGCCGCAGGCCTGAGTTGCCACCCGGAGACCAACAGAATGGAAACCCCTGAACAAGCCTTTGCGAACCCGTCCGTGCACGCCGCGGTGGATGCCATCGACCACTGGCGCCGCTTTGCCCCCGACCTGCCCGCCAGCCAGGTGGCCTGGAGCGAAGTCCTGCCCGGCGGCTGCCACTGGAGCTGGCGCCTGTCGCGCGGCATGGCCCTGCGCTTTGCCGCGCTGGATGCGCGCGCCAACTGCTCGGTGGTGCTCTATGCCGCGCATGACAGGCTGGAGCGCTACAGCATGCCCGACACCTGCAAAGCCCTGCACACCGCGCATTTCACGCGCGGCCATGTGTTGATGAGCGATATGGGCCGCGCCATGGCCTCGATCACGCACGACACGCTGGGCTGGCACGACCCGTTCGGCGGCCTGCTGGACGCCGCGCGCCTGCATGAAAAGTACGGCGAGCAGCGTTTCGGGCAACACCGCAATGCCATGTACCGCGCCGGCCGCGACGGGCTGCTGATCGAAATCGGCAAGTACGGCCTCGGCGCGCGTGACCTGATCGCGCCGGTCAACCTGTTCAGCAAGATCGCCGTGGACGCGCACGGCAACTTCACCTTCGATGCCAGCCAGCCGGTGCAAGGCAGCTCGGTGGAACTGCGCTGCGACATGGACCTGATCGTGGCCGTCTCCACCGCCCCGCATCCGCTGGACCCGCGCCCCGGCTACGCCCCCGGCAAGGTGGGCGTCGCGGCCTGGCGCAATGGCCCGGCCCCGGCTGACGACTTCTGCCGCGGCTACCGCCCCGAATGCGCGCGGGCATTGCACAACGCCGATGTGTTCGCGCTGTCCTGAAGACCACGAGGAATCGATATGACCAACGCCGCCACCGCCACCCTGCGCACGAGCCCGCTTGACCCCGCGCATGCCGCTGTGCGCCACCGCCAGCCGGCGGGCGAACCCTGGCTCGCCGAAATCCGCGCCGGGCAGACCGTGCGCATCGTCGACCTGGAAGGCAACCAGGCCGCCGACGTGCTGTTCTACAACCGGCATGACGTGGCCGAGCACTACAGCGCCACCGATACGCTGCTGCGCCAGGGCGGCATCTACCTCAGCAGCGGCTCGGTGCTGGTTTCAAGCGCTGGCCGGCCGATGCTGACCATCGTGGCCGACACCTGCGGGCGCCATGACACGCTGGGCGGCGCCTGCGCGGCCGAGAGCAACACCGTGCGCTACGCGCTGCAGAAGAAATTCATGCACTCCTGCCGCGACAACTACCTGCTGGCGATGGCGCATGCCGATGCAGGCCTGAGCAAGCGCGACCTCGTGCCCAACATCAATTTCTTCATGAATGTGCCAGTCACGCCGGAAGGCGGCCTGTGCTTTGCCGATGGCATCTCCGGCCCGGGCAAGTATGTGGAACTGCGCGCCGAGATGGACGTCTGGATGCTGGTATCCAACTGCCCGCAGCTCAACAACCCGTGCAACGCGTACAACCCCACGCCGGTGGAGTTCATCGTGTGGGATGCCGCGACTGCTGCCCGCGCGCAGATCGCGTAACCCGCAGTACGCAGTACGCAGAACCGGCTTGTCCATTCCGCGCCCGAAGGGCGCCGCTGCGGGACGACCCGCAGCCGAGATGATTCCCGCAGGACGACCTGCCCCGAGGGAACCACCCCCATGTCCTCGCCATCTGAGCGCTTCGACACCGTCCTGATCGCCAATCGCGGCGCCATCGCCTGCCGCATCATCCGTACCCTGCGCGCGCTTGGCCTGCGCTCGGTCGCCGTCTACTCCGAAGCCGACGTGGATTCGGCCCACGTTGCGCAAGCCGATGTGGCGGTCTGCATCGGCCCGGCGCCCGCCGCGCAGAGCTATCTCGATGCCGAGCGCATCCTGGCCGCCGCCCTCGAGACCGGCGCCGGCGCCATTCATCCCGGCTACGGCTTCCTGTCGGAGAACGCCGGCTTTGCCGAAGCCTGCGAAGCCGCCGGCATTGCCTTCATCGGCCCGACGCCTGCGCAGATGCGCGCGTTTGGACTCAAGCACACGGCCCGCGCGCTGGCCGCACAGCACCGCGTGCCGTTGCTGCCGGGCAGCGGGCTGCTGCCCGGCCTGACCGCCGCGCGTGCCGAAGCGCTGCGCATCGGCTATCCCGTCATGCTCAAGAGCACTGCCGGTGGCGGCGGCATCGGCATGCGGCTGATCCGCAGTGAGGCTGAGCTGGCGCCCGCCTTCGAAGCGGTGGAGCGCCTGGCGCGCGCCAACTTCAAGGATGCCGGGCTGTTCCTGGAGAAGTTTGTGGAGCGCGCCCGCCATATCGAGGTGCAGTTGTTCGGCGATGGGCAGGGCAAGGTGGTCACCCTCGGCGAGCGCGATTGCTCGGCGCAGCGCCGCAACCAGAAGGTCATCGAGGAAACGCCTGCGCCGGGGCTGGATGCGGCCACGCGCAGCGCGCTGCTGGACGCTGCCGAGCGGCTTGGCAGGGCGGTTGGCTACCGCTCCGCCGGCACGGTGGAATTCGTGCTCGACGCCGACACCGGGGCCTTTTACTTCCTGGAGGTCAACACACGCCTGCAGGTGGAGCACGGCGTGACCGAACAGGTCACGGGCATCGACCTGGTCGCATGGATGGTGCGGCTGGCGCGCGGCGATGACTTCGCGCTGGCAGCCCCCGCGCCGCGCGGCGCTGCGATCCAGGTGCGCCTCTATGCCGAAGATCCCGCGCGCAACTTCCAGCCAAGCGCGGGCTTGCTGACTGACGTGCGCTTTCCTGAAGACGCCCGGGTCGACACCTGGATTGGCGCGGGCAGCGAGGTGCCGCCGCACTACGACCCGATGCTCGCCAAGCTGATCGTCACTGGCACCGACCGCGATGACGCAGTGGCAAAGCTGCAGGCGGCACTCGGCACGACGCGGCTGGCGGGCATCGAGACCAACCTGCGCTACCTGCGCGCGGTGGCAGCCAGCGACGATTTCATCCACGGCCGCATCATCACGCGCTCGCTGGCGGATTTCACCTACCGGCCCAACGCGATCGAAGTACTGGACGGCGGCGTGCAGACCACGGTGCAGGACTGGCCAGGCCGCGCCGGCTACTGGGACGTGGGCGTGCCGCCGTCCGGCCCCATGGACGACCTGGCGTTCCGCCTGGCCAACCGCCTGGTCGGCAATGCCGCCACCGCCGCCGGGCTGGAATGCACGCTGGGCGGGCCGACGCTGGGCTTTCACCATGACGCCGTCATCGCGCTGTGCGGCGCGCCCATGCCGGCCACGCTGGATGGCGTGGCGCTGGCGCCCTGGCAATCGCACCGCGTGGCCGCGGGCAGCGTGCTGCGCCTGGGCGCGGTGGCCACCGGCGGCAGCCGCGCCTACCTGGCCGTGCGCGGCGGCATGGATGTGCCGCACTACCTCGGCAGCCGCTCCACCTTTACGCTGGGCCAGTTCGGCGGCCATGCCGGCCGAACGCTGCGCACCGCCGACATGCTGCACATCGGCAGTGAAACCGCCGGCGAGCCGGTAGCAGCGCTGGCGCGCGATCAGATCCCGGCCTATGCCAGCGGCAACCGCGCCTGGGATATCGGGGTGCTGTACGGCCCGCACGGCGCGCCGGACTTCTTCACCGGCGGCGACATCGACACGTTCTTCGGCACCGAATGGCAGGTGCACTACAACTCCAGCCGCACCGGCGTGCGCCTGATCGGCCCCAAGCCAACGTGGGCGCGCCGCGATGGCGGCGAGGCGGGGCTGCATCCCTCCAACATCCACGACAACGCCTACGCCATCGGCGCCATCGACTTCACCGGCGACATGCCGGTGATCCTCGGCCCGGATGGCCCCAGCCTGGGCGGCTTCGTCTGCCCGGCCGTGGTGATTGCCGCCGAGCGCTGGAAGCTCGGCCAGTTGCGCCCGGGCGACGCGGTGCGCTTTCATGGTGTGACGCAGGAGCAAGCCGCGCAGCGGCAGGCTGCGCAGGACCGCTGGGTGCACGAGCTGAGCGCGCCGCCGGCCTTGCTGCCCGACACAAGCGCGCGCGCCAGCGAGCGTGGCTCGCCGATCCTGCGCCAGCGCGCTGCCTTGGCCAGCCGCCCCGGTCTGGTCGTGCGCCAGGCGGGTGACCGCTACCTGCTGGTGGAGCTGGGCGAGCTGCAGCTGGATATTGCCTTGCGCATGCGCATCCATGCGCTGCATGCCGCGCTGCAAGCCCTGCGACTCGCCGGCGTGGTTGACCTGACACCCGGTATCCGCTCGCTGCAGGTGCATTTCGACCCGCGCCAGCTCGCGCGTGCCGCACTGATCGACACCATCCTGGCCACGGACGAGGCGCTGGGCGACACCGATGATCTCGTCGTGCCATCGCGCACCGTGTATCTGCCGCTATCGTGGGACGACAGCGCCACGCGGCTGGCCATCGACAAATACATGCAATCGGTGCGCCCGGACGCGCCATGGTGCCCGAGCAATATCGAGTTCATCCGCCGCATCAACGGGCTCGATTCGATCGAGGCGGTGCAGCGCATCGTCTTCGATGCCAGCTACCTGGTGCTGGGGCTGGGCGACGTGTACCTGGGCGCGCCCGTGGCCACGCCGCTGGACCCGCGCCACCGGCTGGTCACCACCAAGTACAACCCGGCCCGCACCTGGACGCCGGAGAACGCAGTGGGCATCGGCGGCGCCTATATGTGCGTCTACGGCATGGAGGGGCCCGGCGGCTACCAGTTCGTTGGCCGCACGCTGCAGATGTGGAACCGCTGGCGCGACGCGCACAACGGCGCCGCGGACTTCGAGGCGGGCAAGCCGTGGCTGCTGCGCTTCTTCGACCGGATCCGCTTCTATCCTGTCAGCGAAGACGATCTCACCAGGATCCGGCGCGACTTTCCCGCGGGCCGCTATCCGCTGCGCATCGAGCAAGGCACCTTTGGCATGCGCGACTACCGTCGCTTCCTGGACAAACATGCAACGGATATCGCCGCGTTCAGGCAAGGCCAGCAAGCCGCGTTCGGCGCGGAGCGGGAACGCTGGCGCACGCTCGGGCAAGCCGAGTACGTGGACGAAGCGCAGGCGCCCGCCGCCGCTGCGACGAACGCCGGCGAACTCCCGGAACAAGCCCATGTGGTGTGCAGCCAGGTACCCGGCAGCGTATGGCGCGTGCTGGTGCAGGAAGGCGACGCGGTGGCCGAGGGCGACACACTGGCCATCGTGGAATCGATGAAGATGGAGTTTGCCATCACGGCGCCTTGCGCCGGCTACGCCTGGCGCGTGGCCTGCCGGGAAGGCGCCCCTGTCAACGCCGGGCAGGAAGTCGTCATCGTAGCGCCGCAAAGCGTGGCAACGAAGGAGGCAGCATGACGGCCCGCTTCTCGCTCGATATCGGCTCGCTGCAAGCGGCTTACCAAAGCGGCAAACGCACGCCCACCGAGGTCATCGAATCGGTGATTGCCGCGACGGAGCACGACCCGCATCACGCGTGGATCCATCGCCTCCACGCCACGGCCTTGCGTGCCCGCGCACGGGAGCTGGAACAGAACGGGCCGGCCGGCCTGCCGCTGTATGGCATTCCGTTCGCGATCAAGGACAACATCGACCTGGCCGGCGTGCCGACCACGGCCGCCTGCCCGGACTACGCCTATACGCCGGCCGGCAGCGCTTTCGTGGTGCAACGGCTGCTGGATGCCGGCGCCATTGCCGTGGGCAAGACCAACCTCGACCAGTTTGCCACCGGGCTCAACGGCACGCGCTCGCCCTATGGCGTTTGCCGAAACGCCTTCGATCCGGCGCGAATATCCGGCGGTTCCAGCTCGGGCTCGGCCGTGGCGGTCGCACTTGGGCAGGTGAGCTTTGCGCTGGGCACCGACACGGCGGGCTCGGGCCGCGTGCCCGCCGCGTTCAATCACCTGGTTGGCCTCAAGCCGAGCTGCGGGCTGTTGTCGACCAGCGGCGTGGTACCGGCATGCCGCTCGCTGGATACGCCATCGGTCTTTGCGCTGACCGCCGATGACGCGCACCGCGTGTTCGCGGTGGCACAGGGGTTCGATGCGGACGATCCCTACTCGCGCGCAGCGCAACCGCACGGCTTCGACTTCGGGCAGGCCGCGATGTTCCGCCTGGGCGTGCCCGCGCCGGGGCAAATGCGGTTCTTCCAGCCCGGCTATGCCGAAGCCTTCGAGCAAGCGTGCGCCCATGCCCGCACGCTGGGCGCGGTGCTGGTGGAGATCGACTTCGCGCCGTTCCTGGAAGCGGCCCGGATGCTCTATGAAGGCCCTTGGGTGGCCGAGCGCTACCAGGCGATCCGCGCGTTTATCGATGGCAACGCAGACGCTCTGTTCCCGGTGACACGGCAGATCACGCTGGGCGGCGCCACGCCGCTGGCCGCCGATGCGTTCGCGGCCATGTACCGGTTGCGCGCGCTCCAGCGCCAGGGCGAGGCCGCCTGGTCGCAGGCGGACGCGTTGTTGCTGCCGACCGTGCCCTCGCACCCGACCGTCGCCGGCATGCTGGCGGAACCGATTGCGCGCAACAGCGAGCTCGGCCTTTACACCAACTTCTTGAATTTGCTGGATTGCGCCGGCGTGGCGGTGCCGGCGGGGTTCCTCGCAGATGGCCTGCCCTTCGGTATCACGCTGGCGGCGCCGGCGCATCAGGACGTGCCACTGCTGCATCTGGCACGGCGCTGGCAGCAGGCGCTGGAAGGCAAGGCGGCGACGGTCGGCGCGACGGGAAACCGCCTTGTTGCGCAAAGCGGCATCGTGCCGCCCGCTGTGCGCAGCGGCCAGCTACGGGTTGCGGTTTGCGGCGCCCACCTGGAAGGCCAGCCCTTGCACCATCAACTCGCCGAACGCGGCGCGCGCCTGGTGGCGCGCACCAGCACGGCGCCCTGCTATCGCCTCTACGCGCTGGCAGGCCCCGGCGTGCAGCGGCCCGGGCTGGTGCGCGTGCACGAAGGCGAAGGCGCCGCCATCGAGGTCGAGGTGTGGGAGATGCCCGAAGCCCGCTTCGGCAGCTTTGTCGCGGGCATTCCCGCGCCGCTGGGCATTGGCCGCACGGTGCTTGCCGATGGCAGCAGTGTGCCCGGCTTTATCTGCGAGCCCGGCGGCATCGCGGGCGCCACCGACATCACCGCCTTTGGCGGCTGGCGCGCGTGGCGGGCTCAGCAGGCCGCGATCCCCACTGAGCCTTAGCCGCGCTTGCAGGCTCAGGCGGGCGCATCGCCCGCCCCGATTTCCGTTTGCTTTACCTCCCACCCATCGTTGTTGACCGTGAGTTCGACCATGTTCGCCCCTACTACTGGCATGCCTCCCCGTCGTCCGCTTCGTCCATTGTTGCGGCGCGCCGTGCCGGCTTGCTTCGCCGCCTGCGCGCTGATTGCCTGCGCCACGCAAGCCCACGCGCAGGACAGCGGCCAGCCGGCCGATGCCGGCGCCACCAAGCCCGCCGAGCCGGCCAGCCCCTACACGTTCACCGGCCATCTCGATGCGGTATCGCGCTACGTGCTGCGCGGCGCGACCACCACCTACGGCAACGGCGCTCCGTTGGGCAACGCCGGCGGCGACGCGCCGGAATCCTCGATACCTGCCTTGCAGTGGGGCGTGGACTTGGCGCACGAGAGCGGCTGGAGCATCGGCTATTGGGCGTCGATGATCAACTACTCGTACCAGCAGCTCGGCAACTCCTACAGCGACCGCTCGATCACGAGCTTCCAGAGCGCCAAGTCGGTCGAGAACGATTTCTATGGCGCCTACAGCGGCAAGATCATCGGCGACCTTGGCTACACGGCAGGACTGACCGGCTACTACTACATCAATGGTTCGCACGCCAACGCGCTGGAGACAAAGCTCGGCTTGAGCTACGGTCCGTTCAGCCTCAACGCGCAGACGCTGCTCAACGACGTGGTATGGGGCAACAAGGGGGACACGTACTGGACCTTGGTCTATAGCACGACCCTGCCGTACGGCATTACCTTTACCGGGACGGTCGGGGCTTATACGTACAAGAAGGAGGGCAAATACCTGGGCACCACGGATACGCTGACCGGGACTTCATGCGGGCCGCATAGCGCTTTTGTGGTCAATGGCTGCTTTGCAGGCAACACGCCCTCTAGCGGCGCTTTCCGGCATTTGACCCTGGCGCTGGCCGCGCCGATCCCGGGGACTCCCCTTAGTGCCGGGGTGCAGTGGATCATCGGCGGTTATAACCGGTATGGCGTGCACCAGGAGAATCGGGTGATTGCTTCGGTTAGCTATGGGTTTTGAGGAAGAGGGTCGGGTCGGCCGTGGCGTATCGTTCCTGGCGAACGACTGCCCTCTCCCCTGGCCCTCATCCGCTGCACGGGAGCGGGGCAAACCATCAGCATCGGTCGAAGCCGACAGGATGCGCCAAAGCCGTTTGACATGACGATGGCTGTCGCTCCCTCTCCACACATGGGGAAAGGGGCGATTTGGCTAGGAGCAACTGAAAGCGAAGCCAATGGTCTTGTCCCGCACCACGGCATAACGAGTGCCCCCTCCCGCAGGGGGGAATTGCAATCGTAGTTATAGTTGTAGTTCAAGCGTTCAGTAAATTCTGGCTGCGTTGAAGTGAGCATCAGCAAAGTCCGGTGCAAGCGTGACGCATCGCTCGTAACTTGAGAGCGCGGCAACGCTCGCTTCAACGGTGCCGCGCAGCGCCAAACTATGGGTCTATGAGATCAAGTTCGACGGCTATCGGTTGTTGGCGGGTAAGGTCTACATCGACTACCTGCGCAACGGCCAAGGTGCGACGACGGTGTCCGCATTCTCTGCGCGCGCACGGCCAGGTCTCGGGGTTTCCGTGCCGGTATCCTGGCAGGAACTGGAGGAACTGACAGCGGGCGATCATTGGACGATCCGGACCGCCCTGCAGCGCGTAGACGCCGCCGGCTACGTCGATCCGTGGGCGGAGTACGCCGATACTAGAAAGGTGCAACAAATTGGTACGGCCATCCGCAAGCTGGCTGGCTAGTCGATTGGAGAATTTGTCATGGCAACCCTTGAGGCGTTTCCTACCGCGGAGCGCGATGCCTTTACCAGCGCTTGCCGTCGATACGGATTGATCGCGGCTGACTTCAGCGTCTGGGACATGACCGAGAAACAGGTTCGCCTGGTCAGCGTACTGAGACCAGAGACAGGCACTCTGATGCACTATGCAGCAGGGTCTCGTGATTCTTGGTCGACCAAATTCGAGCACGACCTGGCCATCCGGGTCTTCGGTGACGCCCCCGAGTAAAACCTCGACGTTGCCCCCTCTGCGAATTGCTCGTTATCGTGCCCTACCACCCGGCTGCCCTCCGCCTCTTACCGACCCTGAGCGACCAGTCATCAGACCGAAGGCCCATTGTCGGTATCAGGGCCGGAAACGGTCGTTTCGCGCCTGACTTGACTCCTTCGGCAAAACAAAGCCATGCCGCCTCGGCGAACTATGGACCGCGGCGGCGACACATGATCTATTGCGATTTGCCAGACTGTGTTGCGGCCCGTTCGATAAGCTTCGCGACTGTTTCTGGGTGTGATATGTAGGCAACATGGCTGGAGTGGATCTCGGTTGTCTTGCTTCCCGCGCGCTTGGTCATGAAGCGTTCCAGGTCAGGATTGATGGCACGGTCAGCGGTGGCAACGATTGCCCAACTGGGTTTTGTTCTCCACGCGGCCTGTGAGATCGGAACGCCGAAGGACTTGGCCGCTGGCGTTACCTGGGAGATCGCCATGAAGCTCGCTTGTGCGGCAGGCACATCTGCAGCGAAATCTGCGTGAAACAAGGTTTCGTCGAAGTACAGGTAGCCATCCTGGGTCGCCTTGATGGCCTTGGTCGCGGGAGGCATCTTCTTTGTCAGTTCAAGGGGGCTTTCTCCCGTATCGGGCTGGAACGCCGCGACATAGACGAGCCCGGCGACGTTGTCGTGGTTGCCTGCCTCAGTGATCACGGCGCCGCCATAGCTGTGGCCAACGAGAATGGATGGACCGTCCTGCGCTTCAATGACACGGGTGGTCGCCTTCACGTCGTCCTCGAAGGACGTTTCCGGTTCCTGTACCACGGAAACCTTATAGCCATGGCGTGTCAGGACTTTCGCCACCGCTTGCCATCCGGAGCCGTCTGCAAAGAATCCATGAACCAGGACGATGTTCTTGATTGGCGCGGCATCCGCGGCATGTGCGCAGAGGACGGTGACGGACAAGGCTGCCACTGCGGCAAACCGGCAGAATTGCGAGGAGAGCTTCATTTCTTACTCCGGAAAGTGATTGACTGAAGGACGACAACAAACCATGGGGTGCTGGCAAATCCATCCTGCGTTCAATGCGCGATGATCATGTCAGGAAGGACGTGCCTTCAACAGCGACGCGCGCATCAATGACTGCATGATCGGGTCAGGCAGCAACGCCTTGATCAGCAGTAACGCCCTCGCATCGTGCGTGGGAAACCGGAATGCCGGGCCTGTGCTGACCGACGCGCGATAGACGACGCGGGCGACTTTTTCGGGTGGCATGGCCTTGTTCATGCCATGAGCCATGTGCTGTTGGAGCGCGGCAATCTCATGTTCATAGGGGGCATTCGAAATCCACGCGTGCCCGAAATTGGTCCTGATGCCGGAGGGCTCAACGAGCCTGACTTTGATGCCGAACGGCGCGAGCTCGTAGCGAAGGGATTCCGCCATGCCTTCCAAGGCGAACTTCGCCATCACATATGGGGCCATGAATGGGAGTCCGAGCCGACCGGCAATCGACGTGACGTTGACAATCGCCCCAGCGCGTCTGCGCCGCATCCCGGGTAATACCGCCTTCGTCACGGCAAGCGTGCCGACAACGTTTGCTTCAAAGTGCTTCTGTAAAGCCGGGAGGCTCATCGCTTCCAGCGAGCCGGCCAGTCCGCTTCCTGCGTTGTTGACCAGGACATCGATGCGGCCGAATCGCTCCTCCACGTCGGCGACGGCGTTATCGATCGATGCGTGGTCGGAGAGGTCAAGATGGACGCCGAGAATGTTGCTGGCACCCTTCCACTGATTCAGATTGTGTGGATCGCGCGCCGTTGCCGCGACGGACCAGCCCCTCGACTCGAATTGGTCTACTGTCGCCTTGCCGAGGCCTCCCGATGCTCCGGTGATGAGTACAACGCGGCGTCGTTGGCTTTCCGGATCGATTGTGTGTTGCGTCATTGCTAGGTCTTCCCTATAAATCTGGTCTTCGTATGCGGCATATTCGATGGGTGTCCCAGTGAGTCAAGTTGGGGTTTTGCTTCCGTGTCTCCGCGCCACGTGCCTGACCGGCAATCTACGCGGCAACTATCCACGTGGACCACGTGCGCACCGGCTGTTGGCCGACGCCGGGCTTGCTGTAGTCACATACCCCTTGTGGGAACAGGGCGCGTACTGTGTCCACGTCTGTGGCGGAGAGCTTGCCGGCGTAGTCGGCCAGGTCGACCGGCTTGAGCTGACACTTGAGCGCCAGATTGGCCAGATCCGCGCCCGCGACGATGCGTGGATCGCTGAAGTTGGGGTAGGTGCTCAAGCACATTGCCGCGTCAGTGACTTTCGTTCCGCCGATCAGACAGGCGTCCACAGTCGCGGCGGGACGGGCGCGCATCACCTTGACGGACTGGCTGTCGGACGAGGTATCGGCTTCCAGCTTGCCGAGCCACTGATCCATCTGGCTGAACGCGTCCTGCGGAAAGCTGCCGGGATTGCCCTGGAAAGTCCAGATGACCTGGTTGTCGGCATTGCCGTTAGCGGCCGTCAGGCGGGCACGGACCTGCCAGTTGTAGAAGCTGTCATGAAATATCTGGTTGTTATAGCTCTGCCAGGCAATGATGGGCACGTTGCCTAGGGATTTTCCGTCAACGACCTGTCCGCTCAGATAGGCGGCCGGCAGCGCATCGGTGTCGGCGGCAGAGCGTGCTGACTGATATCCGCCATCGACGTCCAATCCGCCAATGCGCTGATTGAGATCGATGAACTGCGCTGGCGTAATCGCTCCAGATCTTAGGGCGGCTAATCCATACTGGACCCCGACGCTGTCAAATGGCCGGTTGGCGAAGCCGTCGGCGCGCTTGCCGAAGATCGCCACGAGGCCGTCCTGGAAGGTGCAGCGCACGCCTTGGCGGTTGCTGACCGGATCGTAGATCCCAGGGGCGGGCATTGTACCGCTGAAGGTGGGCGGAGAGGCATTGTCCGGGAGAAGGCAACCGACAGTCGGGTCGTACACCAGGCTCGAGAATGCGGCCCCGAGACCAAAGAAGTTGGTGTCGACCGAAATGCAGGTCGACAGATCCGGCTTGCCCATGACGGCGGCTTGCTGTGCAGTGTCAGTCCACAACGCCACCGCCGTGTTGTTGAAGTAGTTGCGCAACAGGTGACAGTCGGCAAACTCACCACCGATCGACAGACCGTCGGGAAACGATGTGCCGGACATGATGATGCCGTTCAGCAGGCCGGGGTAGTTGTTGGCCAACGCGTGCTGCTGAATGGAACCGCCGGAGCTGCCGTCGCTGAACGTGTAGCGGATATAGCCATAGTTGACCGCGAGATGAGCCTTAACGGTCAGTACCGCCTCTGCGGAAAGGTTCGTGTCACAGTGGTTGCCGAGCACGCTCGCGCCTGAGGTGGCCACCGCGAATCCGCGCCCGAGCGCGTTATAGCTGTTGTCCACAGCCTGTGCGGAGTTCGCGGATTGGACATGGCCCGGGGTGCAACCACCGCCAAAGCGCCAGAACACCTTGTGATTCCATGCTGCTTGCGGCGCTGTGGCGCTCCATGGTTTGGCAGGGTTGAACAGGATCGCTATGTCGTAGACCCAGCGGCCGATCACGCCTCGCTCGTTACGAACGATGAAGGGTACAGTGACGCCGGCGTCGGTGGTGGTTTGCGCCATGTCGGATGGCGGATGCGCGGGGTCATAGGGCTGCAGGACGGTCTTGACCGGGTCCGTTGAGCGGTACAGGTAGGAATAGCTGACTGGCGCGTTGCAGTCAGCGTCGACCGGCGCACCAAGGCCCAGTTCGGCGGTACGACAGATCAGTGGCGTGACCGGTGGCACCAGCACGCCGCTGGTGCGCGTGGTGTTGCTGACCGACAGGCTGCCCGTGTGAGTCCCGCCCTGCGCGTCGGTGGTGCTCACGGCCACGGTGCTGGTGCCATCGGGCAGACCCTGGACCACGCCGATCAGGGTGTTCGGACGCGGGCCCGACACCAGCGTCGCGTCAATTGGCTTGCCATTGACGCTGACGCTCGTCGCGCTGCCAGCCGTAATGCCAGTAGGCAAGCCGATCTGAACCAGGGCCGCGCCGGCCGTGACGAAGTTCGGAGGCGAAGAAAGTGTCTGGACGACCAGATCGTTAGCCGCTTGTGGCTTGGCGTTGGCGCTATCGCCATCTGAACCACCGCATGCGGCAACCAGCGCGGCGGCACCAAGGGCCATGGCCGCAAGCAGAGCGGTGGTGCAAATCCCGAGTATCCGGTTCATTCTGTCTCCTGTTATGCTTTTCAGGCGGCCTTCGAGGGCCGCAGGACGCATGCTAGGCACTCCCACGCTGGCACGCTTCCATAAAAGCGCAGGCTTGCAGAAAACTGCAGGAACGTGCGGGCCAACGAGGAGATCGCGTGTGATGCAGACTGCCTACGAGTACGTGGATGCCCGTACGGGACAGAGCGCGGCATTCACTCCAGATGCCGTCACGTTGCAGGACCACAATCGCTGGTCCGGGTTGCGGTTGGAGCAATGGGAGGGCAACGCGGGCGAGGTAAATGATGTCGTGCTGCCGCGTCACGGCGTGATCGTCAATATCGGCGAAACGACGCACACGACGGTGCGATGGAGCGGCCGGCGACGGCTGTCTGGGCTCTACCGTACCGGGACCACGATGATCAATCCCGAGCGGCTACCGTACGATGCGGATGGGCGTGGGTACTTTCGTGGCCTGGTAATGGCTGTGGCACCCGAAAGCTTGCGTACGATGTCGCCGGGGCAGGCAGAGGTGGAACTGGTGCCGCAATTTTCAGTGGACGATCCATTCATCGCGAGCGTGGCAAGAGTGCTGGCGCAGGATGTCCGCGACAACTATCCGGCTGGCCCCATGTATGGCGAGGCCATCGAAGCGGCGCTCAACGCGCACCTGGCACGCCACTATGCGACGCGCTCGGCCGCGCCAGCGCGCGCTGAAGGCCTGTCAGAAATCGAGCAGGAACGCGTGCGCACGTACCTGCTGGACCAGTTAGATGAGGACTTGCGGCTGGCTGACCTCGCGCGGCTGGTACAACTGGATGTGCACGGTTTTGCGCGCCGCTTCAAGCGCACGTTCGGTGTGCCACCGCACCAGTTCGTGCTGCGAGCGCGCATCGAGCGGGCCAAGAGCTTACTGCGAGATACGTCGGCACCGCTGGTGGATATTGCCCTGCAATGTGGCTTCAGCAGCCATAGCCACTTCGCGACAGTGTTTCGCCGCCAAGTGGGCGTCAGGCCGCGCGACTACCGTGCCGCTACGAATTGGCGGAATCCCCTGCGAGTGCTCTAAGTTGTCAATTTGCCGACGCCCGATCGATCGTGGGTGTGCTGTGATTAGAACGTCGGGTTGTGTCGATACCGGACCCGTAGCAGCCGCTGGGTTAGCCAATGGCCGGAGACGCCTTTCCGACCCGTTGCCGCCGTTCGAGTTCCAATGACCAATGTTTGCTATGCAGCGCTTACCGGCAGATGCCTGCATGGGAGCTGACTGGATGGATGGAAAGAAACGTTTGCATAAAGCCCGATGAAGGACATCTAGCGCACGTCCTTCACATTCAATACGGTACAGGCTGCCGAAGCCCCCCCTTGCGCTGGCGTGCTGTCGGTGCAGCTTGGCATTGGCAGGCCCTGTCCCCATCCGGCGGCCAAGACCTGCACGTCATGCACAGGATCGGACGCCTTGGCCCGCTCGTTGCGCATGCGGCAGGTTTCAGGATCGGTGGCGAGCAGCCCGCGTGCAAAGACCTGACCTTGCTCCGCTAGCTTTGCAGTTTTGGGGCTGCGGATCTTCGTGAATGCCCGAAAGGCCTCATCGTAAGGAGGCCGTTGCTCATCGGCGCTTGCCCCCCGCTCACACAGCCCGACAGGTTGAACCCACAGCTGGGAAGAACCGTCCGCCACCTTGTCGGCGATCGGCTCCTTATCGGCCGAAGCCGCCGGTTGTCAGCTAGCCGCTGACGACCAACATTGCTGCAATCTGCGCGCCCTTGGCGCTTCCGGGGACGGCAGTCGGCTCGTGCCTTCATTGATTTCCTCGCCGAGCGCATTCCGGCAGCCGTACAGTAAGCCAGGTTGACCGACTATCCCGTTTGAATCCCGGCGAAGTGGCCTTCCCCCAGCGCTAGCTCACGAACCAATTCGACCAGTGCGCGCAATCGCGTGGGCACGAACCTGTGGCCTGAGTAGTAAAGCCTGAGGCCGCCAAACGGTTGGCACCAGGGAGTGAGCACAGGTACCAACGCCCCAGACTTGACTTCTTCTTCAACGAACCATTCCGAGATGAAGCCGATGCCGAGCCCGAGCAGCACTGCCTGCTTGATGGCCAGCATCTCGTTGAGGGTCATGCGCACGGGCAGGTCCATCCGCACCTTCTGCCCCTTATGCTCCAGTTCCCAGTGATAGATGCCGCCGTGCGACATGCGCATGCCGATGCTCTGATGCTTGAGCAGATCGCGCGGATGCCTGGGCGTGCCGTTGCACTTCAGGTAATCGGGCGTTGCCACGACTAGCATGCGGAGGTCACGGGAGAGCGGCACGGCAATCATGTCCTGCGGTACGGATTCGGCGAGACGGATCCCCGCATCGAAGCCCTCGGCGACGATATCGATCAGACGTGACTCGCTGACGATGTCGATGCGTACCTGAGGGTAACGCAGTGCGTACTGATGAAAAATCGGCTCCAGCAACAAGGAGGCCACCCCCTGCGGTGCGTTGATGCGCAGCGTGCCGCTGGGCGCGTCAGGCTCGGTGGCAGCCTCCTCGTTGGCCCGCTGGATTTCCGCAAGTGCCGGTGCGATGCGTTCCACGTAGCGCTGGCCGGCATCGGTCAGGGCAACGCTACGTGTCGAGCGGTTGAAGAGGCGCACCTTGAGCCGTGCCTCCAGGCTAGCGACGGCGCTGCTCACCGCCGTGGCCGACATTCCAAGCTCCAACGCCGCGCCACGAAAACTGCTGCGGCGCGCAACGGCCAGAACTACTTCAAGCTCGGTCATTCCTGTGCGGTGCATAGATTGTCCTGATTTCCTGGATACGTCATCTTCAATAAGACGACTTATCAAAACAATAACCTATTCCTAAACTGCATTGCAGCCGGAACGCAAGACGAAGTTGCCGCTCCGCCTGCGCCCCACCCGTCATACCAAAGGGATAGACATGCAACGCATTGAACACATCTATATCAACGGCGAATTCGTCACGCCGCATGGCCAGGAATGGTTTGATCTGTACAACCCGAGCACCGAAGCAGTGATTGGCCAGGTGCGCCTTGGCGATGAGCAGGATGCACGGCGCGCCATCGCAGCGGCCCAGGCAGTGTTCCCTGCCTGGTCACGCACCACGCGCGAGGAACGGATCGAGGCGCTCCGGCGCATGCACCGGGCCATCGTTGCGCGTGAGGATGACCTGATGGAGGCCATTGTGACCGAATATGGCGCGCCGTCCGTGCGCTCACGCTGGATGACGGAGTATCCGGCCCAGACTATTGCACAGGCCATCGATGCGTTGGATTCGTTCGAGTTCGAAGAGCGCGCAGGCGCCGCACATGTCGTGATGACGCCCGTTGGCGTCGCGGGCCTGATCACGCCCTGGAATAGCAACGCAGGCTTTATTTGCAACAAGTTGGCAACGGCGCTGGCCGCAGGATGCACCGCAGTCATCAAGCCCAGCGAGATGAGCGCGATGCAGACACAGATCGTGGCCGAGGCACTGCACGAGGCCGGCCTGCCCCCGGGCGTGTTCAACATCGTCAATGGCCGTGGCGACATGGTCGGCGAAGAGATCGCGCGCAACCCCGGAATTGCCAAGATCTCGTTCACAGGCTCTTCCGCAGTGGGCCAGCATCTGCTGAGCGCGGGGTCCGCCACCATGAAGCGTGTGACGCTGGAACTGGGCGGCAAATCTCCTACAGTGGTGCTCGATGACGCGGACTTTGGCGCCGTCATGCCGCTCGTGCTTGGCGCGGGCTTCCTCAACAGCGGCCAGGCCTGTATCGCCGGCACCCGCATTCTGGTGCCGCGCCATCGGCTTGCGGAGTTCGAGCAGATTGCAAGGGAAGCGGTTGCGCACGTCAAATCCGGCGATCCGCGCGAAGCCGACACCGACATCGGCCCGATGGTGAGCCACAGGCAATGGGAGCGCGTGCAGAACTACATCCGCATCGGCATCGAAGAAGGCGCCGCGCTGCTGGCCGGTGGCGAAGGAAGGCCCGATGGACTGCAAGCTGGCTGGTTCGTCAAGCCCACCATTTTCACCAACGCAAATAACCGGATGCGCATTGCGCGCGAAGAGATCTTTGGGCCTGTTCTCACCATCATTCCGTACAGCGACGACGCCGAGGCCATTGCCATCGCCAACGACACGAACTACGGGCTGAGTGCGATCGTGCTCGGCAAGGACATCAAGCGCTGCGAACGCGTGGCCCGGCAGATCGATGCAGGCCGCGTGCTGGTCAACACGCTCGCCCACGAGCCGCGTGCGCCATTTGGTGGCTTCAAGTATTCTGGCCTTGGGCGCGAGATGGGGAAATGGGGCATCGGTGCGTACCTGGAGCCCAAGACCTTGATGGTGGCGTCGGGGCAGGTTCAATGAGAATCACCATCGGAGTATGCTCATGCGCATCGTCCTGATCGGAGCGACCGGCATGATTGGCCAGGGTGTCTTGCGTGCCTGCCTGAAAGCTGATGATGTCACCGAAATCATCGTGATCGGGCGGCGCGCGCTGCCCGGATACGCTGACCCGCGGCTCAAGTTCTTCATCGTGCCGGATCTCGCAGGCTTCGAAGCGGCAGACGACGTGTTCTCCAGTGCCGATGCGTGCTTTTTTTGCGCGGGTGTTTCGTCTTTTGGCATGACCGAGGCCGCCTACCGTGCAGTGACCCATGACCTCACGCTCCACGTTGCCGAGCAACTGCTTCGACGCAGTCCCGACATGACCATGGTGTACGTCTCCGGAGCCGGCGCCGATAGCAGCGAACAGGGCAAGACCATGTGGGCGCGGGTCCGCGGACAGACCGAGAACGCTTTGCAGCGCCTGGCGTTCCGCCAGGTGACCATCTTCCGGCCCACTGCGATTATTCCCGAGGACGGCATCCAGTCGCGTACCGCCAGCTATCGCTGGATGTACATGGTCTTCAAGCCGCTTCTCGTGCTAGCGCGCCGCATTTCACCGGCCAGTGTGCTGACCACTGGAATCGTCGGCGACGCCATGCTCAACACCGTGCGTCGTGGTGTGCCGCCGAGAGCCATCCTGACGCCGACGGACATACATCGGTTGGCTACGAGCGTGTGATTTTCGTGTATTGGGAGGACGACCCGCCAAGCGCTTCCGGCCCAAGCAGTCATGACGTCTTGCCGAAGACCGGCTTGCGTTTCGTCATGAATGCGCCGATCCCTTCTGCGGCGTCTTCATGCCTGGCGCTACGCAGCATTCCATCTCGCTCCGCTTGCAATCTGGCTGCAAGGGCAAAGCCGCGTAGCGGCTTGCAGAGCGACTTGATGGTGCGGATGGAGGAGCCCGACATTTGCGCGAGCTGCTGCGCAAGGTCATGTGCTTCGCGGTGAAGGGCATCGGTCGGAACGAGGCGGTCGACGATGCCCAATGCCGCACATTCGTCTGCGCCCACTGTACGATTGGTCATGAACAATGCACACGTCTGCGCATCCCCGACACGCTCGGCCAGAAAGCATGACGCCCCCGCATCCGGTGACAGGCCGATGGCGGCATAGCTACCGCGAAGCTTGAGGCTGCTGCTCGCGATCACCACGTCGGCACAGAGCGCCATGCCGATACCACCGCCGGCCAGCGCACCCTGCACCGCACTGATCACCGGTTTTTCCGAGTCTCGCAATTGCTGGACGGCCACATTCAGGAGATCGATGACTTCGCCCAGCAGTGGCGCCAGGGCCGGGCCCAGGTGCTCGCCGAAAAACGCGAGATCGCCGCCCACACTGAAGGCCGGGCCTGCTGCGCGCAGCACGATGGCGCGAACACCGGCATGCTCGACCACTCGACCGATCTCGCGGGCCCATCCCGACGCCAGATCGCGGTCGATGGCATTGCGGTTATCGGGTCGGTTCAGTGTGACGATGCCCACGCCATCTTCGATCGTCGAGATCACTGGTGCACTTGCGCTACCTGTCATGGTGCTCTCCCGGCGGCTGCCATGCCGCCGTTCGGCGATCGGCATCGCGGCGCCCTTCGACCCGCCGGCATCACGCCGTCCTGCTTTCCGCGAGGTTGAGTTCACGGATCATGGTCTCGCGCATGGCGAACTTCTGTACCTTGCCCGTGACCGTCATCGGCATCTCCTCGACGAACCGGATATAGCGCGGGATCTTGTAATGGGCGATCTGGCCCCGGCAGAAGTCGCGGATCTCGTCCTCGGTAGCGCCCTGCCCCTTCCGGGGGACGATCCACGCACAGATTTCCTCGCCATACCGGGCGTCAGGCACGCCGAACACCTGCACCGACTGCACTTTCGGGTGCCGGAACAAGAATTCCTCGATTTCGCGAGGGTAGACGTTCTCACCGCCGCGGATCAGCATGTCCTTGACCCGGCCGACGATATTGCAGTATCCGTCCTCATCGATCGTGGCGAGGTCTCCGGTGTGCATCCAGCCATCACGGATCGATTCATTCGTGCGCGCGTCGTCGTCCCAATAGCCAAGCATCACCGAATAGCCCCGCGTACACAGCTCGCCCGTAGCGCCCACTGGCACGATCTGGCCATCCGTATCCACCACCTTGCACTCCAGATGCGGCAGCACGCGGCCCACCGTGGAGACGCGCTTGTCGAGCGGCTCGTCAGTAGCGCTCTGGAACGAGACCGGGCTGGTTTCCGTCATGCCGTATGCGATGGTGATCTCCGTCATATGCATGTCCGCGACCACGCGCTTCATGATCTCGATGGGACAGGGGGCGCCCGCCATAATGCCCGTGCGCAGGCTCGAAAAGTCGTACCGTGCGAAGTCCGGGTGATCGAGCTGAGCGATGAACATGGTGGGCACCCCGTGCAGCGCTGTGCAATGCTCGTCGCTAACGGCAGCCATCGTTGCAGCGGGATCGAACGCTTCTCCGGGAAAGACCATGCAGGCACCCGTCATCGTGCATACCAGCACGGACATCACCATGCCGAAGCAGTGATAGAGCGGTACCGGGATGCACAACCGGTCTTCCTCGGCCAGTTTCATCGCCCCGCCTACGAAGAGGGCATTGTTGATGATGTTCCGGTGAGTCAGCGTCGCACCCTTCGGCGCGCCGGTCGTGCCGCTTGTGAACTGGACGTTGATGGGATCGTGCGAGTCAAGCGTTGCGGAGATGGCATCCAGTTCGGCGATACCGACACCTTTGCCCCGGGCAATCACGTCCCTGAAGGTCAGCATGCCGGGCGTGGCAACGTCTTCCATGCGGATTACCCAGCGCAGCGCCGGCACCCTTTCCGCGTGCAATGCGCCCGGCTCGCAGCGCTGCAGTTCCGGTGCGATGGTCTGCAGCATCTCCAGATAGCGGGACATCTTGAAGGACTCCGGGGCGACGATCGCCTTGCAGCCGACCTTGTTCAGCGCATACTCGAGTTCAGCCAGTCGATAGGCCGGATTGATATTGACCAGCACCAGTCCCAGGCGCGCCGTGGCGAACTGCGTCAACGTCCACTCGACGCGATTCGGCGACCAGATACCGACGCGGTCACCTCGGCGCAGGCCGAGCGCATGAAGACCTTCAGCCATGGCGTCCACCTCGTCGGCGAACTCCCGCCAACTCCAGCGAATACCCTGCTCGCGGAAAACGACAGCCGGACGCTCGCCGTGCTGCCGGACCGTTTCCGACAGCAAAGCCGGTATGGTCTGTTCGCTGAGCGGCACGGTGGTGTCGCCCTTTACATGGGAAAACCCATTGATGGGCAGGATCGCGTCGGCCTCATGCCGGAGCGCCTCGAATTGCTTCTTCATACGTGTCTCCAGACTGCAGTGAGGTGGCTTATGGGCTGCGCCCGCTCTAGCGGGTCGGCGCCCTTCCTTCGAAGGCATCCTGCGACAACGCACGGATAGCTTGCCGCTCTAGTGGCCGGGGATTCCAGTAGACGTTGGTGCAGGCAAGGTCGGCTGCACTATCGAGTCGGCTTTCGTCCATGCCCAACGCTTTCAATGCCACTGGCGCGCCGCTATCCCGCGCCAGCGCATACAAGCCTTGGGCAGCGCTTTCGTGATTCATTGCCTTCGCAATGCGCTGCATGGCGACGGGTGCGGCATCGGCGTTGTACGCCAGCGCGTGCGACAGGACCACCGTGTGGGTCTCGGCGTGGGGAAGATTGAAGCTTCCGCCAAGCGTGTGGCACAGCTTGTGATGCGGCGCCATCCCGACGCTGCCGAGCACCGCACCACAGAACCAGGCGCCGTAGAGCACGCTTCCGCGACGACGGCTGCCGGCACGTGCATGGTGGCGCGATCGAAGACGCCGGCGGCCGCCGCGCCCAATTCCGCCGTCACCGATTCGACAAGCGTGGCCTGGTCCCGCCCGGAAAGGATCAACGCGCGGCGCACGTTCAACTCGCGCATCTCGCGCCCGACATGGGCGAGCGCCCCGCTTCCAAACACGACGCGGGTGCCGCGGCCGTTATAGATGAATTCAGAAATCGACACTGTCTCGACGCGACCGGGTTATTGGCCCTGCCTCACTGGGTTGAGAACAAATTCGTAGTCGAGCGTATGGAACACCGAGGTCATTTCCGTGCCATCCGGCGCGATCCCCGGAGGATGCTCGACCCAGTCCACGACAAGCGACGAGCGCACGCCAAACACGGCATCTGAGTCCAAGTACTGGTCCTCGTTGCGGAACAGATGCGTGATCAGTGGTTCGTACCCAGGGGCCTTGATCCAGAAATGCAGGTGCGCGGGCCGCCACGGGTGCCGCCCGAGAGCATCGAGCAGGCGCCCTACCGGACCGTCATGCGGGATCGGATACGCCTCCGGAAGAATGGACCGGAAATGAAAGCGTCCGTCCGGCAGCGTGCGCAGATGCCCACGCGCCTGATGCCCGGAGCCCGCTTCCTGTGGGTCGCCATACTGAACGTCGTAGAAGCCATCTTCATCCGATTGCCAGACTTCAAGTTCCGCGCCCGCCACGGGTTCGCCTTGCAGGCCGATCACCCGCCCCGAGACAAGGCACGGCCGTCCCTTGGCGCCGTTGGACAGGTCCTCGCCGTTCTCATACCCCGGTGATCCGTTGACGAAGAACGGCCCCAGCACCGTGGCCTCCGTACATGTCGCCGGCTTGCGGTTGTTCTGCGCCGTCACGAGCATCGAGAGTCCGAGCACATCGGACAGCAGCACAAACTCCTGCCGCCGATCGTCGGTGATATGGCCCACGTCGGTGAGGAAGCCGATCGCCTGGTGCCATTCCTCTTCGGTTAGCCTGACATCCCGTGCAAAGGCGTGCAAATGCCGGACCAGACTGTTCATCACGGTCAGTAGCCTGTCGTTCCCACACTTCGCCATCGCCGCGAGTACCGCCGGCGTAATGGTGTCTTCGTCGATGTTTCGCATAATTCCTGCCCTCCGAACCACAGAACGATGAGCCCAGCCCGCGACTCATCGCTGTGTGTCGGAACGTTTCTCCCTTACTGCCGTGAAAGCAAGCCCGACATGACCTGCAGCAGGTCAGCGGCCGGGTCCGCCGGCAGGGCAAAGCTGCGCCAGGCAACGTGATGGTCCGGCCGCGTCAGCACGCATCCTGTGTCGCCGATCTCCCGGGCGCGCGCCCAGTCGCCGGTATGGTCCGCATACTGGTGGCGCGGGCCGATGATCCGTACATCGATCTGCAGGCCGAGCTTCTTGCCGACTTTTTCGGCGGCTTCGCGCCAGGCTTCGCCACCCACCCCGGTCAGGACGGTGAAACGGCCATGCCCCGTCAGGTCCAACGTGGAAAATTGGCGGCCCTTTGCATCGAAGACCCACGCATGCGGAATTCGCGCACCCGGGTATGTCGTCGCCTGGTAATACAGTTCCGGATCTCGCTCGAAGGCCGGCTCGTCGCTGCCATCGGTGGCCACGGCGCTGGACTTGTAGCGCTGGTTCATCTCTACGCCGTGCGCATCCAGTTCATAGCGCTTGAATGCCAGCGCTTCCCGAATGGCCGCGCGCTGCGTCTCGGCCGCTTTGGTCGCCTGGCTGCGGGCGTGCATATTGGCCTGCATGACTTCCGCAGCCGTCGTTTCCGCGATGCCGAGCGCCTCGTAAAGCGGCGCAAACTCGGCGATCGACTGGTTGGCGCGCGTCACTATCTGCTTCGCGATCGGCGCGCGTTCCACCGAGTACGTCTGCAGCAGATCCTCGCCAGCCTGACCCTTGATGACTGCCGCCAGCTTCCAGGCCAGATTGAAGGCATCCTGGATCGAGGTATTCGATCCAAGTCCGCCCGATGGCGGGTGCCGGTGGGTTGCATCGCCCATGCAGAACACGCGTCCATCCTGCATGCGCGTGGCGTACATATTGTTTACCGTCCAGGTATTCGCGCCGAGCAGTTCGATCTCGAGGTCCGGCTTTCCCACCAACTGGCGTGCGATCTCGGTCGCCCTTGCCTCGTCAACCACCGGTGTCGGCTCGTTGATGTCATAGCCCCAGACGATCAGCCACTCGTGCCAGGGCCGGACCATGCGGATCAGGCCCATCCCGATTCCGCCAACTTCTGCACCCGGCTGCATGATCGGATACAGGACCGCAGGGCGATGCGCGACCAGCTCGGTAAGATCCGCCCGGAACCAGATGTTCATGGAACCTCGCACGGCCATCTGCCCTTCGAACGGCAGGCCCGCGTTCTTTGCGACCCGTGAGTTTCCGCCATCGGCGCCGACCAGATATTTGGAGCTGACGGTGAATTCCTCCCCCGTCAGCTTGTCGCGGCATTGCGTAACCACCCCATCGTCGGTCTGTGTATGCGACAGGTACTCCGTGCTCATCCGGGCCTGCGTGCCGCGCGCGCAAGCCGTCTTGAACAGAATCGGTTCCATGAACGTTTGCGGAAGATCGTTCATCTTTGAGGGACTTGACAGCCTGCGCTCGGCCCTCGACCGCGGATGGGACCCCCAACTCGGGACGCGTCCGATCTCCTCGCCGACGAGACTCTCGCAGAAGACGGTCCCTCCCATCAGGTCCTCATTGGTCGCGTGGAGATATGCCTCCTGTTCCACTTCCTTTCCCAGATCGCGCAGCACCTCCATCGTGCGCAGATTCGTGATGTGCGCGCGCGGCGTATTGGCCAGCCAGCGATAATTGTTGACGACCAGATTCTCGATCCCGTAGGTCGAAAGGAGTGCGGCACACGCCGAACCCGCAGGACCGGTTCCAACGATCAGCACATCTGTCTTGATTTCGGGCATGACTCATCTCCTACCATCCAAGCGCCGTCGCACACTGACTAGCGGACAGCGAAATACCTGATTCGGCGGCCATCAGAAATCGGATCCCCTATGGCCTGAAACGAAAAAGACACAGCACATATGAAGGAGTCCATTGCGCTATGTGCTGCGCGGAGCAAGACCTGCGGGGCTGCATCTACAAGCCGGGCCGCAACGTTTGCATTCACTTGCCGTAAAACACCATATCCGGCGGCACCTCGTCGGCATCGAATGCCTTTGCGGTGTTGGCGAAACCGCGAATGGCGTCCTCGGTCTTGTATAGGCCCATGGTCACGTCCAGCATGACCACATCGGCGGCGGCGGCGCCGCCGCTCGACCACGCCTTCAGCAGCGTCCGGGTTGCCGCGTAGGAAAGCGTCGGCCCATCGGCCAGGCGCGCAACCAGTTCGTTCGCAACTCGATCGAGCGAATCGGGTTCCGCCACGTGAGTCGCAATCCCAAGTTCGCCCGCCACGTTCCCCGGGATGGGTTCGCCGAGCATGGCGAAGCGTGAAGCGCGGCTGCGTCCCACACGTTCGGCGAGCCGTTGCAGCGCGCCCGCGATCGGCAGCATGGCCGTGGTGACCTCGACGCACTGGAAGCGCGCGTCGCTCGCCGCCACGATGAAGTCGCAACTCAGTGCCAGCTCGAATCCGCCACCGAATGCGGCGCCCTGCACGATCGCCACAGTGGGCACGCTCAGCCCCTCGATCGCGCGATAGGACCGGTTCACGTGTGCAACGAACGTCCGGAACCAGTTAAGGTCCTTTCCTGGCCATTCGCGAACCTCGCCGCCCAGACTGAAGTTCGGACCTTCGGCGCGGACGACCAGCACCCGGATATCGGATTGGCTGGCTTCGACGACCGCCTCGTCGAGGCATTCCGCGAAGCGTGTGTCGAGGCGGTTGTAGGGCGGGTTCGCCAGTACGATAATGCCGACGGCCCCCTTGCGTTCAAATCGAATGGTTTTCATGATCTTGTCCTTTGGTATGCACGTATTCCGCCGAATGCCAATTCAGGAGGCCTGCGCCGTCAGCGGAATCAACGGCAGGAGCAAGTGGGACGGATGGTCCGCGTCCCGGTAGACCTTGTGGGTGACGGTGTTGCTGCTACAGACGTGGTAGGGGATGTACTCGACGTCCGTCATGGCGCCGGTCCCGGTCGGTACGTCGAGGCTGCAGATCTCGAGGCAGATGCGATGGCCGGCCTTGAACTGGTTGGCCGTCGCCAGTATCTGGATTTCGTATTTGACGATCTCGCCCGGCGTTACCGGCTTGATCGCGTCCTTCGTGAGCTTGTGAAACGGTTCGCCCGGCGTGGAGCGGTCAGGGTCGGTTTCGCGATATGACGCCTTCAGCCAGCCCCGCGTCAGTTCGCGTTCTGGCAGCGTGTCTGGCACATTGCGTTCGCCGACGCGCGCCGTGACGACCGATACATCGGGCCCCACATCCTTCAGCACCACGATCCAGTTCGTGTCGGCCTGGTCGATCTCCGCATAGAGCGTGAGGGAAATCGGGCCGGCAACCAGGACGTCGCGCGGCAACGGGTCCGTCATGTATCGCAGTCGCTCGACCTTCATGGTCATCTTGAGCGGCATCTGCGTGAACACATCTGGCTCGCGCTGTGCATTGCCGACATCGGCCCTGGGCCGGGGCGCGTCAGTAGTGAGCTTTTCCCAACTCGACAGGTGATACTTAGTCCATCGCGTCTCAGGTAGCGGCCAGTCGCTACCGGTGCGCCATTCGTTGGCGCCCATGACCCAATACCGGACCGGCGCTTCATCCATGATGCCGGTGTCGATGCCCTTCAACCAATAGTCGTACCAGCGAATCACCTCATCGTGGTACTGGTGGAATGGACGCTCCAGGTGGGCTGGCCCGGTGAAGATCAGCTTGCGGGGCTGGTCGACATTCTTGAAGTAATGCTGGGCGCCGAGCCAATGCAGCTTGTACGTGTACGCGTAAGCGCCCGATCCCGTGTAAAAGGGAATCTTGATCGACCTGAAGGTTTCCTCGGCGCGTTGGAGCGTACCCTCGGCCTCCCAGGGGTTCGTCATGATGTGATACATCACCCATGTACGCTGGCCCTTCTGGGTCAGGATGTTGTACAGATTGATGTACATCTTGTAGTCGGGATTCGTCATCGCCGCACGCCAGAGCACTTCCTGTTCCTCCGGAAGCTTGCCCGGCATGCTGCGTGATTCATGCACGGTACTGAAGACGTCTAGCAGGTACGGGAACGTGTGAATCACGCCGCCGGGATTGAAATCACGAAACCCGAACATGCCGCCATAGGCGCTGCACGCGTCGTATGGAAAGATGGCCTTCAGGGCGGGATGACCCTGCGCAGCGGCGCGCCATTGTTCTCCGGCGAAGCCTGAGATCCCCACCATGCCGACATTGCCGTCCGACCATGGCTGCTTCGTGATCCATTCGATCATGTCGTAGTGGTCGGTGTTCTCCTCGCCGTAGTGCCCTTCCGACTTGGCGGATCCGCGCGGCTGCGCGATGACGTGCACGTAGCCGTTGGCGATGAAGCGGCGCGTGTCTCCCGCCTCGATCGGCCCGAACCAGAGCGGTGCATGGGCCGGCTGCGGGGGCAGCACGTCGGCAATGTCGGGCCCTTGAAGGTCCTTGTTGTGCAGCGCCGAGGCGTATAGCACCGGATACCTGCCATCGCCATCCGGCCGATAGATGTCGACCGCCAGACGAGTGCCATCCCGCATCGTGACCGTGACGTCGCGCTCCTCAACCATGTCTCGCTCCATATTCGTTTTCATGTCTGCCTTCCACCGACAGGGAAGCCGGTGCCTTGCTTTCGGCGGCGCGCCGGTGTCTGCCGTTGTCGAAACCACTATATTTCACAAACGTAAAGTTTTCAAGGTAAACTTCGGCGACGCGTTTGAGTCGTTGTGCCGTGACGATGCCTTCGGTTCGCCGAGTCTTCAGGGCTATGTCGAAGCTGGGGACCCGCTACGCCCAGGAGGAATGCGCTGGCCAAGGCAAAGGGGAATGGGGGGGCTGGCTGAGTCCAGCGCAAGGGGAACCCGGATGGGATATCGCGGTAGGAAGCCCATTACTGCCCCGCGCACAAATCTCGGCGTGCCCGATTCGGGCACCGGAGTCCTACCTTGGGTGTTTGACGGCAAAACGCCGTTCGAGCCATGGATGAAGGATTCGAGACTGCGGGTGCCAGGCATCCGCGATCATCTCGACTCGCGTCCGCGTCATGCGATCCTTTTGACTGCGGCGCCGCAGGTCAACGACGTGGTATTGGAACGCACCGAGTGCTCGCGAGTTCGCAGGTACTGAGGGTACGCGAAGTATCCGCACGCCACCTGCCTTAGCCATTGCCCTTGTGCAGGGATCGGTTCGTGCATGCGCCGCCGTAGTTCTTCCTTGTTTTGCCTAAGCGTCGCCCGCATACGATCACCGCGGGTCTTCCTTGCCTGTCTCCCTGCGCACTCAGAACTTGTGACGAATTCCCACGCTCACACCCAGCATGTTGCTTTGGCCAGTACCCAGGATGTAACTATTGCCGGAGGCGAACGTGGTTGCAAGCTGGGTCGTGTTGGCGCCGTCCAGCGTCAAGCCCGCGTTTTTGGCATAGGCAGTACTGAAGTACACGTCGGTTCGCTTGGAGAAGCTATAGTCTACGAGAAATGCGATTTGCCACGGGTTCGGGGCGTGGGTGTTGTTGAAGTAGTCCCGCTTGAGGTTGTCGTAGGAATACTCAAGCATCAGTTGCACGGCAGACGTCACCTGGTAGTCAGCGCCGATCCAGTAGTAGTCGTCGCGCTCAAACTGGCTGCCAGTACCATTGTTGTCGGCCCTTCCCCAGCGATAGCCACCCATGATCTTGACGTCCGGCCCGAAGGAGTAGCTGGCGGCGACCGATGCCTTCTTGAGCGTTGCCGTGGCCCCCTGAAATACACCCGCGGCGTTGTTGATCGACGGATTCCACTGGTCATACGCAATGGCAACGCCGATCGGACCCGCCGAATAGATTCCACCAGCGCCAAAGGCACTGTCGCGGCGGAACGCACCTGGAACTTCACCATTCCCGCCAAATGAAATCGTGCCAGCCGGCAGGTTCGGCAGACCGGTCCCGAACGAGAAATGGGCCAATGCAGTCACCGGGCCGAACACGCCGGTGTAGGCCACCATGTTGTCCTCACGGTAGTTGTTGCCGGCCGCCAATGGTGTCGGCTCGTACTGTATAGCGGCCGCCATCGGCAGGAAGTTCACCAAGGCCGTGAGCAGCGATGTGTACTGACGGCCGAACGTAATTTGCCCGAAGGTGCTATGTGTTACGCCAACGAACGCCTGGCGACCAAACAGGCGGCCGCCCTGCAGTGAGGTCCCGTTGTCGACGCTGAAGCCGCTTTCCAGCACGAAGATGCTCTTCAGACCCCCGCCCAGATCTTCCGTGCCGCGAATCCCCCAACGCGACGCGGAAAAACCGCCCGAGTTCAGGCGGAAGACGTTGTTGCCGGGGCCAGGATTTGGGCCGAAGCCGGCTGTAGATAACGGCGCGACATGGTTTGCGAACTCCAGGCCGGCATCGACTACGCCATATAGCGTAACGCTAGACTGTGCTTGGGCAGAAGCAACTGTGCCCAGCAGTCCGAACAGCATTACTGATTTTTTCACTTTCGTCTCCCTTGAATTGTTATACCGAGACCTTGGATCGGCGCTCATTGGCGTCCAATGCTTTTCGTTCCACCGCGTTGCTCCAGACTTCGCGGCTTCTATCGCAGGCCTTCCTCCCCGCCTGCGTACAGCTAGCGTGCAAGGAGGCGTGAGGCGTTCTGGCCGTACACCTTTGTCATCTCGACCCCGGGAATGTCGATTTCATCCAGTGCCGATCCGAAATTTCGGATGGCGAATGTCGGCGCGAACGGGAAATCCGTGCCGAAGAGGATGCGGTCGGGGTCCGCAACCTGCGCAAGCGCGGCCAACGGCGGAGTACCGCCCGAAAGCGCCATATCGAAGTAGAAGGACCGGATCGCCGCGTATGTGTCGCCTACGCGCTCGGCTACTTCGGGCATCATGGAAATGGACAACGCGAGTCGCGGCACGAGAAACGGCAATGTGCCGCCCGCGTGCGACAGAATGAATCGCACATTCCTGTAACGGCTCATCGCACCCGACATGACCAGGCTCGTGGCGGTACGCGTCGTTTCGAACGGGTACTCGAGCACCGACGCGGGCGCGACGGACGGTACGTCATGCGGCGGCTGGTTCGGGTGGACGAACACCACAGTGCCGCGCCGGTCGAACTCCTCCAACAACGGAACGAAATGCTCGTCGCCCAGGTACTTTCCGCCGTAGTTGGTAAAGAGAATGAAGCCATCTACTTTCAACTGGTCCAGGCAATAACTGACCTCCTTCAATGAAGCGTCGACATCGGGGAGCGGCAGGCTGGCGAACGAACCAAACCGTCCCTTGTACCGGCTGCGGAGTTCCGCGGCGTGGTCGTTGCACTTCCTCAGCAACGTGGCGGCGTCCGGAATGGCTGGCCCCGAGGAAATTGACAGGATGCCTTCGTCAATGCCGTTTTCGTCCATCATGGCGATTGCAGCCTCGGCTGACCAGCTTGGGGCGACGCCACCTGGCATCGCTGCGCGCAATATATCGAGCCCCACGGCGTCGACATACAGCTTGGGCAGAAAGTGTTGGTGCGTATCTATCTTCTTCGTTGACATGTCGATTTCCTTGGAATACCGGGGGATAGGATCAGGGTTTCAGTCGGCCGCGATTGACGACTCCGGGCGGATACTTTTGATGGATTCGACGGACGCACCGTGCCTTCCCGCCAGCACTCGGGCCATGGCGACCATGCTTGCGCAAGCCAGCAGCAGTGGCACCGACAGTGCAACGCACACGGCGAAGTAGGGAAGGTTCGAGACGACAATCCAGCCAATCAGTGCGGAGCCGATGATCGAGCCCAGCCGGCCGATCGAGACGGTCCAGCCGCCACCGGCCGCGCGAAACGCGGTGGGATAGAAGATTCCCGGTATGGTGTTGACGCAGATCAGCGGGCCGCCGATGGCGAGCCCCGCAAGGAACACCGCCCCCGCATACCACGGCGCGGTCTCCGACATCCCCAGCGCAACGATTAGCAACGACCCCGCGCCGAATGCGGCCGATATCACGGCGGCAACGTTGAAGCGGCGAACCAGGATGGCAAAGAGAATGGCTCCGCCAAGCGCGCCGAACTGGAACATCGAGGCCAGTTTCGAGGCGTCGTGCATCGATAGTCCAATCACTTTCAGATGCGTCGGCAACCAACTGCCGATTAGGAAGAAGACGAGGTATCCGGCGAACTCGGCGAACCATGTCAGGAGCGTGCCGAATCGATAGTCCGTTCCCAGCAGTGCGCGTAGGCCGGACTGCTTTGTGGCGGGCATCGAAAGAAAGAACCGCGCGCCAGACAATTCAGCCCTGGGAAAGAGCCTTGCAATCACCCGCTTCACAGCGGCATCTGCCTTGTTCTTTGCCACCAGGTAGAGCGGGGACTCCGGCACCTGCCAAACCAGCAGGATGACCACGCCGAGTGGCAAAGCGCCGCTCAACAGAAGCATGCCTCTCCAGCCCAGCGGCCCGATGGCGACCGACGTGACGAAGCCGGCCGCGGCGGCTCCGAACAGGAATCCGCAATACATCGAGGCCAGCATGGCGGCGCGCGAGCGTTCGGGTGTGAATTCCGCAACTAGCGCCGATGTGGCGGGCATCGCTGCCCCGATGCCCAGGCCAGTCACAAAGCGCCAGGCGATAAGCTGGGAAATCGATTGAGACTCGCACGACGCGATGGCGGCTATGCCGAACCATGCGATCGCCACCACGCTCACCGCCTTGCGTCCCACACGGTCGGCCAGCGTGCCGCCGACGATCGAGCCGATCAACAAGCCGAACAGTCCCAGCGCAACCAGTGGCGAGACCGCAGCGCTCGATAGCTTCCAGGACTGGCTGATGGCCGGTGCGATGAAGCCGATCACGATCGTGTCGAAACCCTCGATCGCGGTGGCAGCGAAGCAGACGAAAAACACCGCCCATTGCTGCTTGCCCATCGGCATGCGGTTGAGAAATTCCCGCATATCGACCCGAACGTCTGTTTTTCCCATTGCCCCTCCCTTGCGACCGGATTCACGAAACCTGCAATCAGAGTAGTATTAAATTTTCCGAGCGTAAAGTTTGTCGGCAGTAGGAGATTCCCTAGGGGCGTTTTGTGCACTTGGGAATGGCATAAAGCCGACGAGGGTTGTCTGTAAGCGCTTAACTAGCGCAGGGCCGACAGCGGCTGAAAGCAGGGAATTACATCCGTGTCAGGAGGTGGCCAGCCGTGCGAGCGCCCTCTCCCATCGGTCTTATATAATACGACCGTAAAGTGACCGGCCAAAGGTGGCCAGACTACTAACAACGCGGGAGGACCGATGGTGAAGAAGACGGATTCCAGCCAGACCGAGACCAGACGGGGCCGGCGGCCGCCCGAGCTCCAGCGCGCTGAACAGCAGCGTGCCCAGGAGACCCGGACCGCCATTCTGAATGCGGCGCTTGCCGAATTCGCTTCGAAGGGTTTCGAGGCGGCAAGCATCCGCAGGATTGCCGAGCGGATTGGATTGCAGCATCCATTGATCACTTACCACTACCGGACTAAGGACATCCTGTGGGAAGCGGTTGCCGAACATGTGTTCAATCAGATTCGCGATGATTGGGAGGGGTACCTGGCCGTGGAACCACCCACCAATGCAATGGAGGGAATCAGGCTGCTGTATCGTGCCCTGTTCAAATTCACGGTCGATTTCCCGGCATTCCACCGGTTCATGCTTCAGGAGTTTCTCGAGTACAGCCCACGCCTTCAATGGCTGGCGGATACGATACTCAAGCCGATGATCGACAGGCTGTTGCCGCTGATCCGGCAAGCCCAGGACGACGGGGCCCTGCCTCGCGTCGAACCGGCCATCCTGCACTATCTGATGATCAGCCTGACTTCGGCACTGTCGACCTTTGGTGCGGAGATGATGGCGACCAGCAAACTCTCAGCATCCGACCCGGCGGTCGTCGGCGCCTACTGGAATACGGTCGAGGATCTGATTTTTGGGGCCGGGCACGGCACGTTGCGCGCGGTTCCCCGAGTACCGGCCGTAACGGAACCGGCACCTGCCCGCCAGCCGTCCCAGCAAGCCGGCAAGCCGATCAAGCGCGCAGCGCGCGGCTGACCGCTGCCACCTCGCGCTTCGCGGGACCCGCCCGAAATGCGGGTCCTCCTCACCTGCACCGCTGCCACCCTGCTTGCCCCAATGGCCGAACACGTCTCTAATGGTTCAGGGCGTGCGACATACGGCGAGGGGGCGACATGCTCTGCGCAAACTGTGGTTTCGAGAATCCTGCACATGCCGTCTTCTGCGAGGGGTGCGGGTCCAGGCTCGTGCGACGGTGCGCAGCCTGCGGCGAAGAGGTCGGCCCGTCCGCAAAGTATTGCCAGGCCTGTGGCATTCCACTAACCGATCGCGTGTCCGGAATACCCGGAACACCCGGAACATCCGGTGCCTCCATCGCCAGGCCGCTGTCTCCTGTCCACTACACGCCGCCCCATCTCGCGGAGCGCATCCTGGCGGAATGGACCGCCACGGAAGCCCGCGACGGGACGTTCGGCGAACGCAAGACGATCACCGCGCTGTTTGCCGATATGGCCGGTTCTACGGCCTTGATCCAGGATCTCGATCCCGAGGAAGCACGGCGCCTGATCGACCCGGTGGTGACGCTGATGATGGACGCAGTGCACCACTACGAGGGCTACGTCGTGAAGTTGCTGGGAGACGGCATCCTGGCCTTGTTCGGCGCCCCGATTGCACACGAGGACCACGCGCTGCGTGCGCTTTACTCGGCCCTGCGCATGCAGGAAACGATGCGCCGTCACAGCGACATCGTCCGGCTGGACCATGGCGTTCCGCTGGAGATCCGCGTTGGCATTCACTCCGGCGAAGTCGTGGTGCGCTCCATTCGCAAGGACGACCTGCACACCGACTACGATCCTGTGGGGCACACCATCCACATTGCATCGCGGATGGAGAGCATGGCCCGCCCCGGCTCCATCCTCGTGAGTGCCTCTTCGTACAGGCTGGCGCAGGGATACTTCGCGTTCCGGGCCCTGGGCACCACGCAGGTGAAGGGCGTTCGCGAGCCGTTCGATGTGTATGAGGTACAGGGCCTTGGCACGTTACGAACACGCCTTCAGGTCGCGGCACACCGTGGACTGGCACGATTTGTCGGCCGGCAGGAGGAGATGCAGCGACTGCAGGCCGCACTGGCAGTCGCCGGGGAAGGACATGGGCAGGTCGTCGGCGTCCAGGGAGAAGCCGGGGTCGGGAAGTCCCGGCTGTTCCACGAGTTCAAAGCCCGCTCCAGCCAGGGTTGGCTCTTGCTGGAGACGTTCTCGGTCTCCCACGGCAAGGCCTACGCCTACCTGCCGTTGATCGAACTCCTGAAAAACTATTTCCAGATTACGCCCGAGGACAGCGACCGCGCCTGCCGTGAAAAGGTCATGGGGAAGCTGCTTGCACTGGACCGTTCGCTGGAGAGCCATCTCCCCTATTTGCTCTACCTGATCGGCACCGCGGAATCCGACTCCGTGCTGTCGAACATGGACACCGCGGTCCGGCGCAAGCGAACGTTCGACGCCATCGCCAGCCTGCTCGTTCGCGAGAGCGACAACCAGCCGCTGCTGCTGATCTTCGAGGACCTGCAATGGCTGGATATCGAAACCAGGGCCTTCCTCGATCTCTTTCTCGATTACGTTGCAGGGGCGAGGATCGTCCTGCTGGTCAACTATCGGCCCGAGCATGGCCATGACTGGAGCACCCTGGCCTACTACACCCAACTTCGGCTGGAGCCACTGGGGCCGGGCGAGGCCCAGGGCCTGCTTACCGCGTTGCTCGGCGATGACGGCAGCCTCGTGTCCCTGAAGCGGCTCGTCCTGGAGAAAACCGAAGGCAATCCCTTTTTCATGGAGGAGGTCATCCAGACCCTTGTCGAGGAAGGGGCGCTGCTCGGTCACCCCGGCAATTACCGTATCGGGAAGGCCCCTTCTCTCCTGCACATACCGACGACCGTGCAGGGCGTACTGGCCGCCCGTATCGACCGGCTCGCCTTCGGCCACAAGGAGTTGTTGCAGGTACTGGCCATCATCGGCAAGGAATTTCCGCTGACACTGGTGCAGCAGGTCACGGCCCTCCCGGAAGACAAGCTGCGCCCGCTTCTGGCCGACCTGCAGGCAGCGGACTTCATCTACGAGCGCCTCGCCTATCCCGACATCGAATATGCGTTCAAGCACGCCTTGACGCAGGAAGTCGCCGGCAACTCCCTGCTCTCGGAGCAACGCAGCGCGCTGCACGAACGCACGGCCCAGGCAATCGAGACGCTGTTCCAGAGCCGCCTGAAAGACTATTGCAGCCAGCTTGCCCATCATTACAGCAAGAGCGGCAACCTTCCGAAGGCCGTGGAGTATCTGCATTGCGCCGGCCAGCAAGCGCTGCAGCGTTCCGCGCTGACCGAAGCGATCCACCAACTCTCCAGCGCCATCGAATTGCAGAAGCAAGGGTCCATCACGCCGGAAAGCGCACGCGAGGAACTGACCTTGCGGCTGACGCTCGGCCCGGCCCTCACGTCGGCCCGCGGTCAGGCCTCTCCGGAAGTGGAATCGAATTACAAGTGCGCGCTGGCGCTCTGTGAAGCGGAAGGGCAAACCCAATACGTCTTCCCTGCCCTGGTGGGCCTGTGGACGTTCTATCAGTTGCGCGCCCGGTACGAGACAGCCCAATCGCTGGGCAAGCGCCTGCTAGATCTGGCGTCGAAGAGCGGCAAGCCCGGGCATCTCGCGGAAGCCCATCGCACGCTGGGTGCTACCGCGTTCCGCCTTGGCCTGCTCGACGAAGCCCGCACACATATGGCGGAAGTGCTCGCCCTGCAGCGCCCGGCCGAAACGGCGTACGACTATCTTCTCGGCTACGGGCGCGACCCGGCCGTGCACGCCACGGCAGCGCTGGGATGGACGCTGTGGTACCTCGGCATGCCGGATCAGGCGCGGTCATACACCCATGATGCCGTCGCACTTGCCCGCGCACGCCCTGACGCGTACAACCTTGCGCTCTGCCTGGTCTTTGCGGCCGAGGTCCATCAATGCAGGGGCGAGTACGACCTGACCCGCGACTATGCCGAGGCGGCCATTGCGGTCTCGGACGAGCAAGGGCTGCCTTTCTTTCTCGGACTCGGCGCCATCCTGCAAGGCTGGGCCCTGGCTCACACGGGCCGTCACGAGGACGGGATTGCCCGGATACTCCACGGCCTCCATGCATGCGAGATGACGGGCGCTGCGCTCGGAAGGCCGGGTCTGCTCGGCTTGCTGGCCGAAGCCTATGGGCAGGCCGGACGAACCGAAGCCGCGCTCGAGCACGTCGCCGATGGACTCTCGATCGCAGACGAATCCGGCGAGCAGGTCGACAAGGCGCGATTGCATCGCTTGCAGGGCGAACTGATGTTGCAGCAATCGAAGGACGGCTCGTCCACGCAGACCCAAGGCGATGCCGAGGCGTGTTTTCACAGGGCAATTGCGGTAGCCCATGCGCAGCGAGCAAGAGCGCTGGAACTGCAAGGCACGCTGAGCCTGGCCGGCCTATGGACGCGACAAGGCAGGACAGACGATGCGCGCCGTGTCCTCGCCGCTATTCGCACGGGCTTCCAGGGGGGAGGCGACCTTCCGGACTGGAGGCAGGTTGCCATGCTGAAGGATCTGGAAAGCCAGAAAGGTGATGACTGAGCTATGACGGCATCGCATCCAGAAACACGTAAAGCGCTTCGATCCGCTCGTCGCGAACGATGATGATGTCCACGCCTGTATACTCGGGCGCTTCGCCACGCGGACCGGAACCCCATGCCAGGCGACCCGCATTGTGGAGGGCCTGGGCTTGCTTGTGCGGCGCATATGCAAAATGCGGGTGCGTCGCTCGAAGATCTCCTGCAAATTTATCGAGCGCGTCGTGCCCGACGAACGTACCCATAGGTACGTAGAGCACGTAGTCTTCGGTATAGAGTTCCTTGATGGCCGCGCCGCTCTGCGTCACCTTCGCCAAAGACCTCCTGAAGGTTGCGATAGAGCAGTTTATGGAGACGGTCGTTCATTGGCATTCTCCTTGATGGTTGTCTACGGGCATCGCTTCTCGCAGGTCAGTCCCAGACCGGTGCCAGACCAGGCGGATCGACGATGCGACTGCCAGGCAACTCCAGCGCAAAGATGGCGTGCATCTCGTCGTACGAGAGCTCGAAATCAAAGATCGCCGCGTTCTCGCGCAGCCGTTCGGGATTTGTCGTCCGAGACAATGCAACTACGCCATCTTGTTGAACGAGCCAGCGAAGCACAATCTGCGCAACGCCGCGCTGGTGACGACTCGCAATCGCCTGGAGCAGCGGACTGGAAAACACCCGCCCCACCGCCATGCCGCAGTACGCAGTAATGGCAAGACCAGCGTCGCGCGTTGCAGAAACCAGCCGCCGTTGGTCGAGATAAGGGTGGTACTCGAACTGGTTTGTGACAAGGCGATGCTCGGAAAGCGCGATCGCCTGCGCCATCAGGGCCCGATTGAAGTTGCTGACCCCGATATGCCGCACCTTGCCCGCGCGCACTAACGCATTGAGCGCGCCAATCTGGTCAGCCAGCGGTACCGCACTGCTGGGCCAGTGCAGCAACAGCAGGTCGATGTAGTCGGTTCGCAGCTTACGCAGGCTCTCGTCGACCGACGTAGCGAACTGCTCCGGCGCGTAGTTGCTGACCCAGACCTTGGTGGTGATGAAGATGTTCGAGCGCGGCACACCGGACTCGGACACGCCTACCCCAACGTCGGCTTCGTTGGCGTAGCTCTGCGCGGTATCAATATGGCGGAAGCCCGCGCGCAAGGCACCAGCCACGATGCCGGAAAGCGAGGCGCCGCGCATGCCGTAAGTGCCTAGCCCGAGCGACGGGATACGGGCGCCATTGGCAGAAACAGTGTTCGTCATCATTTCCATGTCAGTTCGCGGCCGATGGCCACCTATGTAGCCACGCAGCCGTCGCGGCTGTGTATCGAAGGATGTGAATCCAAGTCAACGCTCAACTCAGCTTGCGCTCGCAGGCGCTGTGCGCGAGCCAACGCGCCTGGCACGCGCGTCAAGGCTGAACGCGCCGGCACCAAAATAAGTGATCTGCAACAGGCCGCCGGCCATCATCACGTTCTTCAGGAAGTGAATCATCTGGTTCTGGTCTGCAAAGTTGTGGTGGAAGAACACCGCCGTCGCCAGGCTGAACAGCGCCATGGCCAGCGCCACCAGGTGGGCCCGGTAGCCAAGCATCAGCAGCAGACCACCGCCCGTCTCGACCACTACCGCGACGATGTACGCAAGCGATGGCGCCGGCAGTCCAACGGCCGAGATGTAGCCAACGGTGGCGGAGTATGCGGCCAGCTTGTTCAGGCCACTCATAAGGAACGGCGCACCAATCAGAATGCGGCCCAGCAACGGAAGAAATTTATAGCGATCCATGACGATCTCCTGAAACATGTGGTTAGGTGGACTACGCAATGAAAGTCCTCAGCCGATGTCCACCATCACCAGCTCAGAATCCTCGACGGCGACGATCTCCGCCGCCGCCACGTTCGTGATCGCAACACCATCTAGTGCATCCATGCGCTCACCGTTAACTTCAATGCGTCCCGACGCAACGACGAGATACGCGTGCTGTGCCACGCCCAACATCTGGTGTATGGAATCGCCCGCCTTGAGCGTCGCGCCAAGCAGTCGCGCATCGGCGCGAATCGGCAACGCGCCTTCATCGCCCGCATAGCCACTGGCTAGCACGACGAAGCGGCCGGAGCGATCGCTCTTGGGGAACGGTTTCGTATCCCAACGCGGCTCGCCGCCGGCTTCGCGCGGCTGCAGCCAGATCTGATAGACCTTGAGCGGAACATCTGCCTTGTTGAACTCGGCATGGCGGATGCCTGTGCCGGCGCTCATAACCTGCACGTCGCCGGCGCGCATCGTTCCTTCGGAGCCCAACGTGTCCCGGTGCCCAAGAACGCCCTGGCGCACGTAGGTGACGATCTCCATGTCGCGGTGCCCGTGCATCGGGAAACCGCTGCCGACCGCAATCTCGTCATCGTTCCAGACGATCAGGGGGCCCAGAGCCGCATGCTCGGGATTACCGTCGGCACTGACCGCGAAGTGGTATTTCGCCTGCAGCCAGCCCGCATTCGCTTCGTCCAGTGAGTTCCAACGCCGATGAGCCAGCATGGTTTGTGTCCTTGTCTCCGCTGCCCGGAAAGCGGGCCGTCTGCCAGGCCGGCACGTCTGCGATGTCGGCCAAGTGCCCAGCCACGGAAACATGCTAGGCGAACAACGATGATGCGCATATATCCGTTCTCAGGAACTATCATTGCCTCTGGTAGAACGATAAAACTCAACGGAAGCGCACCGATGAAGCAGATCACCGATCTCAACGACCTTCGGCTCTTCGCAGAAGTGGTCGAGCATGGGAGTTTCACGGCGGCTGCACGCAGCCTCGGCGCCCAGACGTCAAGGCTCAGCCGGCGCGTGCGCGCGTTGGAGGAGGAGTTAGGCGTTCGGCTGCTCAATCGAACGAGCCGAAGCCTGTCGCTGACCGAGACCGGCCGGCGATTCCATCAGCACTGCGCTGCCCTTGTGGCCGAGTCCAGGGCCGCCAAGGACATCGTCGATCAGACGCGGATCCAGCCGCAGGGCACCGTGCGAATCAGTTGCCCGGTGGGACTGCTGGGCTCTGGCGTCTCCGAAATCATTGCGCGTTACGTGGCGGACAACCCGCAGGTTCAAGTGCTGGTCGACGCAACCAATCGCCGCGTGGACGTGGTCGAGGAAGGACTCGACTTTGCGATCCGGGTCCGGTTCCCGCCTCTGGAAAATACCGACCTCGCGCTGCGCCAACTGGGCCTGTCGACACAGATCCTGGTTGCCAGTCCTGCGTTGGCGGCGCGCTATCCAACACCGACGTCGCTCGAATCATTGAAAGCATGGCCAACGCTTTCCATGGCGGGCAGAAACGAGAAGTTCGCCTGGAACCTCGTAAACGCCGATGGGCAGGAGGCATCGTTGGCGCATCAGCCGCGACTGGCAACAGACGACCTTGCAAGTCTGCGGGTGGCCGCGCTACAAGGCATTGGTGTAGCGGTACTCCCCCGGGAACTCGTGGTCGCCGATATCCACGAAGGCCGGCTACTGCATCTGCTGCCCGACCTGTCCACGACCCCGGGGCTCATACACGCAATCTTCCCCTCCCGGCGGGGCATGGTTCCGGCTGTTCGTCATTTGCTCGATGCGCTCGTCGCAGGCTTCGAAGCGTTGAATCGGACGCGCTAGCGCGTTGCGCCCTGCCCCAGGCAAACATACCTTGACATGGAGTGCCATATGTAATAGTGTTGGTGACACTTAGTCATTAAGATTGCCATGCCGACCAGTACACGCTTTGCCGTTGCCATTCATGCGCTGGCTGCGATCGCCGTCAGCGACGGCAAGCCGTTGCGATCCGAGGACCTTGCGCACTCCGTCAATACCAGCGCTGTCGTGATACGGGGGTTGCTGTCGCGGCTGAATGACGCTGGCTTGACCCGGTCGATGCTCGGCGCAGGCGGCGGTGCCCTGCTCGCAAAGCCCGCGAACAAGATTCGGTTGCTGGACGTCTACGAGGCTGTCGAGGACACCGAGCTTTTTACGCTGCACCGGACACCGCCCAGCGAGACCTGTCCCGTGGGCGGCAATATCGTAGCCGCGATGCAACCCGCGCTGGCACTCGCGCGCAAAGCGCTTGAGGAAGAACTGGCGAAGGTCACCATTGCCGATATCGCCGAAGAAGTGGCACGCCTCGGGAAGTTTTCGCTCCCATCTGCGTGGTGAGCTTTTTATTTGAATATATATGTAACTATGTCACTGACACACATATGATTAGTAACCGGACTTCCAGCGACTGGGGCGTTGGGGCTCTGGACCTGTTTCTGCCCCAGATCACCAAAGAGGAGTAAAGAATGACCATAGGTATCATCGGCGCCGGCGCCCTCGGCTCAAATATTGCGCGACTGCTTGCGAAGCACGGACTATCCGCGACCATTGCAAACAGCCGCGGCCCCGCGTCGCTGAAAGCGCTCACGGAAGAGCTCCAGCCCTTGATCAAGGCGGGCACGGTCCAAGAAGCGGCTAGCGCCGACATCGTTGTGGTGGCGGTTCGTTGGGTCGACATCGAAAAGGCGCTGAATGGCTTGCCCGCCTGGAACCGGCGCATCGTTATCGATGGCACGAATCCGGTCGCGTTTCTCGATGCGGACTCGCCCGACGCGAAGGACCCGAACAATCCACTGGCTGCCTATGGCATCAAGGCCATCGATCTCGCCGGCAAGCATTCCAGCCAGGTGGTCGGTGAGGCGGTGCCTGGCGCGCGTGTCGTCAAGGCATTCAATCATCTCGACGTCCGAGTCCTGCCTGAACCGACCGCGTCCGGCGGACAGCGCGTGCTGTTCTATTCCGGCGACGACGTCGATGCAAAAGCCGAGGTTCGCAAGCTGATCGAGGCGGTCGGCTACTTTCCGGTGGACCTGGGTCCGCTGGCTGTTGGCGGGTCACTGTCCGGGCTGCCGTTCGGTTCGCTCGCCGGCGTCAACCTCGTCAGGATCTGACGGCAATATCCAACGATGAAACCTGCTGGAACAGGTCAAACTGAAGTCGCAGGTGACCGTTCCGGTGGGCAGCAATCCCCTTGGTCAGGCCGTCCTGGCTTCGGGGTCATCGCACTTTCGATCCATTCGCCGGCGGCACGCCCCGAAAAAACTCCATCTACGCCCGACTAAGCATCCAATAAGCCAGGGCAAGACCGGCAGTGAGCTACGCCCCGTGGCCAATACGTTGCGTGAAGGCCGCCACGGCGTGGCGGTCAGTGCCATGGCAAGCACCGCTGTTGGACGCGCCGAGCGCGAGGCTGTCAAGGTCGCGCCAAACGATGCCAGGGTTGTGTCCCGTCAGCAATGCACCTGCTCAATCAACATGCAATCCGGCTGTATCGATCACCCTTCGGTATTTCGCTGTGTCACTCCTGATTTGTTGCTCGTATTGCTGCTGCGAACCCACCAGGAGCCGCCATGGCCTCTGTGAGGCTCTCATGCAGGCGACTAGCGACGTCCTGTGACGCGCCAGGCGGCAACGCAAATCCAATGCCGACCGCCGCATCAAATCCTGCGACACCTGATTCCGCCACGCTGGGCACGTTTGGTACAACTGGCGATCGACTCCGCGTTGTCACCGCGATCAGCCGAATCTTTCCGTTCTCCAGATAAGGGCGTAGTGACGAAAGAGATCCAGCCGCCAGGTTGACCTCATTTGCGGCCACCGCAACAGCAGCAAGTGATGCCTCCTTGTAAGGAATGTGCGTCAGCTTCATCCCGGTCTGCTGAGCCAAGGACTCGACGCTTGGGTGGCACGCTCCCGATGCCCGTGCTGCCATACGAGAGTGAGCGCGTTTTCGCATACGCAATCAGTTCCACTATTGAATGAAATGGGAAGCGATGCGTTGACTGCCATGAAGAGCGGTGTCGTGACCGCCTCCATCACCGGCACAATGGGCTTGCTGGCGTCGTAAGGCAGCGATTTTTAGAGGCTCGGGTTGATATCTTCTCGTTGAACTAGAGGAGCACTCGCCTTCCCCAATTCCGGTATCCAGTATCCGGAAGATGATTACCCGTGGCGACCCCGGGCTATTCCTGGGAACGTCCGTCCCGCGGTCAACTACCCTGAAAGCCCTCCAGCACTATTTTGCCCATCGTACGGACCGACCCGACGATATCATGAGCTTTGCGAAGGGACTCCGCATTGATGGGGCCAAGCGTTTGCGCAAGGGTCGTCCTCAGCACTCCCGCATCTACTAGCGCCGAGATCTCGTTGAGTACTTCATGTTGCGCCGCGATGTCTGGGGTTTCGAACATCGATCGCGTGAACATCATTTCCCACGATATCGTGACGCTCTTTTGCTTGAATGGCGCAATGCTTTCATTGAAGTCATCTACCAGGGTAATTTGGCCCTGGGGATTGATAGCACGCGCGAGACTAGGACCGCAGCCGGCTGTCGTGGTAAGTGCGGCCATATAATCGACGCCCGTCAGGCCGATCGCCCTGATTTCTTCATCGATCGGTCGATTGTGATTCACGACGTGGTGCGCCCCAAGACTGCGCACCCACGCGGCGGATTCCGCACGTGACGCAGATGCGACGACAGTCAATCCGGTCAGCCGCCTGGCGAGCTGGATCACCATCGAGCCCACACCGCCGGCACCATTCAACACGAGCAACGTTCCCGCCGGACCGCGACGTCCATAGGGCAACTTCATGCGATCAAAGAGAATCTCCCACGCCGTGATTGACGTCAGTGCCAACGCGGCAGCCTCGGCAAACGAGATTGATTTCGGCTTGCAGCCCACGATCCGTTCGTCGACGAGGTGGAGTTCCGCATTTGTGCCGGGCCGGTCCCTGGCGCCAGCGTAGTAAACAGCATCGCCAGGCTTGAATCGTGTCACATCACTTCCGACGGCCTTTACGATGCCCGCCGCGTCATAGCCGAGGACGCGGTATGTGCCGTCGGAAGGTTCGTCCCGATGTCGTCGCTTCACGTCCACGGGATTGACAGAGATCGCCCGAACGCTTACCAGCAGATCGCGTGCTCCTGGAACAGGATCGTACAAATCGATGTCGGTCAGCACTTCGACACCACCCTTCATGCAGTACGCGACTGCTTTCATTCTTTCTCCCTCGTTCGCAACTCACAAAGCTTCATGGCGAGCGAACTCATGATCCGCTTGCATTGCCTAGGCCTGCGTGGCGTCATAGCCGTAGATCCACTCGGCACGATGCGTGGTCGTTTCGGGCTTCCGAAAACTCCGGAGCATGAATCCGAGATTTCGCTTCATTCGGGCCCACGGCGATCGTAGATGCATCGTCGTGCCTCGAGCGCGCGCACCGAGCTGTACTCGACTCGTTCGGGGAATGCGCCGTTGCTCGTAGGCGATCAGAGCCGCCTCGACACCCACACCGTCGCGCAATTTGCCAAGCGTCGTCGCCAACTCGTAGCCATCCTCGATCGCCATGGCAGCGCCCTGCGCCAGGAATGGCAACATCGGATGCGCGGCATCACCGAGCAGCGTCACTCGCCCTTCGGACCAGTGCGGGAGAGGATCCCTGTCATAGAGCGCCCACTTGAAACAGCGCTCCGTCGCACGGAAAGTCCGCAACAACTCCTCGTTCCACCCCGAATACGTCTGAAGTAGCTCATCGACCGAGCTTGGCGTGGACCACGATTCCTCCTTCCATTCGTCAGTCTCGTACACCGCCACGAAGTTGACCATGGCTCCGCCCCGGACGTAGTAGTGAACGACGTGCCCCTTCGGACCAAGCCAGTTCGACGACGCAAGCTCCACGTGGCCCTTCGGCAGCGCCGCCACTGGAACCATCCCTCGCCAACAGATGTTGCCAGTGAAGCGGGGCTTGTCATCGCCCACGATGCTGCGGCGCACGGCCGAATGAATACCATCCGCGCCGATGACCACATCCGCCTCCACGGCACTGCCATCGGCCAGTTTCAGACTTGCCACCTCGCCATGCTGTTCGACGCCCAGCACGCGCTGGCCAACTCGCAGTTCCGCGTCGCCCAGCCGCTCGCACAGTGCATGATGCAAATCGGCCCGGTGCACGTGGTAATAGTGCGCGCCGTACAAGCGCTCGAACGTACCCTTTATTGGGGTCCGGTACAGGACACGACCACTTTTCCAGTCGCGCCCCGTAAACGCCAATGGCTCGCATGCGGTTTCGCGAACCAGTGGCTCGACGGCCAGCGCCCGCAGTACCTTGACAGCGTTGGGGCTCATTTGCACGCCTGCGCCAACTTCGCCAAGCTCCGCCGCTTGCTCCACCACTACCACCTCGCATCCCTGCTGACGGAGGGCGATCGCAGCAGCGAGCCCTCCAATCCCCGCACCTGCCACTACCACCTTGATCGGACGCGTACTCATGCTGCTTTCTCCTTGGCACCGCTCTCGCGCGGCATTGCAAACGTGGCACTGGCGCGTACCGCGACGCGTCCCTCCTGCGATGTCACGACCATGGAAACAAAGGCCAGGCTGGCGCCGACTCGCTCCACCGTGGCTGTCGCAATCGCATCCGTGTCACGCACCGCACCCATGAACGTCACGCGGAGATCAACGGTGGCGATCGGCCGGAATTCTCCAATTGCACTGGTCAGCGCGAGCACCATCGCTGTATCGGCCAGCGAGCACAGCGCCTGTCCGGACATGACCCCGTCTGGCCTGGCGGTATACTTCGTGATCGGCATCCGAACCTCTACAACCCCGCCGTTGGCGCTTGTTACCTCGAGCTCCAGGGACTGAACCAACGGTGGAAATACTTGCCGGCATATTGCCTGCAGGTCTGCACAGGAAAGCTCAAACATGACTTTCCCCCGCAAGATCCCGAAACGTACGTGCCTCGACGGCCATCCGGCACAAGCTCTCGGGGGGGGCGAACCGCTCTCCGTAGCGTTCTTCCAGAACCTTGCACTGGCTGACAAACTCGATGGCACCGATACCATCGACGTAAGAGAGAACACCGCCCTTGAAGGCCGGGAACGACCATCCCAGCACCGATGCGACGTCAGCGGCCATTGGGTCATTGATAACGTGCTCGTCCAACGCCCGAATCGTTTCGAGTGCCTGAATGTGCATCAGGCGCCTTTCGATGTCTTGAGGGCTCGGCAGCGGCGCCGTACGCGGAAACTCCGATGACAGTCCACTCCAGGCGGTCTTGTCGCCGTTCTCTTCGTAGTCGTAGATGCCTTTTCCCGCCTTGCGACCGGGCCGCCCCAGTTGCAACGCCATGCGATTCAGCACGGCAAGGGCCCGAGTGAATGGTTCCTGCTCCTTACCCTCCCCTGCCAGGCTGCCGAGAATATCGAAGAGAAGATCGAGCGATGTCTGGTCCGCCATCGCCAGCGGGCCGATCGGCATGCCAGCATTGATGGCTGCGTTGTCGACGATCTGCGGCGGGACGCCTTCGGCGAGAAGCAGCAGTGCCTCCCGCGTGTACGCGCCGACCACCCGGCTGGTATAGAAGCCGCGCCCGTCACGCACGACGATCGGCGTCTTGCCAAGAACCCTTGCCAGATCGAGCGCCTTCGCCACGGCTTCATCGGAGGTCGCTTCGCCACGCACGATTTCAAGCAGGGGCATCCGAGCTGGCAACGCCTGCGAACAATCGTGCTTCGATCTTCAGACCTGCATCGATGCCTCGCTCCAGGCCGTGGTGGAGTGCTTGCAGAATCGCAGCCGCCGCGGGATCCTCCGGTGACGTCTTGCGACGCACCTTCGGCCAAGCGCCCATGAAGAACATGCGCCCTTTCATCGATTGCGGATCATCGCCAGGCAGGGCGTATCCTTCGCGATCCCAAGGTTGGCTCGCGACAAGGCCATCGAGCAACCAGGCGCGCGCCGCATCAAGAAGCTCCGCGGCGGGAACGATCTTGTCTACGATTCCAAGCGCATGCGCTTCTTTCACCGGCAGGAGCTTGCCATCCAGAAGCAGCGATGCCGCGCGTGGGATTCCGATCAGGCGCGGTAGCCGCTGCGTGCCGCCAGATCCAGGCATCAGCCCCAATGTCACCTCCGGCATGCCGATTCGGGTGGCATTGTCATCCGTCGCGATGCGGTGATGACAGGCGAGCGCAACCTCGAGACCGCCGCCAATTGCCGAACCATTGATCGCGGCAACCACAGGCTTGCCTGACGTCTCCAGCCGCCTCAGGCATGCGCCGATATCGGCGACCAGCGCGCCGGCTGCCTCCGGCGTGCGTGCGGCGCGCAGTTCGTACAGATCGCCGCCAGAGATGAAGTCGCGCTTTGCGGAAGTGACGATGATGCCTTTCACTGTCGAATCCGAAACGACATCATTTACAGCTTCGATGAAAGAAAAGATTGCGGCCCTATTCTTGACATTCACCGGTGAACCCGGGACGTCCCAGGTCAGCGTCGCGATACCGGTGGTCGAATCGGTTGAAGTAATGATCATGACGGCCTCTATGCTCAGATTCTTTCAATCACAGTTGCGACAGCCATGCCCAATCCCGTGCACATGGTGGCAACGCCGATGCGTTCGTTGCGGCGCTCAAGTTCGTCAAGCAGCGTTCCGATCAGGATGCCCCCGGTGGCGCCGATTGGATGGCCCAGTGCGATGGCACCGCCATTCACATTGACCTTCTCCGGATCAACGCCGGCGTGACGGTTGAAGTAGAGGACAACGGATGCAAAGGCTTCGTTGACTTCAAACAGATCAACGTCCTGGAGTCCGAGCCCGCATCGGGCCAGGGCACGTCGACTCGCTTCGACGGGACCCGTCAGCATCAGGCACGGCTCGATCCCTACTTGCGCGATCGCCCGGATTCTTGCCCGGGGCGCCGTGTCCATCTGCTCGGCGGCCAGGCGCCCCCCTATCAACAGCGCGGAAGCGCCGTCTGCAATACCGGAGGAGTTTCCCGCGTGATGCACGTGCATCAGCCTGTCGATCTCGGGATATCCGACAACGTCATCAAGCTTTTCCAACTGAAGAACGGCAACACGGTCGCCGGCAGGAGAATCGAGTTCGTCAAGCGCGACACCACTGGCCCCAACCCGGAACTGGTCAAGCGGCTGGCGCAGGAATTGATCGTGCGTGAAAAGGTCAGCATCCTTGTCGGGCCCGATTTCACGCCGAATGTGCTGGCGATTGCGCCGCTCGTCACCGAAGCCAAAGTCCCCACGATCATCACAGGAGCCGCCACACAGGGCATCGTTGCGAGGTCGCCGTACTACGCACGCACGTTCTTTTCTGTCCCGCAGCCGGTGCGTCCGCTAGCGGAATGGGCGTACAAGAACGGGATGAAGAAGCCGTTCGTCGTAGTTGCGGACTTCGCGCCCGGTCACGACACTGAGGCCACCTTTATCAAGACCTTCTCGGACCTGGGCGGCAAGGTGGCTGGAACGGCGCGGGTGCCGGTGCGCAGCCCCGAGTTCTCGAGCTACATGCAGCGCATCAAGGATACGCAGCCCGACGCGGTATTCGCGTTCTTTCCGATTGGCGAGCTGGTACCGCAATTCCTGAAGGCCTACACCGATGCGGGCCTCAACAACGGGAAGATCAGGCTCATCGGCACTGGCGATATGAGTGACGAGAGCCTTATCGACGCGGCAGGCGACGCCGCCCTCGGGATCGTAACGGCGGGGGTCTACTCTTCCGCCCACGATTCAGCACTCAACAAGCAGTTCGTCGCCGACTACGCCGCGCAGTACGGCAAGACCCCTCGGGTTGCGGCAGGAGGCATTGCCGTGTGGGATGCGATGCGGCTGATCTACGACGGCCTAGCTGCCCAGGGGCAGGGCCGGTTTGACCCGGACAAGTTCATGGCCTTCGCCAAGGGCCGTTCCTTTGAAAGCCCACGCGGGCCGCTGGCCATCGACAAGAACACTGGCGATGTGACCCAGAACGTCTACATCCGCCGCGTGGAGCGGCGTGACGGGGTGTTGCAGAACATCGAGTTCGAGACCTTCAAGGCGGTACTCGCCAAGTAATCCGGGGGCGGGCACAGTCATGACCACTCTTACTACGATCGCAACGCTTCTGTTCAATGGCCTGTCCTACGGCGTGCTGTTGTTCATCATCGCCGTTGGCCTGTCCATCTCCATGGGGATGATGCGCTTTGTCAACCTCGCGCAGGTCAGCTTCTCCATGCTGGGCGGCTATGTCATGGTCAGCGCGATGGATGCCACGGGTATTCCATTCCTGGCTAGCCTGCCGCTCGCGTTCATCGCCGCGGGCGCGCTGGCGCTGGCACTGGAACGCCTGGTGCTCCGTCACTTCTATGAAGCCGACGAACTGACCCACGTATTGTTGACATTGGGCCTGGTCTTCATGTCCATCTCGTCGGTCGCCTATATCTGGGGCCCCGCATTTCGCCCGGTCTCGGTCCCTGCCTGGCTCAGCGGCCAGGTTTCGGTGCTCGGGCTAGACCTCGAGTGCTACCGCATCTTCGTGCTCGTCGCTGGCGGGCTACTTTGCGCCGCCCTGACACTGGGCATCGAGTACACGCGGTTTGGCGCCATGGTACGCGCGTGCGTCGACAACCGTCGCGCCGCATCGGGCAGCGGCATGAATACCGGCGCCATCTTCGCATGGACCTTTGCGCTCGGCGGCGGAATGGCTGGGCTTGGCGGTGCGTTGTCGGCCAACCTGCTGAGCCTGGATCCCAACTTCCCGTTGCGTTATCTCGTCTATGTACTGATCGTCGTCTCGGTCGGCGGGATGGGCAACATTCCCGGAACCCTGCTCGCGGCTGCCCTGATCGGCGTGGCTGACGTGGTAGGCAAGTACTACCTGCCAGAGGCCGGTGGACTGTTCATCTACGCCTTGACGGTGCTCATCATGATGTGGCGACCGCAGGGCCTGACAGGCAGGAAGGTCTGACATGACTCGTCCCAATTTTGTCGAACATTTTCGATCCCTGGCCCGCATCGGGCGCCTGGAGCTCCTCTTCTGGGCGACGTTGCTGGGCCTGTTCTTCTGCCCGGGCAGCGATCTTGTACTCGTATCCCAAATCATGATCTGGGGCCTGTTCGCGCTGTCCCTGGACCTGCTGCTCGGATATCGCGGTATCCCTTCGCTCGGCCATGCGGCGTTCTTCGGCATCGGTGCCTACGCGGCCGCATTCCTCGGCAAGTACGGCTGGACGGAGCCCATCAGCGGCCTGCTGATGGCAGGCGCGCTGGCGGGTCTCGCCGGCCTGGTCGCCGGGCGCATTTTGCGCAACATGCATGGCGTCGGTCTGCTGATGGTCACTCTCGGCCTCAACATGATCCTCTTCGATGCCGTTCACCGCGCAACTGACGTCACTGGCGGCGACGACGGGCTGCCAGGCATCGAGATCGCGCCCCTCCTTGGCCAATTCCGCTTCGACATGGCCGGGCGGACCGCCTACGTCTACACGTTCGTTGTCGTCCTGGTCTGCTTTCTGGCGGTGCGTGCACTGGTCAAATCGTCGTTCGGGCTGTCGATGCTTGGGGCACGGGACAACCCTCGGCGCATGATCATGCTGGGCGCGCCCCTGGACCGTGATCTCACCGTCGTCTTCGGAATGTCCGCCGCGCTGGCGGGTATTGCGGGCGCCCTGCTCACGCAGACCACCGAGTTCGTGTCGCCCGAAGCGTTGGCATTCACGCGCTCGGCGGACGTACTCGTGATGCTAGTAATTGGAGGTACGGGCGTGCTGTACGGAGGATTCATCGGTGCCGCCGTATTTATCCTGCTCCGCGACCTTCTCTCGACGTTCAATCCAATCTACTGGTACTTCTGGATTGGCCTCCTGCTAGTACTCATCGTGGCGACTTTCCGCAAGGGAATCCTGCCAACCCTGCTCGAACGTCTGAACGCATGGAAGGAGATGCGTGCATGAACACGGACCTCGTACTGCAAACCAGCGAACTCAGGATGTCATTTGGCGGCCTCCAGATTTTCGAGCGGCTCAATTTCTCGCTGCGCTGCGGCGAACGGCACGCGATCATCGGCCCGAATGGCGCGGGCAAGAGCACTTTCGTGAACCTTGTGACGGGCCTGCTCAAACCTACTGGCGGCCGACTGCTGGTCGATGGTCGCGACATAACGGCGTCCACGCCTCAGCAACGCGTGCGCCATGGCCTGGTGCGTACCTTCCAGACCAATACGCTGTTTCCCACACTTAACCCGCTGGAGTCCGTGGTTCTGGCGCTGTGCGAACGCGATGGCCTGACGCGCCCTACATGGCGAGCAGTGCGCCGCATGACGAGGCAGATCGACGAGGCAACCGACCTGCTTGAACGCTTTGGTCTCCTTGGTGCCGCTCGACTTCCCACTCACAAACTGCCGTACGGCGAGCAACGTGTGCTGGAGGTGGTGCTCGCACTCGCCATGCGCCCGCGCATCCTGCTCCTCGATGAGCCCGCCGCCGGCCTGTCCACCGCCCAGGGCGTGGCGCTGTTCGAGCAGTTGTCGAATCTGGCCGGCGAAACATCGGTGCTCTTTATCGAACATGACATGCACCTTGTCTTTCGCTATGCAGACCGGGTCTCTGTATTCGCAGGCGGCGACGTCATCGCTCAAGGCACGCCTGATGAAGTCCGTTCCAACGAGCACGTGAGGAAGGCATACCTTGGAAGCCAAGCTTGAGGCGGAACCTCCGCTCGCCGTGACAAATGGCGGCATGAGCCCGCAATCCATCGAATCGCGTGCGGCTTCAGCGTCGACCCGCACGCTCCTAGACATACGCGGACTCTGTGCGGGCTACAAGTCCGCTCGTGTCCTGCATGATCTGACGCTGTCGGTGCAACGCGGGGAAACTCTCGTCGTGATCGGCCGGAATGGTGTCGGCAAGACAACCCTGATCGAAACCATCATCGGACTGACGAGCCATCACGCCGGAGAGATCTGGTTCGACGGCAAGCGCATCGACACCCTGCGCGCGTACCAGCGCAATCGGCTTGGCGTTGCGTGGGTACCTCAGGAGCGCGAAATCTTTCCATCGCTGAGCGTCGAGGAGAATCTTGACGTGGTACGCCGTCCGGGGCCATGGGACGTCGAGCGCGCCTATGGCCTGTTTCCGCGTCTGAAGGAGCGGCGTCGCAACTACGCGGACCAGCTATCAGGCGGCGAGCAGCAGATGCTCGCACTCTGCAGGGCACTAATGACCAACCCTTCCCTGCTTCTGCTTGACGAGCCCATTGAAGGACTTGCGCCACTGATCGTGCAGGAAATGCTCTATGCCATCGATCGCATGCGGCGAAACAGCGACATGACGATCATCCTCGTCGAACAGAAGTACGACCTGGCCCTTGCCCATTCCGATCGCTGCGTCGTGATCGACCATGGCAGCGTAGTACATAGTGGGCCAAGCCATGCACTGCTCGGCAATCAACCGCTGATCGACCGCCTGCTCGGCGTCTCCGCCTAACCATTTGGGAATACAGCCATGATCATCATCTTCGGCGGTACGGGCATGCTTGGACAGCATACCGCCCGTGAACTGGTCGACAAGGGTCAGACCGTTGTCGTAACCGGTGTGCGCCGGCAGACGCCGTCCTTGTTGACAGACGCCATCAGGCGCAATCAGGTCTTCGTCGAGTACCTCGACCTGACAGACCCTCATGCTGTCATGGGTCTCGTGGCCAGGTACAAACCGGATGTCATAATTGACACCGCCGGTTACGCCCCGAAGCTTCTGCGACCTGCCGCGGAAGTGCGGGCACGGGTGACGGCACAGTTGAACCTGCTCGAGGCGGCCAAGCTATATGGCGTCGACCGCGTCGTGCTGACCAGCTCGTCGGACGCGTACTGGGGGCTTGGGCCAGAATTCCTGCCGCTGAGAGAGGACATGCCCGTTCCTCTGCAGGAGGACGACGACAACTTCATTGTGCAGTCGTGGGCCAAGAAGACGCTTGAGATCGTCGCCAACCTGTACCGCCGCCAGGAAGGCCTGAACATCGTCACGGTCCGATGCAGCGGCATGTTCGGCCCCGGCTATCGCACGTTCCTGAACCTTCCCAGCCGGCTCATCCGCGCCGGGTTGGCAGGAACGGCGCCCGATTTTTCAAAGGGCGGCGTACCTTCGGCGGACGATGGTTATGACCAGACCTATGTCAAAGACATCGCACACGGCATGGGGCTCGTGGTACGCGCGCCGAAACTGAACCACAGCGTCTACAACCTTGGGAGCGGGCGCTCGACAACCTACGGCGAGATTGCGCGCGCAGTGGAAAAAGCCATTCCCGGCTTCAAGGTCGAGTTGCGCTCCGCCACACATGCCACGCAAGCGACAAGCCCTGGACGTGAAGTCAACATGGGCAACTTCCACATGGACATTTCGCGCATCGGCGACGAACTTGGCTACGTGCCCAGATACTCGATCGAGCAATCCATTGCCGAGTATGCCGACTGGCTGAGGACGCACGATATGTGATGGCAGTCGCGCTGCATACGCAGCGTGGGCCACCTCCGTCCGGTTCAATCCAAAAGCGATTCACGACACCGACGCATCCTGGACCGAAGCGGTCACCTTTGCGTCGGATTCTGCTTCGCCAGCTACAGTACGAGGCAGCGCGAAGGCATAGGGACCAACACTCAGGATCGCCGCGGTGCCCAGCGCCAATGCAGCAATAAATCCAGCAATGGCGATGCCGTAGGAATGCGTCGCGTCATACGAGAATCCCAGCAGATAGGTTCCCAGCGCCCCGCCCCACGCCCACGTCACCCAAATTGCCCCAGTGACGCTGCCGAAAGCGTTCATCGGGAAATAGCGGCTGACCAGAAACGTCAGGATGTCGCCCTCCGCTCCCGCGGCGACACCAACCATGACTGCTGCGATCGTCATCACGAACACCGAGTTTGCGGCAGTCAGGATACCCATGCCAATCATGGCCAGGACGAAAACGCCGGCCGCCACGTAGGGGGCAAAGACCCTGTCCATGACATAGCCTGCTGCCAATCTGCCGAACAGTGATCCGATCCCCACCGTCGAAAGGATTCTCGCCGCCACCAGCGGTGAATTGCCACGATCCGTCGCAATCGGCACGAGCTGGGAGATGATTCCGAACGTTGCAACCGAAACGGTAAAGATGGCAATCGCAATCAGCCAGAAGGCCCTGCTCGATTTCACGATCGCCGACAACGGAACGGTGTCGCCTTTCGGGTTACGTGCGCCGCGCTGTGCGGTTGGGAGTCGCACCCAAAGCGCAAGGGCCACGATTGGAATAAGGGTGACCACCACCGCTACGCCCCAGTAACCGCCGCGCCATCCATATCGCGACAGCAGAAAGTTGGCGTATAGCGGCATCAGTGCCGCGCCGATACCGGTTCCGGCATTCACCAGCCCCAGTGCCAGGCCACGCTCGCGGTCGAACCAGTTGCAGATTGCCGCCGCATAGGGCAGCACCGTGGCGGCCGAGCCAAAGAAGCCCATCACGGCGAATGCCATCACGAAGTAGTCGAGCCGCGCGGGCAACAGCGGGACCAGCGCTATGGATCCCCCGAAGAGAAGGACGTAGATCGACGTCACCTTGCGCAGGCCGAACCGGTCGATGGCAAGCCCCAGTGTCAGGGATCCAACGCCAGACGCCAACGCAAAGGCGGTTAATCCCAAAGATACCGATACTCGCGACCACCCAAATTCGGCGCCAATCGATTTGGCAAACACGCCAAACATGTAGACACCAACGACGCCCGCACCCACAGCAGCACAGAGCGCTCCGGCAACCACGTTCCACCATCGATTGACAGGTTGTGTGAGCATGTTTTCTCCAGGTTCAGCACTTCTCATATGGAAATGCGGGCGATTGATGTTCAGGTCAGAACTTGTGTCGAATGCCGATCATGACGCCGCTCTGATCCACCCCGGGCAAGGGATTCGAAGACCCAGGAAGCGCGCCACCGTCCACCGTAATGGTCGAATCACGCTGGTTGAACACCCGACCGGCCGTGATGTACAAGGCAGAGCGTTGGGAGAACAGGTACTGCGCGCGTGCAGCGATGACGGATGCGCCAAGCTGGGTGCCACTGACCGACAGGTGTCCATACTGCAAATCGAGCGAAATATGTACGGTGGGCAGATAGGTGCCGCCGATCCACCAATAGTCGCTGGTCTTGCTGACGACACCGGGCGCGACGAGCCCGTGATTGATCCGATGAAGGTAGCCTGCGCCGATAGTGGCAGTGCCATACTTCACGTAACCGTTGATAAGCTCGCGCGTATCGGTCTGCGAACTGCTTGGCAGCGGGGAACCCGTGCCGGCACCCCCGTAGTTCCGATCGTAAGCACCGGCCACTCCCCAGGTTTGCGCATCGTACTTGAGCATCGCCGAGATTGCCTTGCAAGCGCGGTAGTCGGTAGGAGATTCTCCTGCACAGCCACCTGCCACTGCCGGCGCTACCGAATCACGTCCTAGGGAATAGGTGGCCGCCGCCGTGAAACCGCCGATCGTCAATGTGTAGTCGATGGCGTTGTCGACGCGCGCCTGCGCCAGATAGGTATCGAGCAGCCCTGCCGCGAAGATATTCGGCCCCATCGTGTCACCGATCATCGACCAGTAGATCTGCGAGTACAGGCGACCCACCGAAACAGCGCCCCAAGGCCCGAGCAGCCCTACGTAAGCCTGCCTGCCGAACAGTCGTCCACTCTGGTTCGAGCCGCCTGTATCTGGCGCGAATCCGGATTCGAGCACAAAGATTGACTTGTACCCTGCGCCCAGATCCTCGATCCCGCGCAGCCCCCAGCGTGACGGGTACGAGCCGGTCAGCGAAGGGACGCGCACGACGCTCGACTTCTGGGGCCCCACATTGTTCACATATTCGATGCCTGTATCGATGAGGCCATACAGCAAGAGACCGGGCGCCAGCGCCCCCGATCCATCGTAGGCATGTGCAGCACTGCTGGCGACTGCCGCCGCAAGCGCCCATCCACAGCGAGCGGCCCATCGTTGAATCCGACCAACGAGCCGGTTCGACTCTCGTTTCATTTCCTCGTCTCCTCCGTTTGTGGGTAATCTTTTGTCTTCCGCGGAAGATTGATTTACGGAGTGAAGAAAGTCAATCGACCATCGTTAGATAGTTTCCCTGATCTGTCTCACGCCAACTACACCTTCCATGGAAGAATGTTAGTCATCGAGACCATATCGATCTATCGGCATGGATTTCTCCGCGTTTCCCCTACCTCGACATACAAAGTATTGCTTTGTATTCTTCCGTGGAAGCCATTCTCACGAAGCATCATGCGCGACTGCACGCGACGTCATTCGTGGAAGGCCACTCAGCATTGATGTATGTCGTATCGCATCTGCGGCGCAGACAGTGACGCACCCTGGCCCGGATGCAGCAGTGATCGAGGAAGCATATGAATCAGTCCCCCGGATTTAAGTGGCATGACGACTTTTCGCTCGACCATCACTCGATGGACCAGACGCATCGGGAGTTCGTCGACTGTGTACACGCCCTGCTGACAGTTGACGACGCCGAACTGGAGCAAGCACTGTACAGCTTCATCGAACACGCGCGTCGCCACTTTGGTGAAGAAGATGATGCGATGCGCGAGTCGGCCTACGGGTCGTCCGGATGCCATATCGACGAGCACACCGCCGTTCTCAATTCGGCGTTGGAAGTGCGCGCAATCCTGAAATCAGGAAAGACCCACGTGGTGCGATCGTTTGCCCATGCGTTGGCAGACTGGTTTCCCGAGCATGTTCGCGTCATGGATCAAGGGCTGGCGCGCTGGCTGATCCAGCAGCAGCTCGGCGGTTCTCCGGTCGTCCTGCAGCGCCGCCCTACTGCTGCCAGCTAATTTTTTTTGCCCTTTAATCTTCCATGGAAGATATTTGGAATTGCGATGGATACGTTAATCAAAGTCAAGGTTGCCGCGAAGACTCTCCTTGCCGAAGGAATCGCCGGCCTCGAGTTCACCCCTACAACAGAAGCCGGACTGCCGGAATTCGAGGCGGGCTCGCATATCGAAGTGCATTTGCCGGGCGGCCTGATCAGGCAGTATTCGCTGTATGACCTGCCCTCCGCGGAGTCGCGATACCGGATTGGCGTGCTGCGAGAACCGGATTCGCGCGGCGGCTCCGCCATGCTCGTCGACACGCTATCTGAAGGCGATGTGCTTTCGATCAGCGCACCGCGCAATCATTTCGCACTGCACAGCGACGACGCAACGTCCCTTCTCTTCGCTGGCGGTATCGGCATCACCCCGATCCTCTGCATGGCGCAGCAACTTGAGCATGACGGACGCGCCTTCGAGATGCACTACTGCGGACGAACGCCGGCCCGGATGGCGTTCGTCGACCGTCTGCAGGTGGAGCGCTTCAGCGACCGTGTCCACGTGCATGTGGACGATGGCCCTCTCGACCAGCAACTCGACGCAGCCGCTGCGATTGGTGCACCAGGTCCTGACAGGCATCTCTATGTGTGCGGCCCCTCCGGTTTCATGAACCACATCCTGGACACGGCGAGAGGACTAGGATGGGATGAGCCACACCTACACCGCGAGTACTTCGCCGCCGAACCCGTTGACAACTCCGGCGATTCTCCTTTCGAGATAGAGATCAAAAGCAGCGGGCAAATCATCAAGGTTGCAGCAGACGAGAGTGCCGCCCACGCGTTGCTCGATGCCGGGTTCGATCTGCAGCTTTCGTGCGAGCAGGGTGTCTGCGGCACCTGCATGACGCGGGTCTTGTCCGGCACCCCCGACCATCGCGATCTGTACCTCACGAGTGACGAACACGAACGCAATGACTGCTTCATGCCTTGCTGCTCGCGCGCAAAGTCGCCACGACTTCTGCTGGACCTTTGAGTCCACGCGCAATTACTACTAAAGAAGAGGAACTCAATATGTTGACCAGGCAAGATAACGAGCTGATCTGCCGGACCGGGCCGGATACCGCGATGGGCAACGCCATGCGTCGATTCTGGCTGCCGGTTGCACAATCGTCCGATATGCCGGCACCGAACGGCGACCCGCAAACCATTGAAGTTCTGGGCGAGCGGTTCGTCGTCTGGCGCGACCAGAACGGTCGCGCTGGCATGTATGCGGAGGGTTGCCTGCATCGCGGCGCGTCGATGCAGCTCGCTCGCGCCGATGGCGACGGCCTGCGCTGCATCTATCACGGCTGGAAGTTCGCGGTCGATGGAACGGTACTGGAAACGCCAAACGTCGCGGACCCGAAATTCAAGGACCGCATCAAGGGCAGGACCTATCCGGTACGTGAAGCTGGCGGCGTCGTCTGGGCGTATCTGGGCCCCAAGGAAGAAGAGCCGCCTTTCCCCCATTGGCCGTTCATGGATCTGCCGGACACCAACCGCATCAATGCTCGCGCGATCGTCAACTGCAACTACGTTCAGGTCATCGAGGGCCTCGTGGACTCCTCGCACCTCACGGTACTGCACAGCTCCGCGTTGGCCAAGACCAATGACTCGGATCTCGACTACGCCAAGAAGACTACGCACATGCAGTTCGACTCGGCGCCGATTATCGAAGCGGACGAGACCGATTTCGGCTTCCACTATGTGGCGATCCGCCAAGGCGAAGCACATCGCATTGCGCGCGTGACTTCGTTCATCACGCCCTGCTTCATCGCCAACGCCAATGGCGACCTGTTGCTGGTTATCGTACCGATCAACGACGAGCGTTGCAGCTTCTTCCATATCTGGTGGGATGCCGAAAAGCCCATCGGAGAAGAACCGCTACGCTCCGAGCAACTGAAGTTCGTCGGCCTCGACGAACCGACGCTGCGCAAGTACGGCATGACCGACGACACCTGGGACACGCCAAACGCGATGTCCCTGGCCAACGGATTCGGCCAGGATCGCCAGTGTCAGCGCGATGGGCACTTCACCGGCTTCGACAGCATCACGCAAGAGGATGCGGCATGCAGCGTCTCCAGCGGCAAGATCCGAGACCGCTCGCAGGAACTGCTGTGCAGCGCCGACGTCGCGATTGGTCGCCTGCATCGATGTCTGCTGGGAGCGGCGCGCGCCGTACGCGATCAACAGGATATTCCCGCGCTGCGGGCACAGATCGATCAAGCCGTCGGCGTGTCAGGCGAGATTGGCCCCGATGAAGACTGGCGCGGGCTGGTGCCGCACCACCGAATCACATCCTCGCCCCGCACGCGTGCGGGGCGTGCCCAATAAGCACAGATTTCTAGAACAAAGGAGTACCGCATGTTGAATCACGAAGACAATGAACTGCTTTGCCGCGTCGGCCCAGGTACGCCGGGTGGAGAGATGATGAGACGCTTCTGGCACCCGGCGTGCACCTCAGCCCAGTTGCCGGAGCCAGATTGCCCCCCCCTTCGCGTCCGGCTCCTGGGCGAGAACTATGTCGCCTTCCGGGACTCGAGTGGCCAGGTCGGCTTCCTGGAGGAACTGTGCATGCACCGCGGCGCATCGCTGGCGCTGGGACGCGTAGAGGAGGGCGGCATTCGCTGTCTCTATCATGGCTGGAAATTCAGCGCTGCCGGCGCTGTACTAGAGACACCGAACCACGCCGATACAAAGTACGCTGCACGCCTGAAAGCGCCTGCATTCCCGGTCCGCGAAGAAGGCGGGGTCGTCTGGGCCTACGTCGGCCCCAAGCACCTGGAACCGGCGTTCTCCCGCTATGCGTTCATGGATGTGGAGCCGAGCCACCGTGTTGTCCTCCGCATCAACGTGGGCTGCAACTACCTGCAACTCGTCGAAGGTGGTGAAGACAGCTCGCACGTGGGTGTGCTGCACACCAACATGGCGCGCCCGGGGTGGAAGGACGACTCGTTTACACGAAATCCTGATGTAACCAACCCGGCAGCACTTGCGTCCAACGATCTGGAGCCGACGCTGAAGATCGAGGATACGGCGTTCGGCTTCCACTATGTCGCGCTCCGCAAGACCAACACGCCACGGGTCCAGAACGCCCGCGTGGTCCCGTTCATCGTCCCGTATGGCCGCATCATTCCCGCGCCAGCGTTCCAGTTCACTGTTCTGGAGGTTCCTGCGGACGATACTCATACCAGCACCTTCCTCGTTATCCATGGGAACGAGCCCGTGAATGAGGACCGCATCATCGAACTGCTTGGCCTCGACAACCCGAACTACTACAACCGGCAATCCTGCACCTTCACTGCCAGTTGGGCGGACTCGTTCGGCCAGGACCGGGCGCTGATGAAGGAGAACTGGACCGGATTGCGCGGCGTGGAGGTGGAAGACGCCGCAATCGGGCTGTCGCAAGGGCCACTCTATGACCGCTCGCGCGAACACCTTGTGCCCGCTGACCAGGCCGTGACGCGCGTCCGCCGTATATTGCTGGAAGCGGTAAAACGCGCCGGCGAAGGTGGGCCGCTTCGCGCGCTCGGTCTCGATTTGCGCGGCGTAGGCGCCTGCGATTCGGAACTCGAGGAAGGCTCCAGATGGCAAGAGCTGCTGCCATCCCATCGTGAAACCCCGGTAGCGTAGCGGAAACAATCATGACAATAGAAAACAGCATTCATGCCACCCCAGATTACCTCTCTCTTTTGCGCCTCGACGGCCGCGGATACATCGTGCTCGGCGCCGGGCAGGGAATCGGCGAGCAAACCGTTCACGCACTCGCACAGGCGGGTGCCAAAGTGCTGTGCGTCGACCGCGACGAGCAGCTTGCCCATGCAATCGCCGACAAGGTGGGAGGTATCCCGTGCGTAGCGGACGCCACGCAGCGATCAGACGTTCAACGCGTCTTCGATACCGCACGCAAGCAGTTTGGACGTGTTCACGGTGTGATCGACATCATCGGTGTTGCAGGCATCAAGCCGCTCGCGGAATTCGATGACGAAGCGTGGGACCGCCAGTTCGACATCGTCGTTCGCCACGCATACCTGGCCATCCAGATCGGCGGGGAGATGATGAAGGCCGACGGGGGCGGCAGCCTCGTGTTCGTTGGCTCGCTGGCCGGCAATCGCGCCGTGCCCAATGAAGTCGTCTACGCCACGTCCAAAGCTGCCTTGCATCACCTGGTGCGATGCGCTGGCGTCGAATACGCACCCTACAATGTGCGCATCAATGCCGTATCACCCGGATTCGTGAGAACACCACGGCTGAACCAACGACTCGACGAATCAGCCTGGCAAACCATCAGTGATGTCATTCCGCTCGGGCGGCCAGCAACGCCAGCGGAGATCGCCGGCCCACTTCTGTTCCTCGCTTCGGATCTGAGCTCCCACATGGCCGGTGAAATCATCGAGGTGGATGGCGGTGTCGGTGTCATGGCCAAGTTCCCGAAGGTCACATTCGGCCCATCAACAACCCCAACGCCTTGATCTAGAGTGCGATGATCTCCTCTCCCAGCGATCAGATCCATCCTTCGCTGCGGCCACTGGCGGCCGCGGCGTCGATGAAGCCTGGCATGGCCCAGCTTAGTCACCACGAATCACGCGCCGAAATGGCCGCGCGTACCGCCGCACGTCTGCCAGGCCCGCATATCGACACGGTCCTTGATCTTTCGATCCCGGGCCCTGGCGGCGACATTCCATTGCGGCTGTACATCCCCAAAGACGCGCCAGGCGTAACAGTTGCATTCCACGGTGGTGGCTGGCTGATGGGCAACCTCGACAGCTTCGATGCTGTTTGCCGGAACCTAGCCAGGGACTCCGGCCTGGCGGTTGTCAGCGTCGACTACCGTCTTGCACCGGAGCATCCGTTTCCGGCCGCCATCGCCGATGCATGGGCGGCGAGCTACTGGGTCGCCCGTCACGGTCATGAGCACGGGTTGAATACCTCCCGCATGGCAGTATTCGGCGAATCGGCGGGCGGAAACCTTGCCGCCGTCGTCTGCCTGCTGGCCAGAGACAACGCGGGCCCCGCCCTGCTGGCTCAGGCACTCGTCTATCCGGCCACCGATGCGCGCCTGCAAGCGGACGCCTTGTCGCGCTATGCGGAAGGATTCATGCAACGCAAGGAAGACGTGCTGCACGCATTCCGCACGTATGCGCTCGATCATGGCGTGCCGCCGTCGGAGTGGAAACTCTCGCCCCTGCTGGCCACAAGCCATGCCGGACTGCCGCCCGCACTCGTGGTCACCGCCGAATGCGATGCCGTACGCGACGACGGCGAGGCCTACGCGATGAAACTTGCTGAGGCGGGCGTGCCCACCACATGCGTACGCTACCAAGGAATGCTTCATACGTTCTACAGCATGCGCGGCAAACTCGATGCCGCCGCGGTGGCCCAACGCCAGGTCGCCGACATGCTGCGAAACGCGATAGCCGGTACCTGAACGTGCCAGCCAGGAACCTGACCAGCCCATGACCTGGAATCTACGCTACGCACCGCATCTCGGTTACCGCCCTCCCTACCAGCCGCTGTTCACGGCATCGGTTGGGAGCGATGACCCCTTCGATCATGTCTCGTTCGCGACAGAGAGGCAGTTCGCAGGAGTTCTCTATGCGGCGGCCCGGATGCGAAGCGCGCCCGAACAGGAGCGTGTCGGTAACGCGCTTGCGCGGCACAGACTTGATGCAGGTTGTATGCTGTACACAGCCTTCGACCAGCTTCGCAACACAAGCTGGGCAACGTCAAGCGCCGACGCCAGGAGATGGATTGAAAATGAGCTTGCGGAAGCCATTGCGGCCACCAAACGGTTGGGCACACGCAGGCTCGCTGTGCTTGGCGGCGCCAGAAATCAGGTTCCGATCGCCCTGCAGCATGCCGCGTTCATCGAAAGCCTGCGCTATGCCGCCGACCTGCATTTGAGAGCAGCGTCGTCCTCTGCCTGCAAACGCTGAGTCGCTGCAGCGCCCCCAGCATGCTGCTCGAGCATATTGACGACGCCTGCGCCATGGCCAGGGCCGTCGACCACCCGTCGGTTCGACTGATCTTCGATACGGCGCACGTCCAGAGCATGGACGGCGACCTGCTATTCAACCTGGAGCGGGCATGGAATTTCATAGAGGTTGTCCAGCTTGCCGACAATTCGGGCAGCCTCGAACAAGGGAGCGGAGAAATCAACTTCGAGAGCGTTCTGCGAACGCTCGTCGATCGCGGGTACACCGGGCTGGTGGAGTTGGAGTATGGGTGGAGCAACCCCGGCATGCCGAGTGAAATGCGCGGGCTCGGAAACCTGCGTCGACTCGATGCCGCGGAAACCGACCCGCCTACCTGATACTGAGCCAACGGCCGGTTCTTTCCTTCGGCCTGGCACGCCGGAAGCAATTTTCACGTGTTTGAATTCACGTACAATGGAGCGCGGCTGGACTTGACGGATCAGGGGCCAGCAAGAAAACTGCATTCTTCCAAGGAAGATAATACGATGAGTTCCGCAGCCGCGAAGCAAACTACCTCCAGCCGGGCCCGAAAAAAACCTGCGTCCGCCACACCGGTGGAATCGGCTCGCAAGCCGCGCGCGCCCGGCAGCAGTCACATCGACCTCATTTCCCTCCAGTGGCAGCACGAGCGAACCGATCTCGACCTCTCGAACTTCCTGCTTGCGATCTACTTCATGCGATTGGGCACGCTCGTCGAGCGGTCATTTGACCGCATGTGTCAGCGCACCTGGGGCATCAAGGGGTCGGACATGCGCGTGCTGTTGGCGTTGCGCCGGGGAGGCCCACCTTATGCCAAGCGCCCAACGGATCTTTATCGCGCGCTGATCGTGACTTCGGGTGCAATCACCAAGAAAATCGATCGACTGGCTGGCCACGGCATGGTCGAGCGCAGGATCGATCCTGGCCACGCGGGCGGCTTCATCGTTCATCTTACGAAGAAGGGACTTGAGACGGTAGAGCAAGCCGTGGAGAAGCTGGCCAACGAATCGTCCATTGCGCCGGCAATGGCGCGCTTCTCGGAGGAAGAGCGTGCTGCTGGCAATGACTTCTGCCTTCGGACGCTGGCATTGATGGAAGAGATGGTGCTTCCCGGGTTGGAAGACGATGAGGAAGACGGGGCATCACGCGCTGCATCGACGCCCTCGGGCCGGCGATCCGCGCGCAGTCGTTGAGCACGTATCGGTCTCGCTCACCTAATCATCGTTGAACCAAAAGCACCCCGATCCTTTCCGGGGTGCTTGGCAGAAGCTCTCGGTATACGGGGAATCCAGACCAGAATCAGCGCCCGAGGAATGTGACAGGTTCAGGTTCCACGCCCCGCTTCATCGCCTCGACACGCGCGGTCCGCCCGCGTCGCGCATCTTCGGTATTGTGCAGGGGCATCGTGAGATCGAGCACCACCTGGTCCGCGCCTGGCACACCACCCGCCGCCCAAGCCTTAAGGAGCGCACGGATGGCTGCATATGAACGCGTAGGGCCGTTCGAAAGCCGGATCGAAAGATCCAACGCCGTTCTTTCCACGTCGTCCTCGGACACCACAAATGCGGCGATGCCTAGCTCGCCGGCTGTAGTGCCTGACATCACCTCGCTTAGCATGACGTAGCGTGCAGCGCGCGCGGGTCCCGCTCGTTCCGCTATCCGCTGCACGCCTCCGCAGACAGGTGCAGTACCGACTGAAGGCTCAATGCAGCAGAATGAAGCGTTGTCTGCGGTCACGATAAAGTCGCACGCGAGTGTGAGTTCGAACGCACCGCCCCACGCCCGGCCACGCACGGCACACACGGTTGGGATCTGAAGCGCCTCGATCTTGCGATACGAGTGATGCATATCGCTGATGAAGGTGCGCCAGGCATTGAATTCCTTGTCGATAAAGTCGAGGATGTCGCCGCCTTGACTGAAGTTCGGGCCTTCCGCACGGATAAGAAGAACCCGGATCTCCGATTCACTGGCCTCTTGAATGGCCTCGCTCAGGCTTTCGGAGAAATCGGTGGCAATAAGGTTGAGCGGCGGGTTCCCCAACACGATGTGCCCAACGGAATCGTGACGCTCGAAACGAACAGGTTTCATTCAGGTTTCCTTCTGTGTGACGTGGGTTGCCAGGTTCGGTGTCAGCGTTTGCTGGCCCGATACACTCAAAAACATCTTACGAGGAAGATCATAGAAGATTTTCCGGAGAAGGCAACCCCGTTCCGGCCTTCATCCTAAGCAAAGTCCACAGGCCTGGCTAGGAGGGACTAGCGGGGGACGTCGCACCCCGCGCCTGGCCGTGCGAGTGTGTACGCACAAAGGTCCCGGCTAGCACAGAGGCCATTGCCGCCGCAACGGCCCCGAGCAGGAAAGCGACGTGGTAGCCACCATTGAGCGCCGTCATGGCATCGGCACCCATAGCGGCCAAGCCATCGGTACGCGCGGCCGCCAGACTCGCCAGGATGGCCAGGCCCAGCGCGCCGCCCATCATGAACGAGGTGTTGACCACCCCCGACGCCAGGCCTGACTCCTCGGGCGCCACACCGCTCATTGCGGCCAGCAACACCGGGTTGAAGGCAAACCCCGCGCCGAGGCCAAGCAGCACCATGGCCGGCAGCACGTCCAGCAGGAAGCTGCCATCGGTCGGCGCACGCGCAAACAGCGCCAGCCCGGCTGCCGCCACCAGCAAGCCCAACGACAACGGCGTGCGGATCCCGAAGCGCATCACCAGCCTGGCGGACACCCCCAATGAGAACGTCGCCATGATGATGCTGGCCGGCAGGAAGGCCAGCCCCACTTGCATTGCGCTGTAGTTCAGCACGCGCTGCATATACAGCGCCGAGATGAAGGACCACGCGAACAGCGCAGCCGCCCACAACAATCCCACGACGTTGGCCGTAGCCACATTGCGCAGCGTCAGCATGCGCAGAGGCACGAGCGGATGCGATACGCGCGATTCGATAACAAGGAACGCCATCACGATCACGATGGCAATGCCCAGTTGGAGAATCGTTTGCGCTGACGTCCAGCCGGCTTCGTTGCCGTGCACGACGGCGTACACAGCCAGCATCAGCGATGCGGTAACCGTTATGGCACCCGCCACATCCAGCTTGCCGCGATTGGCCGGCGCCTTCCCCACGGGCAGGAGCGCCACACACGCGCCATACACCGCCACGCCGATCGGCAAATTCACCAGAAAGATCCAGTGCCAGCTCCATGCGCTGGTCAGCAAACCACCCAGCAACACGCCGATACTGCCACCGCCTGCACCCACGAACCCGTAGATGCCCATCGCCGTGGCGCGGTCTGCCGGCGAGGTGAACAGGTTCATGATGAGCGACAGCGACACCGCCGACACCAACGCGCCACCTAGCCCCTGAACGGCCCGCGCCGCAATCAGCAACCCCTGTGAGTTCGCCATTCCACACGCAGCAGAAGCCAACGTGAACAGCGCAATGCCGAACAGGAACAGCTTGCGATGCCCGAACAGATCACCCAGCCGCCCGCCCAGCAGCAGGAAGCCGCCGAAGGTCAGCATGTAGGCGTTGACCACCCACACGAGCGAAGTTTCGTTGAAGCCCAAGTCTGCACGGATGGACGGCAGTGCGACATTGACGATGGTCGTATCCAGAACGATCATCAACATGCCCAGGCAGAGCACAATAAGGGCAAGCCAGCGCTTGTGCGCGTCGATGCCATGTGTCATGGAATTGCTCCTAGCTGAAGCTATACGGCTTAGAACCGCGAGGCGAAATTGAGTGGAGTCGCATCGCGCCACGAGGGCGATCGATCAGCCCAGCACGCCCTTGGCGCGCAGCTCGTGACCAATACGCTTGATCTCGCGCTCGCCCTCGATTAGCGCCGAGGGGGTGGTATGCACCGAGTAGTAGCCAAGGTGGAGATCATGTGGGTGTGGAATTGCGGTACCAAGCACGAAGCGCGTACTGGTCAACGCTTCGAATTCGAGCGCCGCGTCCGACTGGTCGAATACGGCCAGCTCCCCTCTTTCGACTCGGTCTGGCGTGAGTACGGCGCCGTCCATCACTGCGACCCAACCGACCCGGTAGCCCTGCGGAGGCTGGTAAGTCCAGCGCTGGCCAGCCTCGAGATGTACAACGAAATAGTTGACACCCGAGGGTGCATCGATCGGGCTGACTGCCTCGCCACTGCGGCCGAGCAGCACACGCGCCGGTCCGTCCGACGGGATGTCGCGGACCGAAAGATGTTGGCTGAAAGCGGGAGCCAGTTCCCGCTCTGGCGGCAGGGCGACCCACAACTGGAAAGCCTTGATTGGGGGCACGGCGAAGCCGGAGTGCCAGACGCCACGGCCGGCGCACATCCATTCGATGTCGCCAGCAACGATCTTTCCTTCGTGGCCGGTCGATTCGGCATATCGACCTTCCCCCTCGATCGCCAGTGTCAACGTGGCGATGCCAGAATGCGGATGCCAACCGAAACCCTGTTCCCCGATCGCCTCCTGCGTATCGATGAGATCAAGAAATACGAACGGCTTGATCATCTTGCCAACGTCGCCGGGACTGACCATGCGGGCGACCGGACCATGCGCGAGGCCGCGCGTGCGGAAGATAACGTTGCGGCCAACACCGCCGAAGGCTGTGGGCGAATTCTGGATGACGGCATTCATGGGATGTTCTCCAGGTGATTGACTTGTTATTGGCGCGGCACTGTGACGCGCGTTGTCAGGCAGTTGGCATTGGCGGGCATGGTTGGGTACCTCCTCTCAGGAATTGGAGAGCGCCGCTCGCGATTTCCGGGCCCGGTGCTTTCGCTATCGCTTCACGCATGTCCGTGCTTCCCGCAAACATGTACATGGCCGGCACCAGAAACAAGGTCGGCAGCGTGCCGATACCAAGACCAGCGAAGATCACCAGCCCCATGTCGTGGCGACCTGCCGCTCCGGCACCGGTCGCCCACACCAATGGCGCTACCCAGCACCATGGCCGCGGTCGTCATGAGGATGGGACGAAGCCGGACTGCCGCCGCCTCCAGGATCGCCTCACGCTTGCCTGTTCCGCATGGGGATTCTCCCGTGCGGTGCCACCTCACGCGGCGAGCGCGGCAGTCCCTTGCTTCGCCGAGGCGATGGCGCCACTGCGCGCGTCCGGCCCCATTGCTACACCTTCCGCACGAATGAAGGTGATATCGGTGATGCCAAGGAAACCGAAGGCGACCTTCAGATAGGTTTCCTGATGATCGAAGGCGGCGGCGGGCGAGCCCTCGCTGTAGACGCCACCGCGCGACGAGGCAATGACGAGCTTCTTGCCGCCGCACAAACCGACCGGGCCATGCTCGCCATATCGGAACGTCTTCCCGGCGACGGAGATACGGTCGATCCAGGCCTTCAGTTGAGAGGGAATGCCAAGGTTGTACATGGGCGCGCCGATGACCACGATATCGGCTGCCAGAAACTCCTCGAGTGCGATTTCCCCCATGGCAACATCGGACTTCAACGCGTCGTCGACCGGAGCACCTTGCGCGGCCGCGAGGTGTGCTGCCGTCAGATGGCCGATTGGTGTGGCGGCAAGGTCAAGGTGCGTGACTGCAAGGCCGGGATCACGGCCGAGAAAAGTCACGACGACATCTGCCGACAAATCACGGCTGACAGAGCCTTGGCCGAGGATGCTGGAATCTACGTGTAGCAGTTTCATAATGTTTTCTCCGAACGGGGTGACTGATTGAGCGCTTCGGCCGAAATCGAGCTTGGTCTCACGGCCGCTTGCTATCTGGTGACTCAAGTATGGGTAATAGATCCGCTTCACACTAGATGGTAGGATTGGATTTGATTCATCCATTTTTGGAGCAATCCAATGCTCGACCTGAATGACCTTACTATGTTCGTCCAGGTGGTACGTGCCGGCAGCTTCTCCGAGGCGGCGAGGCGTCTGCGCATGCCGGCCAATACGCTGAGCCGGCGCATCGATCAACTCGAAGGCCAACTGGGCACACGTCTGCTGCATCGCTCAACACGCAAGCTCGCGCCAAGCACGGAAGGTCAGGCCCTGTTCGAACGCTATGCCCCAGCGCTTGACCAGATCCTCGAGATCGGGCGGCTCCATGAAGATGCGCAGGCACCGTCCGGCGTGGTTCGCGTTACCGCGATGGCTGGCCTGTTCGAATTCTTTCGACTGGAATGGTTGGCCGAGTTCTACGTGCGCTATCCACACATCAGCATCGAGTTTCTGCTCGACGATACGCCAACCGACCTGATCGCCGAGCGCGTGGATCTGGCGTTGCGCATGGGCATCGAGACCGGTAGTGGCTTCAAGGTACGTCGGCTGGCGCCAAGTTCAATGATCCTCGCGGCGAGTCCGGCCTATCTGGAAATACACCCTGCACCACGCATGCTGCGTGAACTATCCGAGCACGACTGCCTGACGATTTCCAGTCGCCAAGGTCGCAGCACGTGGCGCCTGCAGGGCCCACGCGGCACTCAGGAGGTGTCGATCAACGGCCGGTTCACGGTCAACGACATGCGAGTCCTGGTGCAGGCTTGTACGGCTGGCCTGGGTATTGCACTACTGCCGCAACTGATGGTTGAGCCCATCATCGCACAGGGAAAATTGGTGCGCGTGCTACCAACCTATCGACGCGCTAGCACGGGCCTCGGGCTTCAACTCGTCTACACGAGCCGCCCGCCAGTGCCGCCTGCGGTAGCAGTCCTCGCTGAATTTCTCGTGGAGAAACTGGAGGGTACGGTGATAAATCCCACACAGAACCATTCCGGCCGATAGATCCGCCTGCCTGCCAGCCAGACTTTCTGGAGGCGGCGATACCCCGCTCGCGGGTTTCTATTCCAACCCTGTGCGGCATCCTTCTGGGTAGCCAACAACGGCCTCGGAGACGACCCACCTGCTGAGGCACTCTACGAAGCACACAGAAGCCCGCAAAGTGGCGCTCATACACGACCTTGCCCTGATGCAGCACGATAAAGCCATCGGTATGCGTATCGCGCAGGTAGTCGGCCAGCCGGACGGTATTGCCCGCTATGGCAAGCGTGGTGGCGTCCAGCTCCGTGCCTGGTTGACCCGACAGGACCAGCGGCTAATTGGCATGTTGGATGCCCACAGTTGACGACATCTCGCGCGCATGCGGGAACACCCAGCGCATATACGGCGGGCGCAGGCCGTTGCCGCGGCTGATTTGCGTGTCGGGTGGCGGCGGAAAGCCCTGCATGACTTCGTCCTCGGCAACAACCGAAGGCTGGCCGGTACCTTGCGCCATCGATACGCTCCTCGGCATCACCAGCAGCGCCACGGCTAACCACGCTCAACTGCGTACGGTTTCCGTCCTGCGCGATGCAGATTGCGCTTGCATGGTGTCTCCCTTCTTGTCGAAGCGGCTGCACAGCGCTGCGCCGCCTTATGTGCATGGGGTGCGACCCTGCACGGTTCAGGCCGCGGGCGCCCATGTTGAAGGAGGGAAACCAGGACCACAATGATGTATTCGGAATAGAGTCATAACCCGGCGGAAGTCGTGCAGCGACCGCAGCTACTTTCGATTGCCGGCCGGCGTCTATCCTGAACCTTCCTTCCTGGTTCTCGAGTGGAAGATGTGGTCCAGCGTGTGTACAAACGGGCCCGCCGCGTCGCGGACTTCCTGCTCGCCTGGTGGAACGCCGGCGAGTGCAGCGGCTTCGATCTGACCAATCTCTGGCAGCTGGACGACGAACTGGTCTACGCGATCCAGTGCGCCTATCCAGCTGGAAGGCCGACCCGGCAAGCATTGCGCTGAACTGGCGCGAAGTGCACGAGTTTGGCGATGGCATCGGCGCCGCCCGGGTGGGTAAGAAGGCTGCCGGGCGCCTGCTCGACGGCGTGCAGCATGATGGATTCCCTCGGAACGCGGCATGACGCGCCATACCACTGAATCACTTGGTCAGGTCGCCACGAAGACTCAGGATTTTATCGAAGTCCACAAGCGCGTCTATCGGGTCCTGAACAGGGCCCAGGCCAAGCAATGCGCGCTCGACATTGATCCTCTCAAGGCATTCGCGTGTCTCCTGCCCTCAGCACAGCCACATGGTGCACCTTGTCTACGCCAACCTTGTCAGCAAGCTCTTTGTCGAAGGATTTTTCCTTAGTCATCGTAACAACCCTCTAGCGTGCTTCCAATCCTTGGATGTGCCTGTCAATTGCGGCTTGAATGCACGCGAAGGAGGCGACAAGGGCGCTGTCAATGTCCACGAATCGCGCGGCCGCGATATCGTCAATGGGCACGTGAACCGACGTCCCTGGAGCCGTGAGTTGGACTCGCTGGGCAATGACGTGAAAACCGGCAGCGGGATCCCCATGGACTGTCGAGGACATTTCAAAGCCTCGATAAACACCTTTTCGTTGCTCTTCCATCGTCTCCCTCCCAAGTCAAGGGAAATCCTAGCATGGCAGCGCGTGCGGCTTCTCGCGCCCCCGTTTGCTGGACGCGATCTTTTGTTCAACTTTGGCCCACTGCTCCTGAAGGGTGGGGTGTCCGGCAGCGATCAGCCTAGCGTTGGACCGATCCATCGTCTCACGCATCAGCCTGGCGAGATCAGCGACCTGGAGAGCGGCACCAATGCCAATGGCGCCGGCGACTTCCTTGCTGAAATACTTTTCCATTTGCGTCATGTTGGGGCGGCGGATAACAAGGCTGGGAGCAAACACCTAGGTGCGCAGCGAAGCGCACAACAACTTGGTGTCGATGGCAGCCCGTGCGAAATTCTCGGCTTCGTGGATCGCCTCCTGCGCGTTCCGGACCAGCCTGTGCTCCCGGCCATCGCAGAGGAATCTGAAGGACATGACCTCCTCGGGGCTTTCCGACGCGCTCCCAACGAAGGGAAATGCGTGGTACGTGGCGACCCAAAGGCCCGTGAAGCTTTGCTCAGCAAAGACAGTTACCTCGAAGTCGCGATAGTCGAAAAATTTGGCGGGCATACAGGGGGCTTCTTTTTTTTTGCCGCATCGTAGCACGATGCGCTCCGAAAAAGTGCCGATTAGTCCGTGCGTTTACCGGCCACATACGGAAATCGCATTCGCCCGTGTGATGCGTAAAACATGGCAGAAGTGGAAGCAGCAGCGGAATGTATGCTTGAGACAACCCGGCAGGACTGGGAGAAGCGCATAGGATCACTGACCCTGAGCAGAGAAAAAATCATCGCGGCGACCGGTTACGGGCGCGCCGCGGAGCAATTGGAAGCTCTGCACAAGGCCGGAATCCCGGCCGACCGTCGGCCCGATGGAAGTGTGCGCGCCCGGCGCCATCACATCGCGGGTGTCGGCAGCCAGCTGGCGCAGTGGCGCACCACTGACTCATTGCAGACCGCCGGCCAGCCTTGGTGGCGTGTTGGAAGTGGAGAACCGTCTGCGCGTGCCACGCCCCTCTGGCTCCGGCTGGGCGGCGGGTTCGGGCACGGTCTCGCCTGACCGGACCCCTTAAACAACAACTGCCGCCGCGCGTTTTCGCCCGCGCGATCACCTTGCGTGAGGGCGCCAAGCGGACGGTGCCACTTGGCGCCCTGCTTTGCGCCCGGCTCACCATCGGCGTTATCACGTTGCGCAGGAGACTCATATCACATGTTGCGTCCCGCCGTACCGGCGCGCGCCTTTCTTGACCGGCATCGCGTACACCTCGTGATCGGGCCGCAGCAGGCACTCGCCATGGTAGACCACCGCACTGGTGCGCGCCGCTCGAGTACGAGTTGTGCGTGAAGCGCCTCAGCCAGGCGGGCGGCCGCGGAAACGGAAGCGCGGCACGAGAACCTGGGGGCCCGGATCGTAGACTGAGGCTCCGCGCTGCTCAGGTGAGTCTGTCCTGCGGGGTATCCCCCGAGCAAGTCGGTTGCGGACTAGCGCGATAGCACCTTCAGTTTGTCGTTTACCGAGCTCACGCCCTCAACGCTACGCGTGGCATCGACTGCGAGTTGGTGCTGGGCCTTTGTCGGCACCGAGCCGCTCAGGTTGACCGTGCCGTCCTCGGTTTTCACGTGAATGCCCGTGGACTTCAGGTCCTTGGTAGCAAGCAGCTTGGTCTTCACTTTGGTTGTAATGGCGCTGTCGCCGACGGATTGCTCGACCTTGTTTGCGCTCACGTCAGTGGTGGCCGCGGGCCGCTGGTCGCGGTCACCTTCGGCGCGCGCCGGCATGCCAGGGCCCGAGTTGGGTAGCACAGCCGTTGTGGTGTCGGCGGCGACGCGCATGAAGCCGCCTGTATCGATCGCAAAGGCGCTGGCAGTCGCGACCGTCAGCGCAGCAGCGGCACAGGTCATGCGCAGGGTAAGTGCAGGAATTTTCATCGCTCTCTCCTTATGGCGTGGTCAGGTTCGGCATGAGCAGCCACACGAGTTGAATCCATGAGTCCTCGTGAACCGCATGAACGCGAATCGCAAGAAGCGTACCTCCCCGACACGGAGCGACGCAGCGGCAAACTGCCATGCATGTCACACCCCGCTATGCTGCGACATGTGTAATTCGGAGCAGTAATTTGTAATTCCGACCAGCGCACGATCGAAGCCAACACCGCCTCTGCACGCCGGCTGTGCTATTAGAGGCAACCAGGCAGGCGCGCCGATTGCAGCTATGGTGATGCGGCAAGTCCGCCGCGTCATGGAGACGATCATGGGACAGCAGCAACAGCGATCAAGTTAACCGCAATCGGGCCAGAAGCAGAAAGACCAGTTGCAATCTGGCCAACGCGCCGGCCAGCAAGGTAGCGACCAGGACAAGAAGCGGAGAGGTGGCGGCCAGATGGACAATCAGGACAAGGGCCAGGGCCAGTAGTGCCAGGGCCAGTAGTTACAGCAGGACCGCAGCGGCGCGCAACGGGGCGGTCAACAGGGCTATCAAGGGGGCCAGCGCCAACGTAAGCGCCAGCTCTATCCGGGGCGTGTAGCAGCAACATGTGGTGCTGCCCTGATGCATTACGGAGATTGGCGAGCCGAGACTTCGGGTTACGGGGTGCCGGCTTTTTCTTGTTTTTCCTATGCGCTGATTGCGGGTGTGCGGTCTCTGCATGTGCGGCAGGGGAGACCGGTTTCGGCGAGTTTCTCTTCTGGCCATACCGAAAGCACTTTCCCCCGCCTTGCGAGCTCTCCGAAAGTCTGCGGCAGCTTTCTTCCGCGCCAGCTTGAGGCCATTCGCGCATGAAGACGCCCTCCGTAAACTCGAACGCCACGAGCCGAAGCCGGATCACCCTCCCCTCTAGTCCGGCCCATTCACGCTCCTTTACCTGCAAGGATTCCCTAGGCGCGTAGTTTCTACACGCATGATCCCATCCGTAGTGGCCATCGCTACGAGCGAGCGACTTTTAGATGGGACGATTTTGCCTGCTGTCGAATGTACCTGGCCTGGGTATTGCACGTCGTCAATCATCGACTAGGTAACTAGGTATGGCTGCAAGCAGGTTGCAGCTATCCGACGTTAACGGAGGAACTATCATGGCCAATGACGATATCTCACCGGCCCGGCGACGGCTGCGTCGGGGAGCGGGCGCCACGCTGATGGTCTCGATAGCGCATGCTGCGGGGCAAGGCAAGGCAAGGCAAGGCGAGGCGCCGAGTGCCGCAGTGGGCGAAGGCCCTGCAAGTACGCTGCGTCTGCGCGATCCCAGGCGCGACTATACCGCTCCACCCTTTTCCGAACAGACCCAACAATGGCTGGACTTGCGAAGAAAATGACGCCACGGCCCGACCATGGCGAAGAAAGCTATCGGGGTTCTGGGCGACTCGCGGGACGCAAGGCACTTATCACTGGTGGTCATGCCGGTATCGGCCGTGCGGCCGCGATCGCATTCGCGCGCGAAGGAGCAGATGTCGCCATCAACTATTTGCCCGCGGAAGAGCCGGATGCCAGGGAGGTCGTGCAGTTGATCCAGGAGGCAGGGCGTAAGGCAGTCGCACTGCCCGGCGATATCCGGGACGAGGCATTCTGCCGTTCACTCGTGGAGTCTGCTGTGCGCGGCCTGGGAGGGTTGGATATTCTGGTCAATAACGCCGGCCGGCAACACAGTGCAGACTCTATCCTTGATATCACAACGGAACAATTTGATGGACATTCAAGACAAACGTCTACGCCATTTTCTGGATAACCAAGGCGGCGATCCCGCACCTGCCGCCGGGCGTCACCATCATCAACACCAGCTCGGTAAATGCCACCGATCCATCTGAGAACCTCCTCGACTACGCCGCGACTAAGGCTACGATTACCAATTTTACCAAGGGACAAGCCAAACAGATGGCGAGTCGCGGAATCCGGGTCAATGCTGTCGCGCCCGGCCCATTCTGGACGGTGTTGCAAGTCACCGGAGGACAAACGGTAGAGAAGCTGAAGAAATTCGGATCGGACACCCCCATGGGCAGACCAGGCCAACCGGCAGAGTTCGCGCCGCTTTACGTGCAGCTCTCGGCGTTGGATTCGAGCTACGTGACCGGCCAGGTCTTTGGCTCATCAGGAGGAACCGGCATCCCGTAAAAGCAGGCGGTCCAAACGACTTGCGAGCGCACCCGAAGGGAAAAAAATTGGACCATGGCACTCACTAGCGAGACTGTAGAGCAACTCAAAACACCCCACACAGATGACCGCTGCAAATGTTCTCGAGACTCTGTTCGCCGCCACGCAGCATCCTATTTGGTGGCAGGCGATGCTGCGCGCCGCAGTCGTCTTCGTGATCGCCTGGGCGCTATTGCGGTTGGCTGGGCGTCGTTCTTTTGCCCAAAAGACCTCGTTTGATCTGTGCATCATGCTGTTGCTGGGCGCAGTTCTGTCGCGTGCCGTGGTGGGCGCGACCTCCATGGGCACCGCAACGGGTGCATCGGCTGTCCTCGTGCTTATGCATCGGTCTGTCGGCTGGCTCGCCACGCGATTCTCTGCGTTCGACCGCATCGTCGGGGGCAATCCGATTGAGCTGCTTTCGAAGGGGACGCTGGATCGCGACGCACTTGCACGCACCGAGATTAGCGAACGCGATCTCGCCGCCAATCTCCGCGAGTCCTTGCAGACAGAGTCGCTATCTGGGGTGGATCGGATTGTCGTGGAACGCGACGGAAAAATCAGCTTCGTGCGTCGAGCCAATGTGCCGGAGTCGTCAGATAGCTAGGCGCCCAGATAGCCGGGAAGCTTGCGGGCCGTGCGGCTGCGCGCAAGACGCGTGGCGTTAGCTAGCGCCTGGGCGAAGCCGTGAATGGTATGCAGATCGCCCTTCACATGTTTGCGGAAGAATGCCGCCCATTGAAAATCTGCGTAGGCGCATTTCGGCTTCCTGTACCCACCTGCGTTCCGCGCGAATGCCGCGAGGCTGCGGTATGGGTCATCTATCATTCCTTCCACCGTTGGCGGCAACGCTGAGATGGCTCGGTGAACGCCTTGCTCGTCGTAGGGATGGACGTCGCCCAGCTCCGACATTCGTCGCCAGAATGCGCTCTTGCCAAGCTTGTGCAGGTCACGCACGACAACAATCGGTGTCCGTTCCTTACCGAGCTCCAGCCATGCGCGGGCCCAATGATGATGGTCAATAATATAGAGTTGACCATTGGGACCCAGAACGGCCTTGATGGGATGTCGCTCCATGAACGCCTGGAACGTTGCCATGTGAGCCCGGCTCGCGTCCATTTTTTGTCGCACATGATCCATGCCCAAGGTGAGTTGGGTCGGATGAAGCGCTTTTATCAGCGCCACCGTTGTGTGAGATCCCATGATTTCCCCTTTTTCGTCACGGCTTGCATCGTCAGATGCGACTTGGTCGAAATGCAACATCCGTGCCCAAGTCCAGGCCTTGCGGGTCGTGTGGAATGAACTACGCTCGCTTTGTCGGTATCATTCGCATCGAACCGGCATTCGGCCGATGCCTTTCGGCCGCGCACGACACCTGCGGGCTTCTATGCGCCTCTGGCGCGCGCGTCAGCAATTTGGCTACGCCGCTGCAATAGAAACGCGAACCATCCTTGCGCACATGCCAACGCTCTTGATCGACTCGGCCTTCATCGCGGGCCCGCTGCAAATCGTTCTGCGGCTCGATCAGTTCGCGGTCGTCTTGGGAATAGAGAGATTCGAAGGGCTGCCCGATGGCCTCGCTTTCATCGAAGCCAAACATGCGCGATGTGCCCGCGTTCCAGGTCACGATCAAGCCGTTCTCATCAAGCGTAATGATGGCGTACTCTTTGGTGTTTTCCGCCACGACGCGCATGCGCCTTCCGCCCTCGTGCAAGCGCTCTTCGGCTTCCCATCGCGCGGTGATGTCAATATAGGTAAGCACGGCACCGTCGATGCGATCTTCCGCCGTCCGGTAAGGCATGATGCGAACAATGTACCAATGTCCGTGGGTACTCCTCACTTCTCGCTCGATCCTGCGCAGTTAGCTGAATGCTTCTGCCGTATCCCAGGCAAGCCCGTCATATTCAAGCCGGTGCGTGATGTCGAACGGTGGCCGGCCAACATCCGAAAGGATGATGCTGAACACATCCACCGCACGGGGAGTGAAGCGCTTGATGCGCATGTCCCGCTCAACGCAGATGGTGCCAATATCATTGGCCGTGATCAGGTTCTGCAGGTCGTCATTCATCTTGGCGGTCTCGTCTACCTTGGCTTTCAGTTCCGTATTTACCGTAACCAACTCTTCATTGATGGATTGGAATTTCTCCTTGCTCGCCTCGAGCTCCTCGGTGGCCGACCACAATTCTTCGTTGATGGCTTGCAACGCCTCATTGGAAGCCGTCAATTCGTCGGTGGACGTCTCCGATTGCTCGATGGTGGACCCGCAAGCCGGGACCGTTACTGGGAAATCCTCGGAGGAGGAGAATAGATACCGCTTTCCGCCGAATAACCGGCTCGCTCGGACAAAAGCGACTCGCCCTTCAAAGCGAAGCCGGGGCCGCAGAGCGACGATAGAAGCCAGCCGCAGGCCCCAACCTCAAAGGCGAACCAGCGGCATCTCAAAAAGACCTTCCCCGCAATCCGGCGAAGCCCCTTCCCTTCATGCCGCAGAACCACAGCGCAAGAAAGTCGGCGGACACTCCACCGACTTTCACCCTCACTCCCCCCTGTTCACTGCTTCTCGCTCCCCGGGTGTCAGCCCCTTGCGTCGTAATTCTCGGATTCCCAGTACGGCGATATTCCGTAGTACTCATGGATGCTGGTGGCCCACCGCGAGTCCGCCATGCTCGGCCAATGGTCCTTGTCAAAGCCTGGTGCGGCCTTTAGGCGGTCTTTCTCGACCCCGAGCACGAAGCACTTGCGCCGAGTGTCCAGCGTGAGAGCGGACCACGGCAGCGCGAACAGCTTTTCGCCGATGCCGAGAAAGCCGCTCATGGTCATCACGGCATAGGCTACGCGCCCGCCTGGCACGTCGATCATGATATGGTCGATGGTGCCGATGTTTTCACCAGCGGGATCCACCACCTTGTTGCCTTCCAGCGTGTCGGCCGCCATCACGAACGGGCCCGGGCCCGGAGAATTCTGGTCAACCCAGCCAACAATGGAGGCGCCTGACTCGAGGCCAGGATTGTGTGATTCGACTGACGTCATGGATAACTCCTTGCTTGTAGAAAGTCCTGGACCCAATGTTGCTGCTCACGAGCGTCGACTCTGATCGCGATCTGCCCGCTCCACGTCCTCCGCTTCGCCCGTGTGCAGCGGGGTCCGCAACCGCTCGTCGTTCTTGCGTCTGGCATGCGCGGCAAACATTACGGCAAACATTACGCCTGCATTGCGAACCGACGGCAGACCGGCACGCGGATTGCGCCGGCCGTCGCGCGCCTGCGCACCGACCTGGATCTCACGTAGGCGCCGTTCGCCGTGCTGATCAGTACGCCGCCGAGCGCTCCGATTCCCGATTTTCGTGCCCCTTGATGCCATGGTTGCCACCGACCGGATTTTCCCCGTACTACCTTGGAGGGTTGACATAGAAATGGCTGGGGTCTTATTCGGTGAGGCCCGGAACCTGCAGGCGGCTGGCGGTGGTCTCGCCTCGGCGAAGCTATCGAAGCGCACTGCAATGATCGACGGCATGCTTGCTCCTTTCAGGTTAGCGGTGGCGGTCACTTGCGGTCAGTGGTGCCCGTACGACGGCCGGCGGGCTTGGCGCCGACTGGCTGGTGTTCGCTACCGCGCTTGAGCTTCCAGTCCACATTGTCGCGCGCAGTCTGCGTCCTCTTTTCGGCATGCATGGCTGCACTGGGTGAGATCGGATCGCTGGCTGGGAAGCTCATTTCCAGCGCGTCGTCGACGGCGGCCTGGTAGGTCTTCGTGCGATCCTCCTCGCCGGTGGCTGGGCGCGCGGCGGGCGTTGCGTGTGACTTGCCCGCCTTCGCCGGCTTGTGAGTTGCCGGCGCGGCCTTGGGTGATTTGCGGGCGTCTTGCATCGCGGGGTCCTCCTGGATGGGATTACCACAACTAGTGCAATTGGCGGGCCAGTTTGCATGTTGAGGCGTCCAACAGTGCGTGCAGACGGCATAGTCACGGCTGCGCGGGCGCCGCGACCTCCGAAACGCTTGCCCGTTGCGCCGGGAGCGGTGCGCACTTTGTGCGCGAATCGGTAAAAACTACAGGACGGCGTAAGGGGAGGAATGCTTCTGGCGGACACGAACCGGCCGCGAGGCGCCACGCTAGGACGGCGTGGCGGGAAACTTCATGGAGATGAAGACGATGCCTTTGCGGCACAGGCCAAGTGGGTCGCCTACGGGAAATCGCTGTTCGACGGCGCCCGGCAGGTGCACGGCTATTCGGTCCGCTAGACCCATCTCATCGCCATCTGCGCCTACCGGCTGCAGGGCTTCGATGACGACGCGGTGGCCGTAAGCTGTCGCTTCCGGCGGCACCTTTCCCCCCGACGGCCTCAAGCACATCCGGCTGACAGCGCAGGCGATCCATGGCTGCGTTGGCTGGTCGCTCACGCGGATAGTTGAGCGTCAAGCTAAGGTCCGGCAAGCGACCTTAGTTGTTGCCGCAGATCGGCGAAGTCCCCAAGAGAAGGCCGATCCGCAGGTCCAGGCTCTCGCGAAAGATGAAGCCTCTTACTGGGTAACCAACTCAAGCCCAGCTTGCGATTCGTCATCGCCGCGGGCGACGAGAACCTTGATCTTGTTCGGTACTGTCGCACCGATGCCGTCGACCGGGATTGTGGTGATCAGCCAGTCTGCGTTGTTCGCCAGCGTCAGCGCACCCGAGTCAAAGATCACGGTCTTGGTGCCGGCCGTGGTGATGCGCAGGCGATAGGTGCCGCCATTCAGGTTGATCGAATCGCTGCCCGATGCAGGTACAGCCGACTTGTAGGCGACGGCTGCAAATGTGGGCGTTGCCGCTGCTAGGTCAGCCGCCGGGACGGTCAGGTAGATATCGACATTCTGTGCATTGAACGATGCGTTCAGGCTGCGAACAGGAGCCTTGTCGGAGAACAGGTCCTTCTCAAACGGGTCGTCGATCTGCAGTACGTCCGCTGCAGTGGCACCGGGCAGAGCAACCACCGTGTATTTGTGGCCGGTGTGCGTGCTCACTGTGGTCCGACCGAGTTCCGTATCCGTGTTGGTAACATTGAACGAGAACGTCTGATTTCCCTCATCCACGTCGAAGTACTTCGAAACGAATTCGTTCAGCAGGTTGGTTTTGGAGCCGTTCTGTAGCACATCTAGATTAGGGCCGCCGGTAGTAGCATAAATCACGCGCACAGTCGGCTCACTGACGCCGACGCGGGCACCGATGCTGTCATCCCCGCCACCGCACGCTGAGAGGACTGCCGTTGCGGCGAGTGCTAGGCCAAGGATAAGATTGGTCTAGGATCGGAACATGTGTCACCTCTATTCGTTGGAACTTGGGCGTGCTGCCGCGCCCCGCAGAGGCATGCTGCGGGGCCAGAGTGCAAAGGTGGCGGTGCATGCTTGCAAGTGCTGTACCTGCAAATCGCCCTGAACCAACGATAGATAGTAACCACGACCGCAAGCAGGTGCCCGGCTCCGAATTTAATGTCGGACGATTCCGACCGAACTCACGAGTGAGAAACTGGTGGGAGCACGCCTTGCGTGCAGGCCCACGCGCCGCACAGAGTCCGTCAAGCTGACTTGCGCCAGGTCATGCAGCTGGAACACCCGGCACTGGCAGAGCCGTCAAAAGAAAGGTCGGTGTAGAAGGCCTGCGTCGCCTCGGCCTTGGCCGTCTTATGCTGAGCACCGATCTGGACGACCTGATAGCAGCATCTTGGTGAAACCGTGTCGAGCTAGGTTGCCTTCGGGCGGCTCGCCGATCACGCGCGCAACGGTACTGTGGCAAAGAAGGTGTCATCCCCGTACATTGAGTTGTGCCAGAAACCCGCAGCCGGAGAGGCGCCGTCCCCTCGCCTGCCGGCCGGCTGCTGACGGGATGTTAGCGCCCTGCCTGCTGTCTCGTTGCACGCGTGCGTGCGGCCTTGCGGGCCGCTTGGGAGCGGCCAGTCGGCCCCTTGGTTGCGGCGGCCTTCTTTGCGGAAGCGGAACGATCGGCCGCAGTACGTGTGCTTGCCGCGCGCTTGGCCTGAGCAGACAGCGCCTGATGCGAAGCACCAGCTGTGCCCTCCCGCTTGAGAGCCTCAAGGGCAACGCGGGCGCGCGTAGCCTTGCTTTCTGAACTAACCCGTCGCGGCGTCGTTTTGTCGTCGCCACCCATAGCGGCGGACTTGGCGGGCAATGTCGTGGTGTTCGCGGACTTGGTCCCCACCTTTGTAGCGTCCTTCTTCGTCGGCACATCAACGCCTGCTCGGCGCGCCTCCGACAAGCCGATCGCTATGGCCTGCTTGGCCGAGCGCACGCCGTGCTTACCCCGGCGCACTGCTTCGATCTCGTCGTGAACGAAATGGCCGGCCTGGGTGGTCGGCGCCTTGCCAGCCCGCTTATCTGCCCTGGCTTGCGCTATGCTCGATGCTCTTGGCATGGTCGTCTCCATGACTGCCAGCGGTCATCCGGCTTGTGCCATAGCAGATGCGATGTCCGCGGCATTGATCGGGCCCACCATCTGCCGGCGGGCTCAAGACGTCTGATGCAAATGCCGTTCCAGGCTTGCTATCATTGCGCCCACAGCGAATCACAAACGCGACGGTGCCGTCGCGTGCGAAATCTGCACACCCGACGGCGAATCTACATGTGCTTGCCCGCTGATCGGGGCCAGACCCACAACCCCCACTTCAGCCCCGGAATCCGCCACATCAACGGCCCGCTCGGAGCCCCGTCGCAACTTCGCGGTCGGTTACCCATGGATTCCGCCTTGCGCACATTGCCAACGCTGCCGAGCTACGTGGGTCGCCTTCCCCCCTGTGGCGTCGAGCGGGCCGGGCGACCACGCGGTCCGTTCAGTTAATGTGCCGCCGCCCGTTGCGAGAGGAGTTTCAAGAGCCGCGCTTCGTCTACGCGCAGCCGGCTGATGTTGGCAACGCGCGCACAGCCGGACAACTCGTCCTTCATGAACGCCTCAATGACGTCGGGGTGGACATAGCACTTGCGGCAAACCTCGGCTGTATTGCGCAGGCGCTGCGCCACGCCCTTGATGACCTCCGCGACTTGCTTCTTGCGCGCGGTCTCGTTGCTGTCCGCGCCGGCCGTGCGCAGCATCGTCAACGCATGCACGCTGCCGGCCCAGGTGCGAAAGTCCTTGGCAGTGAAGTCTCCGCCGGTTGCCGCCTGCAAATAGCCGTTGACGTCAGCCGAGCCGATTTCGCGGATCTGCCCGTCGCTGTCGCGGTACTTGAACAGAAGCTGGCCGGGCAGGTCGGCGCAGCTGCGCACGACGCGGGCCAGACGACGATCGTTGACCGACACGTCGTGGCTGATGCCGCTCTTGCCGGTGAACTGGAAGCGCAGGCGGCTGCCACGCACGGTGACGTGGCGGCGGCGCAGCGTGGTGAGACCGTAGGTACGGTTCTGCTGCGCGTAGCGCGGGCTGCCAACACGCACGAGCGTGGCATCGAGCAGCAGCACCACCGCCGCAACCACTTTCTCGCGTGGCATGCCGTTGCGCCCAAGGTCGCGCGCGACGCGCGCGCGCAGCCGCGGCAGCGCGGTGCCGAAGGTCGCCAGGCGTGCGTACTTGTCGGAATCCCGGAGTGCACCCCAGTCAGGATGGTAGACGTACTGCTTGCGGCCCCGCGCGTCGCGTCCGGTGGCTTGGAGGTGCCCCGCCGGGTCAGCGCAAATCCAGACCGCTTCATACGCCGGAGGAATCGCCAGCGCCGCAACGCGCGCCAGCGTCGCGGCGTCGCGCACCGGCTTGCCGTTTGCATCGAGATACGCAAAGCCGGCGCCGTAGCGGCGGCGCGTGATGCCCGGCGTATTATCATCGACATAGCGCAATCCGGCCTCGCGCAGCCCCGTGCGCATGGCTTCGTCGATACCGGACGGGGGCAGGTTACTGTCCACGAAAGGCGCCTCCCTTTTCGAGAGTGGTGCGCACGGGAGGCCGAGAGCGACACAGCTGTGCTACGGGGCCGTCGCCGCTCGGCCCGGCACACTGCCGTGCCCGCTCTTCGCTCGAGATCAGCATGTTCCTTGCTTCCTTGTGCAAGACCAGCAGCTCGTTGAGCTTCAGATCGACAGCTACAGCGCCCTTGTTCTGGCTTTGCTGGATCAGGAACACCATTAGGAAGATGATTATGTTGGTGCTGGTGTTGATCACCAGATGCCACGTTTCGGAGAAGCGCCGAAGAGGGGGCCCGTTTTAGCCCACGCCACCTGCGCATTGCGGGCGAGCTGTCGAACCGAAGCAGTGTGTATGCTGGCTTGCTCATTTTCAATCCTGGCCGCCAACTACGCTCTCCTTTCATTGTATAGAGCACGCCGCAAGTGGTTCAGCGGGCGCTGTCCTACAACGCAGGCTACCCTCGTAGGCCGCCCAGTGGTGGCCTCAGGCCGCTGGTCGCGCGGTTGCCAGGTGTTGAGTGAGTACAATCGGCGCGCTCGCGCTTGGGTAGAGTAACAACCTAAAACGAACATCCGGATAGCCTTGGCCCGCGTCAAAGACGTTACTCTAAAGGCACGCCGTATTTTCGTGGCCAGCAGCATTGCGCTCGCTGTCGCCATCGCGCGATAGGGGGTTGTGCACTGTTCAAAATGCGTCAGGACGCGTTGGCACGCGCACAAGAGGGGGGCCGCCAATCTCTCGCTGATCCTGGAGCGCGATATCTCTCGCAATCTGGAAATCTACGAACTGTCGATGTACGCCGTGATCGACGGCGTCAAGGACACCAAGATTCTCCGGTTGTCTCCTGCCATCCGCCAGCTAGTGTTGTTTGACCGCTTCACGACCGCGACGGACGTGGGTACCCTGCTGGTGACGGACGAGCAAGGCAACCTCGTGCTCGACTCCCGCTCAACCCCTCCCCGTCCCGTCAATCTCGCTGACCGCGATTACTTCAAGGTACACCGCGATTCGGCCACCGTCGGGCTGTATATCAGCCAGCCATTCCAGCCGCGCCTGTCGGATGCTGGCTAGTCGATCGGCCTTAGCCGCAGGCTGTCGCACGCCGACGGCAGCTTTGCCGGCATTATCGTCGGCACCCCACCTGCCGCCCCCAGCAGCCGGCGTGCCTGTACGACCTCTTCTCGGCGGACCTGGAGCGCACCCAGGGCAACTCCTAGCTACTGCCGCTCGCGCCCCTTAGATTTTTACCGGTGAGCCGGCGCTGCTCTTTCCGACCGACCAGCATGCGTCAGTCGCTGCAGAAAGAGTCTCTATCTGGCGCCGAGCGGATCGTGGTCGAGCGCCACGGGAAGATCAGTTTCGTGCGTCAACCCCAAGCGGCCGAGGCATCCGATCGCGGCGCCACCAGCTAGTTGGAGCACTGCGGGCTTTGTCGGAAGTTGGACTGGCGATAAGATCTTGGAAGGCATTGCCAGCGCGATGCCAATCGGGCGTCGTGGAATGAAGCCCAACGTTGTCAGCTCCTATGCCGACGGGCCGGTGAGACCCGAGTGCGGTTCATCGGCAAGTGCGCGCAAGTATCCCGCGAAGCCATCGCGCACCCGAGCATGCCGGCGTGCGCTGGTTACCACGCGCGGTGCCGCACTCCAGGCGATGCTGGCGCCGCTGGCCTGCAGGGCACGTACCAAGGCGACATCCTCGCAACGTTGCAGTGGAAGAAACCCGCCGCAACGCACGTACGCATCCGCGGCCACGCCCAGGTTTGCGCCGTGGATGTGACGGTGACCATCCTGTTCGTAATACCGTTCCAGGTAGCGACGTCGCACCGACTCCGCGTTGTCTTGCCAGTCCTCAATACGCACGCAACCACAGACGGCGTCGGTGCCTAACTGCAACTGCGTGCTGAGCCAGTCCGGCGAGACAATCGTATCCGCATCGGTAAACGCCAGCCAGCGCATGCCGAGCGACAGCGCGTGCGCTGCACCCACCGCGCGCGCCATGCCGACATTGCGTGCTGCGATGCACAGGGTCAGCACGCCCTGCTCGGTTGCGATAGCCGCCGAGCGATCCTGGCAGGCATCCAGCACCACGATGGCCAGAACCGCTTCGCCGCGCAAGCCTGGGCAAGTGGCCGCTCGCGCGACCGCGTGCAGGCAGGCCGCAAGGCAGCCTTCTTCGTTATGCACTGGCACGATTACGCCAATCATGCGATACCCTCCCGTGCTGCCACTGAGCGTCCTCCCCGCGTCCAGGCCTGCATCAGGAAGTCCGCTTCCACATGCGTGGCAATGCAGTCCAGCCCGGCATGCTGCCCCAGCAATTCGTGGGCCCGCTCGGACGAAATCATACGTTCGCCAAATGGGCGCCTCCAGTGGCAGGCCAGCAGCAGGCCGCCCGGTGCGAGCGTACGGCGCACGCGATGCGCCATGTGCTCGACGCCGGCGTCGGACAAGTAGTAAGCAAGCTCGCTGATGACAATCAATTCGAAAATGCCCCTTGGCCACCCCGCTGGTACGCTCAATGGCATCACGTGCACGTTTGCCATCCTAGCCAGACACTGCCGCGCGACGTCGACTGCGCGGGGATGCATATCTGCCGCGAGCAGGCTGTCGCAGCGCAGCGCCAGCACCGCGCTGAGTTCGCCGTTGCCGCAGCCTGGCTCGAAAGCGGAGCGAAAACGTGGCCGATCCAGCAGCGCCAGCACGAGATTGCGTTTGCGGGCCTCATACCAGCTGTTGCGATAGGACCACGGATCGTCGCTGCGTGCATATAGGGCGTCGAAATGGGCTGGAATGGCCGCTGCTGCCACGGAACTGCCAGGCGCCTGCGAGCCGGCCGGCTCAATTGCCGATACAGTGCGACGAGTCATGACTAAATAGGTGTGTGAGGAAGTCATCTTGCCTGTCCTGCATGTCGTCCGGCCCGAGCGGCAACCAGGGCGCCCAGCCTTGGTCGGCGCCCCGGCCCTGCGCTTGACCCGCGAGTCCGGTGCCGAGGGCGGCTAGGTCGCGCTCGCCATGGCTCTGGCGCAAGAAGACCTGCATATCGCAGAAGCGTGTGGCCAGGGCGGCATCGTGGCACAAGGGTCCGGCGCCAAGGGCGCGGCTTGCATACGCCATGACCTGCGTAGCCGCCGTTTCCGCGGCAAGGCGCGCGCGCCGCACGACATGCACCGCATCGCCTGCGGGATGCGCGTCGACCCAAGCCGCGGCCTCGCGCAGCATGGCCCACGCACCCCGCAAGGCAACATCCGCCGCGCCCAGTTGGACGGCGTCATGGGGGTCGGCGCGGCGGGCCACCTGCGCGCGCAGCGCAAGGACAAACGGCACCACTGCACCTAACCAGCAAGCGGCGATGCCGGCGCCGCCGTGCCAGAAGCCGGGGCGGTCCAGGTAAGCGCCGGGTTCCCCCAGCGACCGCACCGGCGTGCCGTCGAACACTAGGTCTGCTGTGCGTGCCGCCACCATCGCTGGCGAGCGCCAGGCGCTTTCATCGATCGCGATGCCAGGCGCATCGAGCGCAAGGATGGCGAGGCACGCTTGCCCCTGCGCGTTCCAGCAAGTGAGCAAGGCATGGGTAACCAGGGGCGCGCCCGAGCACCAAGCCTTGCGGCCACTCAGACTAACGCCGCATTCGGCGTGCTCGTCCACGTGCAGCGCCACGCGCGCATCCGGTGGCTCCGCGGCCCACACCGCCCAGCGCGAACCGGCCTGCGGCGCAGAGGCGCCGAGTTCGGCGAGGATGGCGAGCGCATCCGTGTGGGCTTCGAACAACTTGACCAGGGAGACATCCCTAGCCGCTACTTGTGCAAGCAGCATCCACCGTTGCCAAGTGTTGCCGCGGCCGGGCAGCGGTATGCCGCCGTGAATGCGTGCGCCCGCCTGTTCCGTCAAAAGCCGAAACAGGCGGGCCACGTGGGCTTCCCCATAGATGCGGTTTGCCATGGCGTGTTTATCTCGTCCGGCGCGGCGTCAGTCCTCAGACCGCGCGATAACGGTTGCGCAGGTCGCGGATCAGGTCGTGGTTGCGTAGCACCCCTTGGTACTGGCGTTCCACTAGCGCCAGAATGTCGGAGCTCAGTTCCGTTTCCTGCAGCGCATCGGCGTACTTCTTCTTGGCTAGGTCCTCTCCCTTCTCGGTTTCCTCCAGGATGGCCAGGTCGTTGCGATCGGCCACCGCGGTGCGCAGGCTGACCCAGCCGCGATGCAGGGCGCCGGCCACGCTGCCGTGTTCCTCCGGCTTGCCGCCGAGCGCTGCCACCTGCGCCTGAAGTTCCGACACTGCCGCGGCAATCTCGGCAGCGCGGCTGGAGAATAGCGACTTCAATTCGGGGTTCTGTGCGTCTTCGGCTGCCTTGAGAAACCCTTGCTGGCCGTCACGGGAAACTTCGATCAGGTCGTTTAGTACGGAAATATTTTTCTCAGCCATGTCAGCTCCTAGCAAAGTGAGGCGATTTAGAGATTCAGAATGGAAGGGCGCCGTGAAGACGACGTATCGGTGAAGCGGACCCGGTACCGGACACTCCTGTGAACCTTGCACGGGCCACCCCTCGACAGTACGAATGCGCGCGTTCGTATGCTGTAGGAAGGTTGCGCGAATGCTTGTCGGCGCGTGCCTACAGGATCGGCACACCTTGCTGCAAAAATTACATCTCCATGAACAATGGGCGTTTCCTGCCAGGCGGGGAAAGCGGAGCAACCGTTGGCACGCAAAAGCGCAAGTGCGCGGCACAGGCCACCGTCTGGGGCATTTGGGGATAACGCAGTCGCGCTGGCACGCTAATTGCCGTGGATGAAGCCTTCCTGTTTATCTGTCGACTTCCCTTTTCGAGGATTGGCCATGGCAAAGAAGACGCCTGCTTCAAAAAAGACCTCGGCCGCCAAGCCGTCCAACATCAAATCGGGCGGCAACGGTGCAAGGATGCCCACGCGCGTCGACAGCGGTGCCGCGCCGGACAAGGTTACGGGTGCCCCGACCAGCGATGTGACGCGGATCGCAAGCCGCGCGGCTACCGGCGCGGATGCCGCATATGACCGTGCCGTGAAGGAGCGGCTGTCTCCCCAGCCGAAGGCGCTTGGATCCGACACGGTCGGCAATGTGGTTTCCAATGAAGACCGCGTGTTGACCACCAACCAGGGGATGCCGACCGGCGAAGATGACAACTCGCTACGGCAGGGCATGCGCGGCCCGACGCTGCTGGAGGATTTCCTGCTGCGCGAGAAGATTACTCACTTCGACCATGAGCGCATTCCCGAGCGAGTGGTCCATGCGCGCGGTGCCGCCGCCCACGGCTACTTTGAGCTGCACGAATCGCTGGCCGACTACACAACGGCGGATTTTCTGCAACGCACGGGTGCGCAGACGCCCGTGTTCGCTCGCTTCTCCACCGTAGCGGGCTCCCGCGGCTCCGCGGACCTGGCACGTGATGTGCGCGGCTTTGCCGTCAAGTTCTACACGCGGCAAGGCAACTACGACCTGGTTGGCAACAATATGCCGGTGTTCTTCATCCAGGATGCCATCAAGTTCCCGGACTTTGTCCACGCGGTCAAGCCCGAGCCACATAATGAGATTCCGCAAGCCGCCTCGGCGCACGATACCTTTTGGGATTTTGTGTCGCTGCAGCCGGAATCGATGCACATGGTGCTGTGGACCATGTCCGGGCGCGCGCTTCCGCGCAGTTTCCGCACCATGGAAGGCTTCGGCGTGCATACCTTCCGGCTGATCAACGCGCAGGGCCGCGCCACCTTCGTCAAGTTCCACTGGAAGCCGGTGTTGGGCGCCCATTCCCTGGTTTGGGACGAGGCGCTCAAGATCAACGGCAAGGACCCAGACTTCCACCGGCGCGACCTGTGGGAATCAATCGAGAACGGCGCCTTCCCCGAGTACGAACTGGGCGTGCAACTGGTGCCTGAAGAAGATGAGCACCGGTTCGGCTTCGATCTGCTCGACCCGACCAAGTTGATCCCAGAGGAACTGGTGCCAGTGCGCCGCGTGGGCACGATGGTGCTGAACCGCAACCCGGACAACTTCTTCGCGGAGACCGAGCAGGTGGCGTTCCACCCGGGGCATTTGGTGCCAGGCCTGGATTTCACCAACGATCCGCTGCTGCAGGGCCGGCTCTTCTCCTACCTGGATACACAGCTCACACGGCTGGGCGGACCCAACTTCCACGAGTTGCCGATCAACCGGCCGCTTTGCCCGGTGCACAATAACCAGCGCGACGGCTTTATGCGCCAGACCGTGGTGAAGGGTCGCTCCAGTTACCAGCCCAACGCCGTGGGTGGCGGCTGCTCATTCCTGGCGGGCGAGACCGACGCCCACTTGGGCTATGCCGAGGCTGCAGCGGACGGCGCGGCCAAGGTGCGCCAGCGCAGTGAGACTTTCTCTGATCATTTTTCTCAGGCCAACCTGTTCTGGCGCAGCCAGTCAGACATCGAGAAGGCCCAGATCGTGGATGCCTACACATTCGAACTCTCCAAGGTGGAGATCCCCGGCATCCGTGCCCGCGTGGTCGGCCAGTTGGCCCACGTTGCGCCCGAGCTGGCCAGCGGCGTGGCGAGCAAGCTTGGCATTGAGGTAGCGCCAGTGGGCCGGCCAGCCGAGATTGATGACTATGGCATCGAGGCTTCGCCGGCGTTAAGCCTGGCATCCCAGCCTAAAGGGGACATCCGTGGCCGCAAGATCGCCGTGTTGGTGGCAGATGGCGTCAGCGGCGCGGCGCTCGCCTCGCTTAAGGCGCGCGCCGGAGCGGCCGGGGCATCCGCCAAAGTGATCGGTCCGCGCGCCAATGGTGTGACCTCCGCCGAAGGCGAAGCGGTGCCGGTGGATCACGCGCTGCCGTCCGTGGGTTCGGTGCTGTTCGACGCTGTGTACGTGCCCGATGGCGATGTCAGCGCGCTGCAGGCCGATCCCGCCGCTCTGCTCTTTATCTGTGAGGCGTACAAGCACTACAAGCCGGTCGGCGCGGACGGCTCCGGTGCCGTGCTAGTTGCGGCAGCCGCGCGGGCCGCTGGAATCGAAGGCGGTTTTGCCGGGCCGGGCGTGGTGCTGGGCAAGAAGGACGCGAGGGCGCAGCATGACGCGTTCCTCGAAGCCGTGGGCGAGCATCGTTGGTGGGCGCGTCCAGACGCCGCGCGCATCATAGCCTGAGGCAGGCGTGATGCGGAAGCCGAGCGCACTGGTCATCTCGCCGCACCTTGACGATGCCGTGTTCAGCTGCGGCGAGCTGATGGCGGCATTACCCGGCGCGCTCGTGATCACGGCGCTGGCGGGCCTGCCGCCCGTCGCCATGTCAGCGCCGCCCTGGGATGCCACCGCAGGCTTTGCCAGCGCCCGCCAGGCGGTACTGGCCCGGCGGGAGGAAGACCGCATTGGACTCGCCATGCTGGAGGCGCAACCACTTTGGCTCGATTACCTCGATGGACAATATGGCACGTCTCCATCGCAGGCAGCATTGGCCGAGGCGCTGTCGGCGGTACTGCTTACACTCACCGATTCGCTCGTACTGGCACCGGCCGGCCTGCATCATAGCGATCACGGCATTGTCCACGCCGCATGCGCGGTGGTCTGGGAACGGGATTCGGCACGGCCTTGGTTTTTCTATGAGGATGCAATTCACCGCCGCACGCCAGGCGCCCTTGACCGCCAACTGGCGACGTGGAACGACGCAGGGATCGTGGCTACGCTTGCGGCACCGTCCGGCTTGCGTTCGCTTCCTGTGACGAAGCTGCGCAAAGCCCGCGCCGTGGCCGCCTACGCCAGCCAGTATCCGCTTTTCGGTGGGGAACAACTGGCCGACCTGACAGCGCCCGAGCGCTACTGGCAGTGGGAGCGCAGACATTGGGCTACGGCGAGAGCATCTGTCACCACGGCGTGCGCCTGAGCGTGCACCGTGCCGGACATATGCTCGGCTCGGCCCAGGCGCGGCTGGAATGCGGCGGCGAAGGGATCGCCGCGCAACGATAGACCGCCGCCAGCGGAGGCATGGATATTGCCACTGGGGATTGACCAAGCCATTTTTGCGTGCGATGCCGTGTCTATGGAGGTCCGCCAAATTAACGTCAATCTGCCCGGCCCGCCTGCGGAGCGCTTCATGCACGACGGCCCCGGCCGACGCCGGAGCAGCAACAGACTGCCGATGCCCGCAAGGCCAAGGAAGCCGAGGAAGCGCCAAGCCGACGTCCTGGCGCGAATCCAGGACAACCTGGCCGCTCGCTTTGGCAAGGGCGGCGGGTCGGCGGCGCAATCCGCGTCGACCCAGTTGCCGCAGAAGGCCGTGGAAGCTCCTGGCAGCGCAGGCCCTAGCGGCGGCACGTCGCCAAGCGCCGAGGCCCACAGTGGCGATGCGTCGCGCAAGCATGACTGTTCTACACGCTGTTCGCCAAAGCTACACGGCGCCCTGGCGATTGCCGTCCCTCCCTCAATTTCAATGCCTTCGATCCAAGGAGCCAGATATGCACAAGAACCACGAACGCTTCCCGACCCCGCATGCGGATGATTCCTCGACTGCGCTCGCCGGCAAGCGCGTTGCGCTGCTTGTCACTGACATGTTCGAACAGGTCGAACTCACCGGCCCGCGCCAGGCCTTGCAGCAAGCCGGCGCCACCACCGTGATCGTGGCGCCGCAAGACGGCGAAGTCCAGGGTGCGCATCACGCGGCCAAGGCCGACCGTTTCAGCGTGCAGGCCGTGCTCGCCGAGGCACAGCCCGACGATTTCGATGCGGTGGTGCTGCCAGGCGGTGTCATAAACGCGGATAGCTTGCGTACCAGGCCAGAGGCGCAGCGCTTCATCAAGAAAATCCAGGCTGACGGCAAACCGATCGCGGTGATCTGCCACGGTGCATGGCTGTTGGTGTCCGCTGGCCTGGTCAAGGGACGCACCCTGACCAGCTGGCCGTCGCTGGCCGACGATATCCGAAATGCTGGTGGCGAATGGGTGGACCGCGAGGTCGCTCGGGACGGCAACTGGGTCAGCAGCCGCAAACCAGACGACATTCCCGCCTTCAACCGGGAGATGGTGGCTTTGTTCACTGCGGACGAAAGCGCGCGCTAGGGCGTCGGGACGATTGCGGTACGTTCCCGGAATGAAAGCGCGTGCGTGGCGTGCTGACGGACATCTCGCGCCCCCACACCCGGGAAATTCTCTCACCGGCCTACAGCACCTGTTTGGCCTCCTTTCGTATTTCGGTGGCCACGCCCGGCCCGGTTGACGTCGGCGCGCGGCAGGCAGCGCCATCGGTGGGCATCAGTCTCAAGGGGCTGCATAACCGCACCTGATGAGCCATATGGTCAGACTCCTTGCAAGCGGGCCGCGATGCCGGCGGTGGAACTCGCGGGCCGCAAGTGCCACCGCACGGCGGGTGCGTGCGCATTTCTGCCTGCTCTGCCACCCCCAGAACGATAGATTTTACACAGTCTGCCCGCCCGGCGCCGTAAGCCGCACTCCACGCGCCCGCCGGTTTTTCGCCGCACGCCCTTTGCCTGCCTTGCTATCCAGGTTTTTCTTCAATTTCAGTTCAATGCCTGGCACACGCTTCGCATATCCCTGAGGCACGAGTCCAGCCGCATTCCCGCAAAGGGCTTGAGCAGCATTAGAAAGCGCTTCGCCAACGCGGGCCACTCTGATGACGCGCGGTCCCGTGCCATCGATGCGGCACAAGATCCTCATTTTCCATCACCCGGTAATCTGGCAACGGATTCCGAAGGAGGTGCACCTTGAGTTCAAGCCCCCTATTTATCGCAGTGCCCGATGGCTTAGGCACCCAGGCGCGGCACACGGCTTCTGATGCTTTCTTGCCCCCGATCTGCCGCGCCAGCGCACTGGCTAGCGAGCCCGCCTGCAAGGGCGCGCTGCAGCGGCGCTTCGAGGTGCCGGCGGATCCGTTCGCGGCTTAGCTGTGAGCACCCACGCCGGCGTGATGGCAACAAGCGGGAATGAGACGTGCGAATCTGCCAAATAGACCTGACACTCACCCAGCCTGACGGCGCCCCCAGCAACGATGCGCTGGCCCGCGCGGCGGCACTTGGCTTCGATCATGTCCTGCTAGCGGGCTGGCCGGTCCTGCATCCGCAAGCGGAGGCCCTGGCTCAGGCCGTGGCCGCCTGCAGCGCGCATGGCTTGTCGTGCCTGCTGGAGCTTGCACTTGACCGCTACCCTGACGGCAGCGCGAATCTGGAGCCGTGCTGGCGCGAACCCGCAGGCCTGGGTGCTGACCCGCGCGACACGGATAACCACCTACCGGGTGTGCGCCTGCGGTGGCACGATTCGCATTGCGCCGCCGCACTGGTGCCATGGTGGAGCGAGCGCCTGCGCACGCCAGTCGCGGCTGGCATTGCCGGCTTCGTCTGCCGTGCGCCGGCACGCGTGCCGGGGCGGCACTGGGCGGTACTGATAGCTAGCGCCCGCCGCGCCGCGCCTGGCCGTAGCCTGGCTTTCCTGGCCTGGGCCCCGGGGCTCGCGCCAGCGCAACTCGAGGACCTTACGCCCTGTGGCTTCGACGGTGCCTTCTGCTCGCTACCGTGGTGGGATTACCGCAGCGCCTGGCTTACCGATGAAATTGCACGCCTGCGGCCCTTCGGCGCCGTGCTCGCTGCACCGGCGCTGAATGCAGCCGGCACCGACGCGCTGGTGGCGCGGCGCGCTCTGTGGGCCGCCGCCGCGATTGGCGACGGTTTGATGGTGCCCGCCGGATTCGAGACCGGCGGCGACGGCGAAGCCGCGCCGCCCTACGATCTCTCCCACGAACTGATCCACGCCAATGCTTGGCTGGCGGCGCGTGGCTGTGCCCCGGTGCGCAGCCTTCGGCGGGTGAGCGGCGGCAGCACACCATTGACTGTGCTGGCGCGCACAGGCGGCACCGTGGGCGAGGACCCCACGGCGCTAGCCATTGTGATCAACCCCGATACTCAGGAGGCGGCCACGCTCGGTGCCGACCGCATCCTTGCCGCGCTGCCCCAGGGCGCGGGCGCGCTGCTGCCGGCCGAGGGAGGCCCCGGTGGGGCGGACCCTGCAGATGCAATACTCGACGCGATGGCGACCATCGCGCTGGCGCCGGCTGGCATCCAGCTTTACCACCCGGTGCCTAACGCCGCGCAGACCACGCCTGCGCGACGCAACGGCAAGCGCATCGCGGCGGCGGTACGGGCCACGCTGGAGAAAAGCGTGGCCGCCGCCTTGAACGCACCGCGCATCGCCATAGAAAATGTGACGCCGGCTTGCGAGGGTGGCCGCTTCGCGGTACGCCGCGTGCTCGGGGAGCGGGTGGAGGTGGAAGCCGATATCTGGATGGACGGCCATGACAAGCTCGCCGCAGTGCTGCTATGGCGCGGCCCAGGCGAGCAGGATTGGCAGCAATCCGCGCTGGAGCCGGGCGTCAACGATCGCTGGAGCGGCAGCTTCCCACTGCGCGGGCTGGGCAGGCACGAATTCACATTGGAAGCCTGGCGGGATACATTCGCCAGCTGGTGCGACGAGGTCGGCAAGAAGAAGCAGGCGGGCGTGGACGTGACGCTGGAGATCGAGGAAGGCGCGCGCCTAGTAGCCGTGGCGGCGGACACGGCGTCGTCCGACAATGCCGAGATGCACGCCATCGCGACCGACCTGGAGGCCTTGCGCGACAACCCCGGCGGCGATGCGCGTCGGCTGGAGCTGCTGTTATCGCCGCGCACCCGCGCCGCCATGCAGGCTGCCGACCCGCGCGCCTTTGCAACGCGCCACCCGGTAGTGCTGCCAGTAGAGGCGGACCGGCTTACGGCGCGCTTTGCTAGCTGGTACGAACTGTTCCCGCGCTCGCAGAGTGGCGACCCAGGCCGACACGGTACCTTCGACGACGTAATCGCGCGGCTGCCGGCCATCCGCGCCATGGGCTTCGACGTGCTGTACTTCCCACCCATCCATCCCATCGGTCGCACCCATCGCAAGGGCCGCAACAACAGCCTGCGGGCCCAGGCGGGCGACCCGGGCAGCCCCTATGCCATCGGCGCGGCGGAAGGTGGCCACGATGCCATCCACGCGGAACTGGGCACGTTCGATGATTTCCGTCGCTTGCGCGAGGCCGCCGCCGCCGAAGGGCTAGAACTGGCGCTGGACTTCGCCATCCAGTGCTCGCCGGACCATCCGTGGCTGCGCGAGCATCCGGAGTGGTTCGCGTACCGGCCCGACGGCTCGTTGCGCTATGCGGAGAACCCGCCGAAGAAGTACGAGGACATCGTCAACGTCGATTTCTACTGCAAGCCCCCTGCAGCTGCCGCGCTGTGGCTGGCATTGCGGGACGTCGTGGTGTTCTGGGCCGAGCAAGGCGTACGCATCTTCCGCGTAGACAATCCACATACCAAGCCGCTGCCGTTCTGGGAGTGGATGATCGAAGACGTGCGCTCGCGCTTTCCCGATGCACTGTTCCTGGCGGAGGCATTTACACGACCCAAGATGATGGGGCGCCTGGCCAAGCTGGGCTTCAACCAGTCCTATACGTACTTTACCTGGCGGAACCACAAGCGCGAGTTGACCGAGTACATGACCGAACTCACGCAAGGGCCGCTGCGCGAGTTTTTCCGTCCGCATTTCTTCGTTAACACGCCAGACATCAACCCCTACTTCCTGCACGACAGCGGTCGGCCGGGCTTCCTGATCCGGGCCGCACTGGCGACCCTGCTCTCGGGGCTATGGGGCATGTACAGCGGCTTTGAACTATGCGAAGGCACGCCAATGCTGAAAGACGGCGTGCCCAAGGAAGAGTATCTCGACTCCGAGAAGTACCAACTGCGCGTGCGGGACTGGCAGCAACCCGGCAACATCGTTGCGGAGATATCGCGGCTGAACGCGATCCGCGCCAGCCACCCGGCGCTTCAGAACCACCTCGGCTTGCGCTTCTACCACGCCAGCGACGACGCGGTGCTGTACTTCGCCCGCTTCGTGCCGCGAATAACGGGCCCCGCAGGCAGTGCCGAGCGCGCCACCAGCTTCGGCGATGACGTGCTGCTGGCGGCGATCAGCCTGGACCCGCGCGCGGCGCGCGAGTCGGCAATCGAACTCCCCCTGTGGGAATGGGGACTCCCCGACCACGGCGCGCTTGACGTTGAAGACCTGATGCATGGACGCTGCTTTACCTGGCAGGGCAAGAACCAGCATATCCGGCTGGACCCGTATTCGCTGCCGTTTGCCCTGTGGCACGTCCGGCCGCTGCGCGAGAGGCGGGCATGAAACGCCTGACCGATCCGGGCCATGCCGCCCTCCTCCACGCTGACCCGCTCTGGTACAAGGACGCGGTCATCTACCAGTTGCATATCAAGTCCTTCTATGATGGCAACGGCGATGGCGTGGGCGACTTTGCCGGCTTGTCTGCGAAGCTCGACTACCTTGTCAACCTGGGCGTCGACACCATCTGGCTGCTGCCGTTCTATCCCTCGCCGCGCCGCGATGACGGCTACGACATCGCGGACTACCGCAATGTCCACCCTGATTACGGCACGTTGGGTGAGGCGCGCCGCTTTATCGCGGCGGCACACGCGCGCGGCCTGCGCGTGATCACCGAACTGGTGATCAACCACACCTCGGACCAACACCCCTGGTTTCAGCGTGCGCGCCGCGCCAAACCGGGCTCGGCGGCGCGCAACTACTATGTGTGGTCCGACACCGACCAGACCTATGCCGGCACACGGATCATCTTTTGCGACACTGAGAAGTCCAACTGGAGCTGGGACCCGGTGGCCGGCGCATATTTTTGGCACCGCTTCTATTCGCATCAACCGGACCTGAATTTCGACAATCCGCAGGTGTTGCGCGAGGTCATGTCGGTGATGCGCTACTGGCTCGATATCGGCGTCGACGGCCTGCGGCTCGATGCCGTACCCTACCTGGTCGAGCGCGAAGGCACCAGCAACGAGAACCTGCCAGAGACTCACACTGTCATCAAACGAATCCGCGCGTACCTGGACGCCGAATACAGCGGCCGCCTGCTACTGGCCGAGGCCAATATGTGGCCCGAGGACGCCCAGCAGTATTTCGGCGGCCAAGCCACAACAGCCACGTCCACGGCGCCACTCTCGCGTGCACTGACGGGCCAGCCGCACGCCAGCGTTCCCGCCATGAACAACGCCGGCGAACTGAGCAACGAGGGAACCACGATACTGGGCGACGAATGCCATATGTCGTTCCACTTCCCGCTGATGCCCCGCATGTACATGGCCATTGCACGGGAGGATCGCTTTCCCATCACAGACATCATGCGGCAGACGCCGGAGATCCCGCCCAACTGCCAGTGGGCGATCTTCCTGCGCAACCATGACGAACTGACTCTGGAAATGGTCACCAGCGCCGAGCGCGATTACCTGTGGGAGGTCTACGCTTCCGATCGCCGCGCCCGTATCAACCTCGGTATCCGGCGCCGGCTGGCTCCGTTGATGGAGCGCGACCGCCGCCGCATCGAACTGATGAACAGCCTGCTTTTTTCGATGCCTGGCACGCCCGTGATCTATTACGGCGACGAGATTGGCATGGGCGACAACATCCACCTGGGCGACCGCGACGGCGTGCGCACGCCCATGCAATGGTCGCCCGACCGGAACGGCGGCTTCTCCCACGCCGATCCGGAGCGCCTGGTGCTGCCTCCGTTGCAAGGGCCGCTGTACGGCTATGAAGCCGTCAACGTGGAAGCCCAGGCCCGCGATCCGCATTCGCTGCTCAACTGGATGCGCCGCATGCTGGCTCTGCGCCGCCAGCACCGCGCCTTCGGGCGCGGCACGCTGCGTTTCCTGTTTCCGGGCAATCGCAAGATCCTGGCCTACTTACGCGAGTTCGAAGGCGAACACATCCTGTGCGTGGCCAACCTGGCGCGGGCGCCGCAGGCCGTGGAACTCGACCTCTCCGCCTTCGCCGGCCGCGTGCCGGTGGAAATGATAGGAGCCACGCCCTTCCCCGCGATCGGCCAACTCACCTATCTGCTGACGCTGCCGCCCTACGGGTTTTACTGGTTCGTGCTGAGCGAAGAAGCCCATCCGCCTTCCTGGCACGTCGATGCTCCCGAGCAAATGCCCGATCAAATCACGCTGGTGATGCACAACACCGCTCAGGCGGAGCTGACCGAAGCTTCACGCCGTACGCTGGCCCATGAGGTCCTGCCGCATTACATCGGGCGGCGCCGCTGGTATGGCGCCAAGGGCGAGCGCATCGGCAGCGTCGACATAGCCTACGCCATTCCGTTTGGCCGCGGCACGGCCGGCGAGGAAACCTACCTGTGCGAAATGGAACTGACTCTGGACAGCCGTGCCGAGTGCTACCAGTTGCCGGTGGGGCTGCTGTGGGACCGCGAAGACAGCGGCGAAGGAGCCTCGCAACTGGCGCATTCGCTATCCATGGCGCGCGTGCGCAAGGGCAGCCGGGTGGGGCTGGTAACCGATGGCTTTGCCGTAGAGTGCTTTGCCCGTGAGGTGGTGCGCGCAATGCGCGCCGGGGCAGAGCTGGGCAGTCCGCGAGGTCCGATCCGTTTCCGTGGGGAACCCGGCCTGGCCGGCCTGGCGCTGGATATGGACGAGATCCAGTGGATGTCGGCCGAGCAATCCAACAGCTCGCTGTCCTATGACAACTCGGCGGTGCTCAAGCTGGTGCGCCGCATCGCCGCTGGCATCCACCCCGAGGCCGAGATGACACGCTACCTGACGGCCCAGGGCTTCCGCAACTCGGCGCCGCTGCTGGGCGAGGTGACGCGTACCGGCGCCGACGGCCTGCCGCGCACATTGATGCTGCTGCAGGGCTACATCCTCAACCAGGGCGATGCCTGGGGCTGGACCCTGGACTATCTCGGCCGGGCCATTGACGACGCGCTGCCGTCGGACAATAGCGAGGAAGAGTTCGCCGAAGCCTTGAAGGGATATTCCACGGTCGCCTGCACGCTGGGCCAGCGCTTGGCGGAATTGCACACGGTGCTGGCACAGCCGTCCGGCGATTCCGCCTTTGCGCCGGAAGCGGCCGGCCAGGCGCAGGCGCAGCACTGGGCCGACGAAGCCTTGGCCGAGCTCGAGGGCGCCATGTCCCTGCTGACAACGCGCGCCGGCGAACTTGCCCGCCGGGCCCGCAACGACCGCTTCGCCGCCGATATCGACACCTTGCTAGCGGCACGCGAGCATTTGCCCCGACTGGTGGCCAGGCTTGCCGCGGCGGCGCCCGGCAGCCTGCAGACGCGCATTCACGGCGACTTCCATCTGGGGCAGGTGCTAATCGCACAGAACGATACCTACCTCGTCGACTTCGAAGGCGAACCGGGCCTGCCACTGGACTGGCGCCGGCGCAAGACCTCGCCGCTACGAGACGTCGCGGGCCTTCTGCGCTCGTTTGACTACGCTGCCGCCACGGTCGGCACGGACCGGCACGAGCGCACCCACGCCACGCTGCCGCCGGCGCTCACCCAGCGCCGTGAGGCGCTGCTCGACAGTTTCCGCGACGCCGCCTGCAGCGCCTTCCTTGCCGGCTATCGCCAGGTGGCCGAGGGCGCCGCCCAGCCGTGGGCGCCGGCGGAGAAAATGGATGCCTTGCTCGATCTCTTCCTGCTCGAGCGGGCCGCCTACGAGGTGGGCTACGAGGCCGCCAACCGCGTGGCGTGGATTGACCTGCCGGTCAACGGACTGGCGCGGCTGATCCGCAAACTCACCGGCCCTGGGGAGAACGGCAATGAACAAAGCTGAAACCGCCCAGCCCCGGGACAGCCAGAAGGACCAGCACATGCCCCGCGCAGCCTCGCCTCTGTCCCTGGCGATTCCCGACCTGGAGGCCCTGCTGGCGGGGCGCCATGTCGATCCCTTTGCCGTGCTCGGGCCCCATCCTTCGTGTGACCATACCGTGGTACGTGCCTGCCTGCCGGGCGCGCTGTCGGCGTGGCTGGCCGCCGCCGATGGCACGCGCCTGGCCGAACTGGAGCGGCTTCATCCCGGGGGCATCTTCGCCGGGACCCTGGCCGGCACCGCTGGCGCGCGCGACTACCGGATCGGGATGCGCTGGCCTGATGGCAGCGAGCAACTCAGTGCCGATCCATACGCCTTTGGCATCTTGTTGGGCGACCTCGACCTGCACCTGATCGCCGAGGGCCGCCACTTCGAGCTTGGCAGTTGCCTGGGGGCGCAGGTGCAGACCCTGGAAGGCATCGATGGCGTACGCTTTGCCGTATGGGCGCCCAATGCCCGGCGCGTCTCAGTGATCGGTGATTTCAACGGCTGGAATCCCGTGCGCCACCCGATGCGACTGCGCCACGGCGCGGGCATCTGGGAGCTGTTCATTCCCGGGGCAATGGGCGCGGCGCCGGACTGCCGCTACAAGTTCGACCTGCTCGGTGCGCTCGGCGAGCCGTTGCCCGACAAGGCCGATCCGGTGGCGCTGGCCACAGAAGCTCCGCCGGCCACCGCCTCGGTGGTAGCGCGGCCGGGCACGTCGGCGCCGCCGTATAGCTGGACCGACCAGGCCTGGATGCGCCGGCGCGCCAGCACCGATGCGCGCGCCGCGCCCCTGTCTATCTACGAGATGCACGTCACCTCGTGGCTGGCCGAGATTAACGATCCCATGCATGGCTGGGCACGGCTCGCGGATCGGTTGATCCCGTATGTGCGCGAACTGGGCTTCACCCATATCGAACTGCTGCCCGTGATGGAGCATCCCTTCGGCGGCTCCTGGGGTTACCAGCCGCTGTCGCTGTTCGCGCCCACCGCGCGGCTGGGCCCGCCGCAGGCGTTTGCCGCCTTCGTCGACCGCTGCCACGCCGCCGGCATCGGCGTGATCCTGGACTGGGTGCCGGCGCACTTCCCCACCGATCCGCACGGGCTGGCCGAGTTCGACGGCACCGCACTTTACGAGTACCAGGACCCGCGCGAGGGCTTCCACCAGGACTGGAACACGCTGATCTACAACCTGGGCCGCAATGAAGTGCGCGGCTTCATGCTGGCCAGCGCCCTGCACTGGCTGGAGCACTACCATATCGACGGACTGCGTGTGGATGCGGTGGCGTCGATGCTCTACCGCGACTACAGCCGCCAGCCTGGCCAGTGGCTGCCCAACCGCTTCGGCGGGCGCGAGAACCTGGAAGCCGTGGCCTTCCTGCGCGAACTCAATACCGTGGTGCGCGAGCGTTGCCGGGGCGCCATGACCATTGCAGAAGAATCCACCTCCTGGCCCGGCGTGACCGCGCCGGTAGAGAACGGCGGCTTGGGATTCACCTTCAAGTGGAACATGGGGTGGATGCACGACACGCTGCGCTATCTCTCCCGTGATTCCGTGCACCGCGCCTGGCACCATCAGGACCTGACCTTCGGCACGGTCTATGCTTGGTCCGAGGCGTTCGTGCTGCCAATCTCCCATGACGAAATGGTGCATGGCAAGGGCTCGATGATCGGCAAGACGCTTGGCGACAACTGGCAGCGCTTTGCGAACCTGCGCGCCTACTACGGCTTCATGTGGACGCACCCCGGCAAGAAGCTGCTCTACATGGGTGCCGAGTTCGCCCAATGGCGCGAGTGGAACCATGACACCGAATTGGACTGGTGGCTGCTAGAGCAGCCCGAGCACCGCGGCATGCTGACGCTAGTGCGCGATCTGAACCGCCTGCACAGCGCCCTGCCTGCGCTGCATGCGCTCGATCATCGACCAGAGGGCTTTAGCTGGGTGGTCGGCGACGACAGCCGCAACAGCGTCTTCGCCTATCTGCGCCGCGCCGCTCCCGGCAGCCGCGACGTGGTGCTGGCGGTGGTCAACATGACCCCGGTGGTGCGCCCGGGCTACCGCTTGGGAGTGCCGTTCGCGGGCCGCTGGCAGGAATGCATCAACACCGACGCCGCCTGCTATGGCGGCAGCAATGTGGGCAATGGTGGCGAAGTCCAAGCCACCGCCACGCCGTCGCACGGCCTGCCCGCTTGCGCCACGCTCACGATCCCGCCGCTGGCCACGCTAGTCCTGCGGCTCGTACCCGAAGGAGCCTGATTTGCCACTGGTCCCCGCCACTCGCATGCTTCCCGGCAAACCATACCCGCTGGGCGCGCACTGGGACGGGCTTGGCGTGAACTTCGCCGTGTTCTCTGCCAACGCCGCTCGCATCGACCTGTGCCTATTCTCGGATAACGGCCGCAAGGAACTAGCGCGAATCACGCTGCCCGAATGCACCGACGAGGTCTGGCATGGCTACTTGCCACACGCGGCAATCGGCACCGTCTACGGATACCGCGCTCTCGGCCCCTACGAACCGGCCCACGGGCACCGTTTCAACGCGCACAAGCTGCTGCTCGATCCCTATGCGAGGCAATTGAGCGGCCCGGTGCGCTGGTCCGATGCACTGTTCGGCTACCGTCTCCAAAGCCCGCGCGCCGACCTGACTCCCGATCGTCGCGACAACGCCCCGACCATGCCCAAGGCGGTGGTCGTGGATGAGAGCTTCCACTGGGGCGACGACCGCGCGCCGGACGTGCCGTGGGAGAAGACTGTCATCTATGAAGTGCATCCGCGCGGCCTCTCAATGCTGCGCCAGGACCTGCTGCCACACACGCGCGGCACCTTCGCCGCGCTGTGCGACCCACACTTTATCGATCACCTGCGCAAACTCGGCGTGACGTCCGTGGAACTGCTGCCGGTGCATGCTTTCTTGCAAGACCGCTTCCTCGTGGAGCGCGGCTTGCGCAATTACTGGGGCTACAACACGCTGGCGTTCTTTGCGCCGGAGCCGACCTATCTCAGCAACGGACAGCTCAACGAGTTCAAGGTGGCGGTGCGCCGGCTACACGCGGCAGGTCTCGAAGTCATCCTCGATGTCGTCTACAACCACACCTGCGAGGGCAACGAGCTCGGCCCTACCGTTTCATGGCGCGGCCTGGACAATGCCAGCTACTACCGGCTCATGCCAGGCGACGAGCGCCACTATATCAACGACACCGGGTGCGGCAACACGCTCAACGTGTCGCATCCGCGCGTCTTGCAGATGGTAATGGATTCGCTACGCTACTGGGTCGAGTGCTTCCATGTGGACGGTTTCCGCTTCGACCTCGGCAGCACGCTGGGCCGCGAAGGCACCGGCTTCGATCCCGGCGCGGGCTTCTTCGACGCCATCCTGCAGGACCCCGTGCTATCGCGGGTCAAGCTGATCTCGGAGCCCTGGGACCTTGGCCCCGGCGGCTACCAGGTGGGCAATCACCCGCCCGGATTCGCCGAGTGGAACGATAAGTTCCGCGACACCGCGCGACGCTATTGGCGCGGCGACGCCGGCCAGCGCGGCGATCTGGCCGCGCGCCTAACCGGATCCGCCGACCTGTTCGACCGCCGCCACCGCAAGCCCTGGGCCTCGGTGAACTTCATCACCGCGCACGACGGCTTCACGCTGGCCGATCTGGTCAGCTACAGCAGCAAGCACAACGAAGCCAACCACGAGGACAACCGGGATGGAACCGACGACAACGCCAGCGCCAACTGGAGTCAGGACGGCAGCGTGGAAGGCCCCACAGAGGACCCCCTCATCCTGGAAACGCGCGGACACGTGGCACGCGCGCTGCTGGCCACGCTTTTGCTCTCCCACGGTACGCCCATGCTCACCGCAGGCGACGAATGGAGCCGCAGCCAGGGCGGCAACAACAATGCCTATTGCCAGGACAACGAGCTCTCCTGGCTGGACTGGGACGCCGCCGAAAGCGCCGCAGGCCGCACCATTACCGCCTTTGCCAGCCGCCTGCTGGCGCTGCGCGGGCGCCTGCATGCATTCACCGAAGCCCGCTTTGCCCACGGGCGCCGCGAACTGGAACCGGGACTGCCCGACATTGCGTGGTTCGATACCGACGGCCACGCGCTCAGCCCCGAGCAATGGTCCAACCCGGACGGCCGCACCCTGGCTATGCGGCGTGCCGCCACCGGCCCGGACGGCCGGATCCAGGTGACCCTGCTGCTGCTCAACGCTGGCGGCGACGACGCCACCTTTCGCTTTCCCGAGCCAATGCAGCACTGGCGCTTGCTGCTCGACAGCAGCGAGCCCGACGCGCCGGAGGCGGATGTCGATGCCGCGTCCGTGACCGTGCACGCGCACGCGGTCGTTCTGCTCCTGGCCGTGTCGCCCAGCAAGGTGGACTCGCAATGGAGTTGACCCCCCTTATCCCCAGTCCGTTGGAGGAGGCCACATCATGAATGCCTTATCGTCGCTGCTGGCGCCGCCGCCGTTGCAGTCATTCGGCCCCAGCAGGCTTGAGGACGGACGCATGCGCTTTCGGCTGTGGGCGCCGGATGCCGCCGCCCGCGGACAGCCCATCCGGCTGGAGATCGCGGGCATAGGGCCATTGCCAATGTGCGCCGCTGCGCCAGGTCCGCACGAAAGCTCGGGCTGGCTGGAAGCCATCGCGCCCTGTTGCCCGGGGGCGCGCTACTGGTTCCGGCTTGACGACGGCAGCACCGTGCCCGATCCCGCCTCGCGCGCCCAGGCCATCGATGTCCATGGCGCCAGCATGGTCTGTGACCCACACGCCTATACCTGGTGCCACCCTTACTGGCGCGGCCGCCCCTGGCATGAGGCTGTGGTCTATGAGATGCATGTCGGCCTGTGCGGCGGCTTTGCCGGCGCCACTCGGCAACTTCCGCGCCTGGCAGCGCTCGGCTTCACCGCGGTCGAACTGATGCCGCTGGCCGAGTTTCCCGGGGGGCGCAACTGGGGCTATGACGGCGTGCTGCCGTTCGCGCCGGAATGCAGCTATGGCAAGCCCGACGAACTCCGCTCGCTGGTGGACTGCGCGCACGGCCTGGGCATGATGGTGCTGCTCGACGTGGTCTACAACCACTTCGGGCCGGCGGGCAATTATCTACATCGGTACGCCAGCGCATTCTTCCGCGACGACGTGCGCACGCCATGGGGGCCGGCCATCGATTTCCGCCAGCCCGAGGTGCGCCGCTTCTTTACCGAGAACGCCCTCTATTGGCTGGAGGATTTCCGCTTCGACGGGCTGCGGCTGGACGCAGTGCATGCCATCGTTGACGATGGCTGGCTGCGGGCATTGGCGCGCGAGGTACGCGCGCGGCATCCCGGACGGCATATTCACCTTGTGCTGGAGAACGACGACAACGATGCCTCGCTGCTCGCGGCGGGCTTCGATGCGCAATGGAACGACGACGGCCACCACGCCTTGCATGTGCTCCTGACCGGCGAACACGATGGCTATTACCGTGACTACTCTGGCAACCCTGCGTGGCCGCAGAGCAATGCTTCGGCCAGCCCTGCCCTCGCGCATCTCGCCCGCGTGCTGGCCGAAGGCTTTGCCTACCAGGGCGAGGTCTCGCCGACGCGCGGCACGCGGCGCGGCCAGCCCAGCGCCGCACTGGCGCCCACTGCCTTCGTGCTTTTCCTGCAAAACCACGACCAGACCGGCAATCGCGCCTTCGGCGAGCGCCTGACCCGGCTTGCGCCTCCCGTCGCGCTGCGTGCGGCGGTCCTGCTACAACTATTGTGTCCCCAGATCCCGCTGGTCTTCATGGGCGAGGAGTACGGGGCGCAAACGCCCTTCCTTTACTTCACCAGCCACCCGCCCGAACTAGCCGAGGCCGTGCGGGCCGGGCGTCGCCTCGAGTTCGGCAGCATGGCCGCCTTCGGCGATCCGGCGCGCGCGCTGCAGATCCCCGATCCCAATGACGCTGCCACTTTCGAGGCTTCGCGTCCCCCGCTCGATAGCGACAATGCGTGGAGCCAGTACTATCGCGCGCTGCTCGCCATTCGGCGGCGCGAGTTGGTGCCCGGCCTCGTCGGCTGCAGCAGCGCTGGCGTGCGTATCCTTGGCGAAGCCTCACTGGCGGCGAGTTGGCGGCTGGGCGACGGCGCGCTGCTGACGATCGGGATCAACTTCGGTAGCGAGCCATTGCCGGACGTACCGCCCGTCATCGGCGGGCGGCTCCTTGCCGAGAGCCGCGAAGGCGCCAGGCAGGCGCTCGACAGCGGCGTGCTCCAGGCCGCTACCGCGATCGCCTGCCTGGATTCGCCAGCCCACCCGTAACGAGGCCAGCATGGAACCCCCCGCCTTACCTGATAGCCCGTCCGATCCCCTCTTGCAGGCGCTGCATACCCTGGCCAGCCGGGCCGGCCTGATAGTCCATTGGGAAGACGCCCAGGGCCGCGCACGCGAGGTCGAGCCCGAAGTGCTGCGCGCCTTACTCAGTGAGTTCGGGCTGCCGAGCGCCACCGTGGGCCAGTGCGAGGCAGCGCGCGCCCACCTCGCGGCCGAGGACTCCGCGCAAGACCTGTCGCCGCTGATTACCGCGGACCAGGACAAATCTGTGCCGATCCCGACGGTGCACAACCTGTCGCGACAGGCCTACCGCCTCGAATTGGAGGAAGGCAGCGTGGTAAACGGCATGGCCGAGCGCGATACCGACGGCAATTTGTGCGTGCCGGCCGTCGCGGCCAGCGGTTATCACCGGCTGTTGCTCGGCGACGCAGAAGTCACGCTGGCGGTGGCCCCGGCGCGGTGCTTCGGCGTGGAGGATGCACTGCTCGACCTTCCTCGCAAGGATCGGGACGCTTGCCGCAAGCGGCCCTGGGGTCTGTCGTTGCAGTTGTACTCGCTGCGCCGCGGCGCGCCTGCGGGTCTAGGCGACCTCACCGCGCTGGCACAGTGCTGCGAGGCCGCCGGGCGCGCAGGTGCCGATGCGGTGGCCATCAATCCGCTGCATGCAGGCTTCGCCGCCATGCCGCAACGCTACAGCCCTTACGCGCCGTCCAGCCGGCTGTTCCTCAACCCGCTCTACGGCGACCCCGCCACCGCCTTTGGCCAGCGTGCCGTGGACCAGGCAATCGAGGCACTGGGCCCGCCGGCAACGTTGCCGGCGCTGGAAGCGCGCACCGAAATCGACTGGATCGCACTGGCCCACGCACGCAACGCCGTGCTGCATTGGCTGTGGGAGCGCCGCAGCGCCCTGCTGCCTGCTGGCGCAGCGCAAGCATTCGCGGCCTTCCGCCGGAATCAGGGCGCGGCGCTTGAAGCGCATGCACGCTTCGAGGCGCTCCAGTCCCACCATCTGAGCGCAGCCGCCACTCCGGCAGAAGCCGCGGCCGCAGCCGACTGGCGACACTGGCCGGTAACGCAGCACTCACCGCAATCGGCCGCGGTGGAGGCCTTCGCGAGGGCCAATGTCGATGCGGTTAGCTACCACGCCTTCGTGCAGTGGCTGGCGGCGGACGGGCTGGCCGCAGCCCAGCGCGCCGCGCGCGGGGCCGGCATGGCGATCGGCCTGGTGGCCGATCTCGCTGTTGGCACCGAGGCGGGTGGGAGCCATGCGTGGGCGCGCCAGGATGAAATCCTTCCAGGTGTCTGCGCCGGCGCCCCGCCCGACCTCTACAATCCACGGGGCCAAAGTTGGGGGGTATCCGTGTTCTCGCCGCGCGCGCTGCGCCGGCGGGGCTTTGGCGCCTTTATCGAAACGCTGCGCGCCAACCTCGGCCACGTGGGCGGCCTGCGCATCGACCATGCGCTCGGCCTGGCCCGCATGTGGCTGGTGCCCGATGGCGCGCCGCCTACCGCCGGCGCCTACCTGCGCTACCCGTTCGACGACCTGCTGCGGCTGATCGCGCTGGAATCCTGGCGGCACCGTGCAATCATGGTTGGCGAGAACCTTGGCACCGTGCCGGCCAGCTTCAACGCCAGTTTGGCGGCGCGAGGCATGCTCGGCATTGATGTGCTTTGGTTCGAACGCGAGCACACGGCAGCAGATTCCGCGGACGCCACGGCGCATGCGGCCGGTAAGCAGCCCGCCACCGCGCCCGCCTTCCTGCCACCCGAGCAATGGCCGGCCGAAGCCGTGGCCACTACGACCACGCATGACCTGCCCACCGTGGCAGGGTGGTGGGCCGGCCGCGACATCGTCTGGCGCGCGCGCCTGGACCAGCTCGGCGCGGAGGAAACCGAGTCAGGCGCGCTGGCGGCCCGCGCCCGGGATCGCAGCGCGCTGTGGCAGGCACTGAGCACGGCCGGCCTTGTCAGCGGCGCGGAACCGGGCCCTGATCAAGCGCCGCTGGAGGCCGTGCTGACGTGGCTAGGCCGGGCCCGCACGCCGTTGCGGCTGGTGCCGGTGGAAGACCTGCTGGGCATCGGCGAACAACCCAACTTGCCCGGCACGGTGTCGGGCCACCCCAACTGGCAACGCCGGCTTGACGCCGACGTGCGCACCCTGTTCGGCGACTCGCCAGTGCGCCAGCGCATTGCTGCGCTGGTCCGCGCAGGCGAAACCGACAAGGAAAGCGATAGCGAGGCCCCTACCTGCCCGCATCCCGGCAAACCAAAGGAGAGACGCTGAATGGCCCAGCCTCGCCTGCCGCCGCGCGCCACGGCCCGCCTGCAACTGCACGCTGGCTTCACCTTCGAGCACGCCGCCGCGCAGGTGGACTACTACGCGGCGCTCGGCGTCAGCCATCTCTATCTCTCGCCAATATTCTGCGCGCGCCCGGGTTCGACCCACGGCTACGACGTCACCGATTTCCGCGCCATCAATCCCGAGCTAGGCGGGGAGGCCGGCTTCCAACGCTTCGCCGAGCGCGCCCGCGAGCACGGCCTAGGGCTGGTGCTGGACATCGTGCCCAACCACATGGCCGCCAGCCCCAACCACAATCCCTGGTGGCGTGACGTGCTGGCGCGCGGCGCACGAAGCGCCTATGCCCATCATTTCGATATCGATTGGCATTCTCCCGACCCGGACCTGCACGGACGTGTGCTGCTGCCCATTCTGGCCAAGCCGTACTGGGAAGCGTTGTGCGGCGGCGAGTTGACGCTGCATTTCGATGCCCAGGCCGGCCAGCCGGTCGTGTGCTGCGGCGAACACGCGCTGCCGCTGGCGGACGATACCTTCGACCCGGCCACGGCTGCGAGCCTGCCGGCCCTGCTCGACGGGCGCGAAGCAACGGGCCGCGTCCGCCTGCATGAACTGCTGGAACAGCAGCATTACCGGCTGGCGTGGTGGGCCACCGCCGCCGACGAGCTGAACTGGCGGCGCTTTTTCGAGGTCAGCGATCTGGTGGGCTTGCGGGTGGAACAAGTGCCGGTGTTCGAGGCCGTCCACGGGCTGGTGTTCCAGTTGTTTCGCGACGGCTGGATCGACGGCGTGCGGGTGGACCACGTGGACGGCCTGGCCGATCCCGCCGCCTACTGCCAGCGGCTGCGTGCTCACCTCGTCGCGCTTGCGCCCGAGCGGCCGGCGGCGCGCGCGATCGCATGTCCGTGGCTGGTTGTCGAGAAGATCCTGGCGGAACATGAGACGTTGCGCGCTGACTGGCTGGTGGACGGCACCACCGGCTACGACTTCATGAATGAAGTGGCCGCCGTGCTGCACGACGGCGACGGCGCCGGCGCCCTCACGGCGCTCTGGGAGGACATGAGCGGCGAGACGCGCAGCTTCGAAGCGCAGGTGGCATCGGCACGCGGGCATCTTCTGAACCATCACCTCGTTACCGAGTACGACGGCGCCTGCCGCTGCCTGCATGCCTGCGCCCGCAGCGAGCCCGCCAGTCGCGACCTGACGCTGGCCAGCCTGCGCCGCGCGCTGGCGGCTTTGCTGGCGCCGCTGTCCGTGTATCGCACCTACTTGAATGAGCGCGTTCGGCCCCGCGAGGACAAGGCAGTGCTGCAGCAAGCCGCCGACACCGCTCGTGCCACGCTGGCCGCCAATGACCTGCCGGCGCTGGCGCGCTTGGTGTCGTGGCTGTCCGACCCGGCCGGCGACAGCATGGGGCTGCGCGAGGCGCGCACGCGCGTGCAGCAATTGATGACGCCACTGGCTGCCAAGGCCACGGAAGACACTGTGTTTTATCGCTACGGGCGTTTGCTCTCGCGCAACGACGTAGGCAGCAATCCGGCTACCCTGGCGCTATCCCAGGAGGATTTCCATGCCCGCATGGCACAGCGCGCGCAGGTCTGGCCAAACGCCATGCTGGCGACCGCCACCCACGACCACAAGCGCGGCGAGGATGCGCGCATGCGCTTGGCAGTGCTAAGCGAGCTGCCGGGCGAGTGGTCGGAGGCCGTGGGCCTGTGGGAATCGCAGTGCCGGCCGTTGCTGGCACGATTGCCGCGCAGCCCCGATGGCGGGGACCGCCTGATGCTGTACCAGACGCTAGTCGGCGTCTGGCCAGCTGGACTCGTGTCGGACGACGCGCAAGGCGTAGCGTCGTTGCTGGCCCGCGTGCAAGCTTGGCAAGTGAAATCGATCCGCGAGGCCAAGCGTCACGGCAACTGGACCAGCCCGGACATTGACTACGAACATGGCTGCGCCGCCTTCCTGAACGCGCTGGGGTCCGAGTCTTCCGGCGGAAGCGTGCTGGACCAGATTGCGCGCTTTGCCCGCCGCATTGCCGTGCCGGGTGCCATCAACAGCCTAACGCAGACTCTGGTGCAACTGACTGCGCCCGGCGTGCCCGACCGCTACCAGGGCACCGAGGGTTGGGATCTCAGCCTGGTCGACCCCGACAACCGGCGCCCGGTGGATTTCGCATCTCTGCGCGCCCGGTTGGCTGACGCGTCTGGCTGGCCCGAATGGCTTGCCAACTGGCAGGACGGTCGCCTCAAGCTGCAACTTATCCGCAGCATACTGGCCGCGCGGCGCACCCACGCAGGTTTGTTTTCGTGTGGCGACTATTTGCCGGTCACGTTGGCAGGGCCGCTGGCGGAACATGCGCTCGCATTCGGGCGCCGCGATGGGCAGGTGCAGACACTGGTAGTCGGTACACGGCTGGCCGCGCAACTAGTCGCGCTCGACCGGCCGATGCTGGCGCCCGCGCAATGGCGAGACACCGCGCTGCAGGCCGGGCATGGGGAGAACGGCCATTGGGTGGATGTACTGACCAGCCGCCCGCTGGATGTGCGCGAAGGCAGTCTGCCATTGGCGGAAGTGCTGCAAATGCTGCCGGTGGCCCTGCTGCTGCGGACCTGTGATGATTAGCCACTTTGCTCCGGCGCGCCTCCGAAAAGCAGCGGCAGACTCTAGATCTCCGCACAGTTGGTGCAGCTCGCCGAGGGAACCCTGGTGGACTGTTCCCCAGCGGAACGGACGCAACCCTCCCTTAATGTTGCAATCTCATTAAGGTACTGGATAGCTCGCATAGTGTTTCCAAGTACCTTCCGGCCGAATTGCCATGTGCGGCGGTAAAATCCGACGCCAACCGGGTGCAGCGCTCATAGCTAGGTGAGTGCTACCCGTGCCGTTCCTGATCCTCCAACGCCGGCGGGTAGAAGTGGAGCGACGACTCGCTTGGCAGCTTCGAGAGGAGTCACCCCATGCCGTGCGTTCTGGGGGCGAATCAAAATCAAGATCAGATTGCCCCCCGATCTTGATCTTTGAGGGAAGTCCGTGCCAGCAAAACCGGCGGTTTTGCCTAGAGCGAAAAATGCACCGAAACGACTTGTCCAGCCATGGGGGCTTCGAGCGATGCGGAGCGCTTGGTATAGCGGCTCGCAGGGTCCAGCGTTTGTGTATGCCGCCAGACGCGGGAACACGGCTTGGTCGTGATCTCCCCTCATCCTCCGGCCCTACCCAGTCATACTGTTGAGGCTTCTGCGGCCATTGGCAAAAGCTACGGCGCGCCATGTTTATTTTCAGAACGGCCGCTCTTGACGCGCTTGCAGTGATGGTCACTGTGCAACAGAAACCCATGGCTTTCTGCCCAAAAAATCCTGCTTGCGCTCCGGGGGCGTGAAGAGCCGCTCGACGGTGGCCTAGCGGACAGCGCTCGGCTACTCGCCAGTCTCCTCATGACCAACTACCTGCCGTGCTGCAGCGTACCCCAGGATTGATACTGCGTCGTCGTCGAGCATTGCGCGCTGCGTCGACAACTCCACCGACGGCGTTTCCGGATACATGTTAAGAAGAAGCTCTTCAACGACCTTTCTCGAATCGAAAGGCCCAAAGTGAATGACGCTTGACCCGTTCAATTCTGCGAACACCCACTTACCAGTGGCTAGCGGATAGAACACCACCAAGGTGCGCTCATGTCGGTACATAATTGCCTCCAGATCTTGTCATGTTTCCAAAACATAACTATCGATACTGGCGAGACCCCGCTGACGGGCGCCGCGCTATTTCTGCGCGCAAGCATTTTAGGATATTTGGCGGGAACGACAAGTAGCATCAGGCGCGAAAGGGATACGCATATAGTGCATACTCCGAGACACGGGTTACCCCACCAGGGCCGCCACGGGTAAGTGAGCTCCGCCCATATCCAAGCCCCACGACGAACGTCGAGAACAACGCCCCTTCCCTTCGCAAAACCTCTGGCACCTGGGTTCCAGTACTCGATTCCATAGACCTTCACGAAAAGAGTTCAATTTCAGCTAGCGTTGTAGCCTGCGATAGGTGTTGAAATGCCGGATTGCTCGCGTCTCGTTGCCAATCGTTTCGTAAATTCTGGCTGCGTTGAAGTGGGCATCAGCAAAGTCCGGTGCAAGCGTGATGCACCGCTCGTAGCTTGAGAGCGCCTCCCCTGTTCGGCTCATATCCTCCAGGGCGACGCCGAGATTGAAGTGGAGCAGCGGTTCGTACGGCAGATGTGAGATTCCTAAACGATACAGTTCCACTGCGTCGCCAAACCGGCCGGTGTCGCACAGCATGCAGCCCAGGTTGAGGTAGGGATCAAGAAACGTGGGTTCGGCCTCCAGCGCCCGACGGTATGCTGCCTCGGCTTCGATCGGCTTCTCCGTTTCCAGTTCGGCGCCGACGAGAAACCAATCTTGTGCCTCGGCCGCCGGCGCCCGCGCATCGTGCAGAGACTCCACGACTGCCGCGCCCGGCTCTCCAGGCTCAAAGTCCATCAGCATCTGACCCGACACGGCCTGCCATCCCCTCCCCTCGTCTTTTGTCGCCACCTCGTTGCCCATCGCACGTATCCGCACACCGGTCAGCGGCTGGCCAGTTCCACGAGAGGCCTTCACCCTCGCCAGCGCGCGGATAATCAGCCGCGTTGGGATCTTGGCGCCATGCAATGAATTGGCTGTCCGGAGAAGTACCATGTCCTGAAACGTGAACAGGAGTTGGCGGCGCGGCCCGCGTGTGGGCGTGATGATTCCCTCGGTGACCAACCTGGTGGCCACCGAGCGCGGGATGCCCAGCATCGTTTCGGCGTCCTTCAGGGTGTACGTCGGCATTGGCCTGTCACTTTTTCGCCGATGAGGCTCGCTTGGCCGGAGCTGGCGCCGGTGCCGCAGTGGCACGCTTCCCAGTCTTTTTGCTCTTGCCCTGCGCTGCAGCCGCTGTGGGCGCGGCCTTCGTTCCGCCCTGTTTTCCCCGGGCCATGCTTGCGCGCAGGGCCTCCATCAGGTCGATCACTTCGGCGCCCTCCCGTGGTTCCCGCCGCTCTTCGCTCACGGTGATCTTTTTGCCCGCGATCTTCTTGTCGATCGCTGCCAAGATGCGGTCTTTCTCCTCATCCTTGTAGGCCGTGGGGTCGTACCCGTCCACCGAGTTTTGTTCGATCAGCTGTTTAGCCAAAGCCAGCTCGGCTGGCTGAATCTCGGCTTTCTCCACGTGCAGATCCAGCATCGATCGGACTTCGTCAGCGTAGAGCAGTTGCTGGAGCACCAAGCCCTCGTCGTTCGCCCGCACCTGCACCATGTACTGCTTGCCTTTCCAGACCCACTGCGCGAGCGCACAGGTCCCGGTCTTACGCAAGGCTTCGGCCAACAGGTTGTATGGCTTGCCACCGCGCTTGTCCGGGCCCAGGTAGTAGGCCTTGTCGAAATAGATGGGGTCGACGGCTCCGGCCGGCATGAACGAGACGATATCGATCGTGTGCTTCGCCTCCTCTTCCAACGCCTTCAGTTCGTCCGACTCAAACACAGCATAGTGATCCGGCTCGAACTCGTAGCCCTTGACCATCTCGGAGCGCTCGACCACCACATCCTCTCGGATGCACACATACTGCTGCTTGAGCCGGGAACCGCAGCCTTTGTGCAGCAGATTGAAGCCGACCCCCGAGTTGCTTTCCGTGGCACTGAAGATCTTCACGGGGATCGACACGAGGCCGAAGCTGAGAGAGAGGGAAGCGATGGAACGGGCAGCCATGGCGATCACCGTACAGGTGGGGAGTACACCGATCTAGCTTAGATCGTGCCCGCCGAATCGGCGGCGCTCCACTGTCACTTTGCGGATAGGCGAGCACTTCCTGGAGAAACATGTGCATGTAATTTCTGTCGGACCTGCATGGCGGCCAGTGCCATACCACGTGTCGGACATAGGCCTATTGCCGCTTCCATGGGTCGGGGAAATACTGCGATTACAGAAGACGAGGAAGCGAAGACGATCATGGCGAACAAGAATGTGCACGTCGTTCCACACGGCGATCAATGGCATGTCCTGCGCGAGGGCGCCCACGAGCCCTCTTCCGCGCATGACGACCTGGAGGACGCCATCGCGGCCGGCACGGCAGAGGCAAAGCAGGACACGGTCGAGTTGCTGGTCCATGGGCGAGACGGGCAGATCCGCATGCGCAACAGCTACGGGGAGGATCCCCGCGGCGTGAAAGCGTAAAGCCCGCGCCGCCCGGTCTGTGAACTCAGTCCATGGCTAAGTCGGCCTCTTCCAACGCGCGAACCCTGGAGCGATACCGTCAGAAGCGTGATTTCGCTGCGACGACGGAGCCGATCGGCCAGGTGTCCGCTGCGGGCGCCGCCAGCGGCGCACTGGGCTTTGTCGTGCAGAAGCATGCGGCTCGCCGGCTCCACTACGACTTTCGTCTCGAGCTGGAGGGTACCCTCAAGAGTTGGGCGGTCCCCAAGGGACCCAGCTTGGATCCCACAGAGAAGCGGATGGCCGTGCACGTCGAGGATCACCCGCTGGATTATGCGAGCTTCGAAGGCGTGATCCCGCCCAAGGAATACGGGGCCGGCACGGTCATCGTTTGGGATCGAGGGACATGGATGCCGGTCGGCGATCCGGTGGCCGGCTACCAAAGCGGCAAGCTGAAGTTCGAGTTGCAAGGTGAGAAGCTACATGGCCATTGGACCTTGGTCAGGATGCGCGGTCGCGGCGACGAGCGTCAGGATCCGTGGCTCTTAATCAAGGAGCGGGACGCGTTCGCGCGCTCTGCCGCAGAGTACGACGTCACCGAAGCCCTGCCGGACAGCGTACTGGCCCAGGGCAACAGCAAATCGGCTGCCGGCGGCAACGCAAAGACTGCCGTGCCAAAGCAGCGTCGCTCGCGCCCGGGCCAGGGCCGACAGGTACTACCCGCTGCAGCACGCCCTGCCCCCCTTCCGCTTGCGTTGGCCCCGCAACTGGCAACGCTCACTTCAACGGTGCCGCGCAACGCCAAGCAATGGGCCTATGAGATCAAGTTCGACGGCATTCGGTTGTTGGCAAGGATCGACGGCGATGACGTCCGTCTCTTCACGAGGAATGGCCATGACTGGACATCGCGCCTCAAATCGCTTGCGGCGGAGATACGCGCTCTTGGCCTCGGCTCCGCCTGGTTGGATGGGGAGATCGTGATACTCAGCGCCAACGGCACCACGGACTTCCAAGCGCTGCAGAATGCTTTTGATAGTTCGAAGGTGGAGGACATCCTGTACTTCGTCTTTGACTTCCCCTTCTTCCAAGGCCACGACCTACGACTGGTTCCGTTGGCCGAGCGCAGGGCGCTCCTCAAAGCGGTGATAGCCGTGCCAGCCGCGACACGAGTCAGGTACAGCGAGGCCTTTGAGGGCACCCCTGACGACCTTCTTGCCGCAGCGTGCCAGATGGGCCTTGAAGGTCTGATTGGCAAGCGCGTCGACGCGCCCTATGTCTCCGCCCGAGCGCCCAGCTGGATCAAGCTCAAATGCAAACAGCGGCAAGAATTCGTCATCTGCGGATTCACGGCCCCGAAGGGTAGCCGACAAGGCCTCGGCGCGCTCCTGCTTGGCCTACACGACGAAACCGGGAAACTGCACTACGCGGGCAGCGTTGGCAGCGGTCTGGATTCGCGCATGCTGACCAAGTTGCTCGCCATGCTGACGGAACTGGAAGTGCCAGTCTGCCCGTTGGGAAAGCTACCACCGCGCGTAGTCGCCCGATGGGTCAAGCCGAAGCTGGTGGCCGAGATCTCGTTCGCCGAGTGGACCAAAGAAGGGCGAATCCGGCATCCCGTCTTCCATGCCTTGCGTGCTGACAAGGCCGCGGGCAACGTGACAAGGGAGCGGCCTGTCGATGTGGAACAGCTCCGGCCTCGGCCAGCGCGCTCGGTCAAGGTATCCAACGCGGATCGGGTGATTGATCCAACGACCGGGCTGACGAAAGGCGACCTGGTCGGGTTCTACGAAGCCATCGCGCCGCACCTGCTGCCTCATCTGCGCGGGCGCCCTGTGTCCTTGGTACGCGGGCCAACGGGCATCGACGGCGAGCTGTTCTTCCAGAAGCACGCCGAGACCATCAAGATCCCTGGGATCAACGTCCTCGATGCCAGCCTATGGGCCGGGTACCCGCCGCTCTTGGAAATCGCCAGCCAGACGGCCATCGTCGCTGCTGCGCAGCTGAACGTGATCGAGTTCCATACGTGGAATGCGACCAAGCGTGCCATCGACAAGCCGGATCGCGTCATTTTCGATCTGGACCCCGGTGATGGCGTGCCGTGGCGGCACATGCTTGACGCCGCTATGCTGACAAAGACAATGCTGGATGAGCTTGGCCTGGTGAGCTTTCTCAAGACCAGCGGTGGCAAAGGCCTGCATGTCGTTGTGCCCATTGCGCCCAAACTGCAGTGGTCCACGGTGAAGACGTTCTCGCAAGATGTCGTTCTTCATATCGCCCAGACTATTCCGCAGCGTTTCGTTTCTAAGAGCGGGTCGCGCAATCGCGTGGGTAAGGTCTACATCGACTACCTGCGCAACGGCCAAGGTGCGACGACGGTGTCCGCATTCTCTGCGCGCGCACGGCCAGGTCTCGGGGTTTCGGTGCCGGTATCCTGGCAGGAACTGGAGGAACTGACAGCGGGCGATCATTGGACGATCCGGACCGCCCTGCAGCGCGTGGACGCCGCCGGCTACGTCGATCCGTGGGCGGAGTACGCCGATACTAGAAAGGTGCAACAAATTGGTACGGCCATCCGCAAGCTGGCTGGCTAGTCGATTGGGGAATTTGTCATGGCAACCCTTGAGGCGTTTCCTACCGCGGAGCGCGATGCCTTTACCAGCGCTTGCCGTCGATACGGATTCATCGCGGCAGACTTCAGCGTCTGGGACATGACCGAGAAACAGGTTCGCCTGGTCAGCGTACTGAGACCTGAGACAGGCACTCTGATGCACTATGCAGCAGGGTCTCGTGATTCTTGGTCGACCAAATTCGAGCACGACCTGGCCATCCGGGTCTTCGGAGACGCCCCCGAGTAAAACCTCGACGCTGCCCCCTCTGCGAAGGACCCACAAGGGACAGTCGCCTTTCTCCAGAGCGGACTTTCATAGCCCGGCTTCGGCGAGTAGCCGCTCCCTTACAGATGTTCCCTTATTCAGCAATCGAACGAATAACCCTCGCCGGATTTCCACCGACAAGAGTATTCGGGGGGACGTCCTTGGTGACTACCGATCCTGCTGCGACAACCGAGTTCTCGCCTACGGTTACGCCGCCAATAATGGTCGCGCCGGCTGCGATCCAGACGTTTCTCTCAATCGCGATGGGCCTTGCGATTACGCCGTTATGCCGCTTGGAAGGTTCAATGGGATGGCCAGATGTGATGATGCTCACGTTCGGCCCAATCATCACATCATCGGCAATGTCGAGTCCGCCAAGGTCATAGAAAGTGCAATTCTGATTTACGAAGACATTGCGCCCGATACTGATATCAACCCCGCCGGTCGTGTAGAACGGTGGTATCAATAAAAAGCTGTCGTCCACCTTCTTACCGATGAGATCGCTGAACAAGGCACGGACTGCATCCGCATCGTTGAATGTCAACCGGTTGAGAGTGGCGGTGATCGCCATCGCTCGTTTGATGTCTGCTGACATGGCAGCTGATTCCGGCGTTCTCCTAGGAATTACTTTGGTGCGGTCATCATTCGCCATTCGTTTATTCCTTCGATAGCCAAGCGGTCGGTCCGATTGTCGACGATCTAGCCCTCCCTGTCGATTGACCGTACCTGGCCGGTCGGCGACGCTGGCGGCAGTCAGGCGGTCTCGGTCGCGGCGGCGGGCCAAGTGTGGTAGCCCCCGGTGCGGGCCTTTCTATCGATCTTGCGATGCCAGATGAGACCTTCGACGTCAAATCTTCCTTCCACCCGTGCCGGCCAGCCATCGCGGTCGCTGGCTAGGATAGCGAGGTGCTGGTCTTGGATCGGTATGTAGCGCATGGCGGAGACAGGAAATGGAGTTACCCCGTATTGACGGCCGCCTCTCCAATATCTTGACCCACTCACTGCTTTAGTCAGCAGAGGGTGAACCTGTGTGCCGACCGTCGGGTCCTTGGCTCAGCGTCGGCGGGACTGGCTCGCCAGTCCAGCTAATGCCGGTTTCCAGAAAAGCGTCCCTTAAAGCACTTTTATGTCCATAAAAGAAATTCGTGACCACTGTATGTATATACAGTAAACTGGGTCGCATGGACTCATCCCACAGCCATGCCGACGCCCAATCCAGAATCCATCCATCCCGCCCTATGGAAAGCCTCCCAGCTCGCCCGGGTGAACGGTCGCACCGTCAGCACCGGCTATCCGGTGCTGACGGCCGAGCTGCCGGGTGGCGGCTGGCCGACGGCATCGCTGATCGAGCTTTTGGTTCGCCAGCCGGGTGTGGGGGAATTGCGCCTATTGCGCCCCGCGCTGGCGGAGGTCTGTAAGCGGCCTATCGCCCTGATTCAGCCGCCGCAAACGCCACAGGCACTCGCATTGGCCAGCTGGGGCGTGCCGCCCGAACGTCTGCTGTGGATTGATTCTGTTGAAAAACTCGGTTTGGATATCGATCGGGATAGGCGTTCGCTCCCGGTGGGGCTCGCGTTGATCTGCGGCGCCCGAGCTTCGAGGGTCTTCCGACCTAGTGCATCGCGGCTAAGCCGCTATCGCATTCATATCTTCACCGAACGGCATCAGCCGCTTTGCCATTCGTCGCAGATTTTGCGCTGTTGCTGCTAGTAGGAACTCGTCCTGTGCCCCAGTTAGCCCTCGTAGCCGCAAGCGATCCAGTTTCAGGATTCGTTTTAGATGAGCAAATAGCATTTCGACCTTCTTTCGCTCCCTGCGCGACCGCTTGAACTCCGGTGTCGCCGAGAGCTTCCGTGCCGCGTCACGCGCGTTCTCGTGGACGCTGCGTGCGATCTTGCGGAATGGCATGTTTGGGCAGCATTGATTCTTCATCACGCACCCACCACAGTCATGCTGGCTGGATCGATAGATGACGGTGTCGGCCTTCGTGATGTGAGTGCGTGGGTTCGTATATGCACGCCAATCGCTGCGCAGAGCCTTGTCTCCAGGGCAGCGGTACTCATTGGCTTGCTCGTCCCAACGGAAGTCCTCTCTCGGAAACGTGCCATCGTCGCGACGGGTCTTGTCCCAAACTGGAACATGAGGTGCGATCGCTTTCTCTTCGACCATCCACCCGAGCATTGGCGCGGTCCCATAGGCGGTATCGCCGGCAAGACGCTGAGGTTTAAGAGCAAAGCGTTCTTCGACTCTGTTGATCATCGTCTTCGTTGACTCCACCTCTGCGGTTCGATGCGCGGGGGTGGCCTCGACGTCCAGGATGATTCCCGCGTGCAGGTCGATCAGGTAGTTGGTCGAGTAAGCAAAGAAGGCAGGGCCACCGGGTGCCGCGGTCCAGCGCGATGCCGGATCAGTCAACGAGATGCTCTTCGGCGGGATCGTAGGCTCTGCCTCGGACGCTGCGTCGTCCTTGATTTTATTGACCTCATCAGCGCAGCAAGGTATTCGCGAACGGCGCGGCTAGGGCCTTCGCCTTGGTTCCAATCGATGATCTCCGTTCCCGCCACGCCTCGGGAGCGATTTGCGTCTGCCTTGATGATGCTCGCGTCGACAGCAAAGCCTTCGCCTTGAACCAGCCCTTCCGCCATACAACGGCGAAGGACCATCTCGAACACGTGACGCAGCGCGCCGCTTTCGCGGAAGCGGCCATGGCGATTCTTGGAGAACGTTGAGTGATCGGGAATTGGATCTTCGAGACCAAGCCGACAGAACCAGCGATAAGCCAGGTTCAGATGAATCTCTTCGCAGAGGCGGCGCTCTGACCGAATGCCAAAGCAGTAGCCCACGATGAGCATGCGAACCATCAACTCGGGATCAATCGAGGGGCGCCCGGTGTGGCTGTAGTAAGGCGCGAGGTGTTGGCGAAGATCGCCAAGATCGAAGAACCGATCAATGCCACGCAAGAGGTGGCTACGGGGCACATGGTCATCAAGGTTGAACGAGTAGAAGACCTATCCTGCGATCCAACTTGTTGACCCATCATGGCGAAACCCTCGTCGAACGATGATCTCAAGGATAGGTGCCGACGTTCCGTGATGCCGAGTTTTTCAACAGAATCGGAGTTCAACGGTCACCCGCCTCCACTGTTGCTTCGGCAGCTACACCGAACGCCGATCTCACGCGCGAGTTCTTGTCCCGCTCGCTGAAGGCGGCCCCGGCCGCGGCGACGGGCGACGTTGGCCAAGCACGTCCATGCCATATTCAAAGCGCACGCGATCGCCGAACGCGAGGTGGAGTCCATCTTCGCCAGGCGGATCGCCAAGCGCTCCATCAGCAACGCCCAAGGGGCGATCTCTTACCACTTCTGTGGCGACGCATGGATATCGGTCGCCTTCCGCCGCGCGCACGACATCTTCGTCCGCCTTTCCGAGGGGTGGGCGAAGTTCGGCCGTTCGGCTATGCTCGGCGCACCCCGCAACGAACGTTTTCAGCGCTTTCTTCATGAAGAACAACACCATAGTAGTCCGCGCAGTCCTCATTCCCGTACTCTTGCTGGGGGGAATTGCCTTCCCATTTCTCTTGCTACTTGCGGCCTTTGTGGCGTGGACACTGTGGCAAGACCTGACTGGCCCGAAGGCGTCGGAACCCGATCCCAACGCCTGGTACGTCCTTCGGCACACGGCCGGGCCCGATGATCCGAACTGGAAGAGCTATTTCACGCCTGTCTGCGAATCGCCGGCGGAAACAGCCTTTCTGGAGGCCATGATCACTGCATTCGCTCTCGTTCCGGACAAGGGTGTATTGAAGGGGCCCGGAGTCACGCTCGATTTGCAGGTCAAGATTCCGCCGTACCGAGCTGACTTCGTAGCGAACGGGAAGCTGGTCATCGAGGTAGATGGGGCGGCCTATCATTCGTCGCAGGAGGCGATTGAGCGAGACGGTGACCGAGATGCCGTTCTTGTTGCGAAGGGCTACCAAGTCGTGCGGATTCCGGCGAGGGTCGTATTCGCCAGTCCACAGCAAGCGATCCGAAGCGTGCAAGCGGGACTGAACAGCCTCCGTAAAGCGCAAGCTAGTCAAGAGATAGCCGACCAGCAAGCACCCCGCACCTCCCTGAAGTCGATGTTCTCCTCAGCAGGTAAGGCTATCTCCGATGTGACTGATTATGTGGAACGTGCATCGGCCGTCCAGGCGGCGACTGAGCACGCTCGCGCACAGTTTGAGTCAGAGAAGACCGTGATCGGCATCGCCGTCCAAACGGCGCAGCGCAGACTGAAGGTCGAGGCGTTCTGTGCGCAAAGCGAGGAACATCGCAAGCAATTTCAGGAGTCCTACGACCGCATAGAAATGCGCCTCGAGCATAAGGAGATGCCCACGATTCATATCGAGCCGATCGCTGCGCCGGCTTTGCATGCTGACCCCGTGATCAATGAGGCAATCCAGAGCGCGTATCAACACTTGATCCAGGATCGCACCGAATACTTCGCAAAGATCCGAGATAGTCTGCGTGGTGAAGATGCGATGCGGCCGCTCGTGCAGGAATCGCTAGCGAAGTATGGCTGCGCATCTTGCTGGGTGCATATCTGCTAAGGATTGCAGTGGGTGGCCGCCTATGACCAGTGGAGCAGCGCCGTGCCGGATCTCAATCTCTCCGCTCAGGTCACTTTTCTCGCCTGACCCGCCGTTCCGTAGTCATGTCGGCCACCCGTGCGCCTCGGCCAAAGGTCGTAGTTCGCCTAGCTCACTCATCTGGCCGACGTGCGCACGATCAAAGTTTCATAGGCTGATCCAGTGTCACTACTGTAAAGGGGGCATTGGCATGAGATTCGTGGCGCTGGACGTGGAAACCGCGAACCCCGACCTGTCCAGCATCTGCCAGATTGGGTTAGTTCTGTTTGAGAACGGTTCCCCTGTAGAGGCATGGTCAACTCTCGTCGATCCTGAGGACTGGTTCGACGACATGAACGTGTCCGTTCATGGCATCGACGAGCGGAAGGTCAAAGGCTCGCCAAACTTCAAGACCATTTTCCCGGAACTGGCTCGCAAGATCGGTGGTCATGTGGTCGCCACGCACACCGAGTTTGACAGGAGCTTTGTGGCTAAGGCGTCGGCGCGCCATGGGATGCCCATTCCCTATTGCTGCTGGCTGGATACGCCCTGCGTCGCTCGAAGTGCCTGGCCAGACGTTGCACAGCGTGGATATGGGCTCGCGTCGCTGGCCGAAAGGTTCGACATCGGATTCGCCCACCATGACGCGGCGGAGGACGCAAAGGCGGCGGGCCTGATTCTTGTTCGTGCGATCGCCGAGACTGGACTCGATCTCGCAGGATGGATTGAACGGGTGAAGCGTCCGTTGAACCAGCGGGGCGCCGGCGGCAGGGTGCACATGGACGGCAATCCGGAGGGACCTCTGCTCGGCGAAATTGTCGTCTTCACGGGTTCGCTGTCAGTCGCGAGGAGGGAGGCCGCGGATATGGCCGCCCAGATAGGCTGCAAAGCGCGTACCACAACCTCACCGCGAAGCGACTGCCCCAGTACCTGAGCGGTGGTACAAAAGGTTCCGACCCGAAACGTCGAAAATCGGTTACTGACAAGCAGATCGCACTGCAGAAAGCGATTCGGAAGGTCAAACTCTATTGTGTTGCCTGGCCGCTGGAGCTCCCCCGAATGGGAGCGCGCCGCGAACATGGAAATCCCCATCCTTTACTAAAGCACGCTGCTATGTCGACTTTGCCCACACCCGCAGAGCTAATTGCATATCTCCGGTCCCCGGCCATGGCGCTGTCGGACTCGCATCTCGCAGCTCTTCAGTCTCGGCTCAACTATATCGCAGAGATCGTTGACATGATTGCGGAGTGGTCGGATGCGCGCGACCGCTCAATCCTATCTCTGCTAGATGACATCGAAAACGATGTGCTTGTCATCATCGGAAGCGAAAGCAAGCCGGACGAGGAAGACTCGACCTACATCATGCACTGTTCTTGGACCTCCGATGCGAGCAAAGCGGGGATGTACGAGAGTCTTCCCAAGAAGGTAGCCGCGATAATGACTCTAGGCATTGGCAAGATCCTCCTCCCCGCGGCAGACGTCGAAAAGTGGGTATTAAACTGGCGCGCTGCCATGCAAGAGTTGCTTGCAGCCTTCACAAGGTCGGCCAATCTCGACCAAGCGATGGGACGATTGATGGGGTTGGACATCATGCTCACTAACCTGCTGTCGTTCATTGCTGCGATGCGATTGAATCCGATGATTGAGAGGTAGATGTCCGCAGCCGGATGGCCCAGCACGGCCTGAGCGGGAGGGAGATGTTTAATTTGATCCAACCTCTACCTAGAGTTCTCGGTCGGTCAAGAAAACTAGGGCGATCCACAGTGGATCAATTTAAACGCCTCCCTACTTTGCGCCCAAAAAATGGGGATGAAGACCGTTCTCAGGGGCCCGTGAACGCTGTTCGCGCCCGTATCGACGCCAACTACGTAAGCGCCCTACGTTCCCACCTTGAGTTGATCGAAGCGATCCTGCATCTTCCCCACGAAGGAGATCGTGGAGACGATCGATAAAGTGTCGACAGTTGCGCGGCCGCGCAGGCGCGAGTACAGCGCCAAATTCAAGATGACGGTGCTCGAGCAGATCCGACAGGAGGACGCATCGGTGGCTGGAGTGGCACTCAGCCACGGCGTGGACCCCAACATGGTGCACCGATGGATGCGCGAAGACCGTCAGCGCCAGATGCCGGCAACGCTGCAGAACGGCGGCGCGTTTGTACCGCTGCAGGTGCTGCCCTCGCCCGCAGCCGGGCAACTCGCTGATGCAGACCGATGCGAGACGCCAGCGCCGGCGACGCCCGAGGTAATCCACATCGAGATTCAACGCGCAGCCGGCACGTTGATCGTGCCCGAACGGTCGCAATGGCCGAGAAGCCGCCATTTCCGGCGGGGACTCGCCACGCTGACCTGCTTTAGAATGGGTTGAAGCAACGCACAAGGCCTCGTCTACCGAGATAGTGGCGATCACGGCGCCAGATGTACAAGCCTCATCATCGCATCTTCACAAATTAGTACAGCACGCGATAGGTCGACTGCACTAGGCCGGACGGAAAGTGCCGGCTTGATTCGAGCGCCAGACTGACGTCACGCGGCAGGGCGCCGAACAATGGTCTGCCAGCCCCGATCAACACTGGCACGGTGGTGACCACCAAATCGGCAATCAATCCGTCGCGCAGAAACGACTGAAGCAACTGACCGCCATCGACGTACACGCGACGCGCGCCCTCAGCCTCCAGTTGCCTCATCGCATCCGTGGGCGTGCTATCTGAGAACCGCACCTTTCCCTGCAGCCTCTCCGGCACGGGCTTCCCAGCCAATTGCCGGGACAGCACCAGAACGGGCTTGTCGTAAGCCCATTCGCCCAGCGTGAGGACTTTTTCGTAGCAGCCTCGGCCCATAATGATCGCGTCTTTGTCGGCGATGAAGGTCGGATAGCCATGGTCTTCTGTCGGCTCATCTCGGTTCAGAAGCCAGTCGATGTCCCCATCGGGTCGGGCGATATAGCCGTCAAGGCTGGTAGCAATAAAGACGTGTCCTGTGATCATTGTCAGTCTATTGTTCTGTCGGATCGCGCTCAAGCTTTAGCCGGCGCCTCGGCCCGTGGCGCAGACTCTTCGGTCCCGCCAGACACAATCCATGAAGTTTGCGACGCTCGAATGGCCATTATCGTTGAAGGCGGGCGTTCGCACCGAAGGGCGTCTGAGTGAAACTGCGACCAACGACACCAATTACGGCTTGCAAGCGTATGTGTTTTCGGCGGATGACCAGCGTGCGCGCGAGCTCGCACGGAGAATCGAAGCGGGTCGAGTACTGGTCAACACGCTGGCACACGAACCGGCCGCGCCATTCGGGGGCTTCAAGCAATCTGGTATTAACCGCGAGTACGGCACGTTTTGGCTCGAGGCTTTTCTCGAGCTGAAAGCAGTTCTCACTGTTTCCTGATCGCGCAACCCAAACGCGCGTTGAAACGACTCGCCCGCAAGGCGGATTTCCAGCGTATGTGAGTACTGGAAGATGATGAACGGTTGGCGCGGGCGCCCACTAATCTCTTCTGAATGGCAGAGGATGGACAATCAGCGCGAGCGTGGAGGAAAGTTGGTATTGATACGGCGTGGGATGGCTTACGGCCGACAACGCAACGTTCGCGGTCGCAGCGCGAAAGTCCGTTGTCTGGCGGAGCTGCCGTTCGGATGGCTCAGCGCAACTATGGGCCAAGGTCTGAAGACGGCCGTACACGAAAGTTCATCGCCGGCCAGCACTCGAGCCCCTACTGCATAAGCGGTTGCGGGCCGTGAAGTATATTTGTCACCGGCAATGGAGCCGAAGGGACAGCGTGTGCCACCGGCCCCCGACAACGGCAAAGATCGGCCACAAAGCGCCGATCACCTGCCCGAGGGCACAGACACCCCAAGGGCCGCTTTAGCCAACAGAGCGGCGGCGCACCACCCGATCCCGTGCCACATCATCGGCAACTGTGGGGAGTCGCAATAATGAGGCATACGAAAGCGTCTGTAGGAGTGGGATTCGCCGCAACCGTGCCGGAGGCTAGAGACCCAGCTTCGGCAATGCCGGCGGGGTCAGAGCTATTGTCACCGTCTTCTCCTCAGTATAGAAATGCCGGCTCGGCAGCGCCCCTTCCCTGCCGACGCCGGACTCCTTGTAGCCGCCGAAGGGAAGTCGCGGGTCGAGCGACAGCATTGGCGTATTGACCAGGACGTTGCCGGCCTGGATGCGTTGGGTCGCATCCATCGCTTCGCCCAGTTCGCCTGTCCACAGGTACGACACCAGTCCGTAGCGCGAGTGGTTGGCAACAGCGACGGCTTTGTCGAGCGAATCCACCACCAGCAGCGACGCGAACGGCCCGAAGATCTCCTCCTGGCAAACGCGCGCGGCATTGGATGGAGCCAGCACGGCGGTCGGACGGAAGTAATAGCCGCGATCGAAGCCCGGCTCGCGGGTGCCGCCCGCCAGCACCTTGCAGCCCTCGCTGCGTGCGATGTCGACATAGGACTCCACGCGCTCGTAGCTGCCGCGGAACGCCAGCGGCCCGTTCTCGCTGGACGCGTCGAGCGGATGTCCCACGCGAATGCGTTCCGCGCGATCGACAAAGCGACCGATGAACGCGTCGGCGATGTCCCGGTGCAGCACGATGCGCGAGCCCGCGAAGCATTGCTGCCCGTTGTTGGTGTAGATGCCGAGAAGCGCCGCATCGACGGCCAAGTCGAGGTCAGCGCTCGGCATGACAATGTTGGCCGACTTGCCGCCCAGTTCGAGGTCGACGCGCTTGAGCGCCTCGCCCGCCGCTGCCGCAATTTGGCGCGCCGTAGCCGTGCCGCCGGTGAAGGAGATGGCGCGCACGTCCGGATGCCGCACCAGCGCGTTGCCTGTCACGTGACCCCGTCCATTGACCAGGTTGACCACCCCGGGCGGTACACCGGCGTCGGTCAACAGCGACATCAGCCGGGCCAGCGCCAGGGGGGTGTACTCCGACGTCTTGACGACGCAAGTGTTGCCGAAGGCCAGTGCCGCCGCGATCTTTGTCGACGCGAGCGCGGTTGGCGCATTCGACGGCGAGATCAGCGCCACCACGCCCAGCGGCTCGCGCAGCACGTAGCGCAGCGTGGCGTCGCCGTCCTTGGTAGCGAGTTCGGTGGCTTGGCCCAGCCATTCGGCGTAGAAGCCGAAGCTGCCCAGGATGCGCGGCAACTGATACCGGCGGGCGTACTGCAGCGTCTGGCCGGTGTTGGCGGTTTCGAGCCACGCCAGTTCGTCGAGATTACGCTCCACCAGTTCGATGATGCGCGCGAACACAGCCTTGCGCGCCCCGGGCGCCATGCGCGGCCACGGACCGTGTGCGAAGGCGTTGCGCGCCGCCGCCACCGCGCGACCCACTTCGCCGGCGTCGGCTTCGTGCAACAGGCTGATCTGCTGCTCGTCGGCGGGATTGACGACCGGCAGCCGGGTGCCGGCACCAAGTGCGACGAACTCGCCGTCGATAAAGCTGGTGACCTCGGCTGGAATGGGAAAGCTCATGACCACAGGCCTCCGTTGACATGGATGGTTTGCGACGTGATGTAGACCGAGCCAGGCCCGATCAGGAACAGGTAGGTCCCCACCATGTCGGCGGGCTGCGCGATGCGGCGCATGGGCAGCATGCGTGTCACGGCGTCCGCATCAATCCGCTCGTTCTTCTCGGGGCGGCCGGTACCGCCTTGCAGGAAAGCGGTCTGCACCAGTCCCGGCGCGACGGCATTGACGCGGATCTCGGGCCCGCATTCGGTGGCGAGGGCACGCACCAGGTTCATCACGCCGGCCTTGGATGCTGCATAGGGACCGTAGCCTGGCAGCGACACGGCAACGCCGAACGTCGACGCCGTATGGACCATCGATCCGCCGCCGGCCGCCCGCAGCAGAGGCAATGCCGCGCGGCTGACGAGGAAGGCGCTTGTGAGTGTGCCGCGGGTGATCTCGTCCCATTCGGCGAGCGGCACGTCGGACAGGCGCATGCGCTCCTTGGTGAAGCCCACCAGGTTGATGACCGCATCTAGGCCGTCGAACTCGCGCGCGACGGTGTCGAAGGCGGCGCCCATGCTGGCTTCGTCCATTGCATCGCAGGCCACCGCCAGCGCGCCTTCCGGTGGCGGGAACAACGCCATCGAACGCGGCAGGTCGAGCACTACCACGCGCAGGCCGATCTCCACGGCGCGCGCCACCACTGCGCGGCCGATACCGCCGCAACCGCCCACCACGGCCACGCGTGTACCGGGTGGCGGAAGCAAGGTGAATCCATCCATCAGCATCTCCTTGGAAAGGTCAGAAGGTCAGAAAGTCAGAACGTGCTCAGGCCCCCTGCGCCACGTGCATGGGCTTGCGGTATCGCAACGACAGCGGCGTCACGAGAATGGCGAGAGCAATGAAGGAAACCGGAATCCAGACCAGGCCCATCGGCCAGAAATGCACCACCGAACCCATCAGCACCGGCAGCAGCCCGCCCACCACCGCCTGCGACAGGTTGTAGGTCAGGGCAATGCCGGTCACGCGAACTTCCGGCGTGAAGCTGCGCACAAGGATGTTGTGCATCATGGTGGTGAAGCCGGCGCCGAAGCCCACCATGGCCCAGCCGTAGCGTAGGGTGTGCGGATCGGGCGCGGCGAAGGTCCAGCCGATGCCGGCTGCAGTCGCCAGTCCGAACAGTGTGATCACGGGCACCCAGCCAAAGCGGTCGAGCAGCGCGCCGCCTACCAGCGTGCCGGCCAGCAGCGATAGCGTCATCCATAGTTGGGCGTGATGCACCACGTCGCGCGAGAATCCCAGCTCCACCTGCAGGTAGGTCACCGGGAAGAGCAGCGCGGCGGACAGCACGCCGGCTGTGGTGGCGCTTGCCGCGAGGCAGATCAGGACCTCGCGCGGCTGGCGGCGGAACAGCGTGCGCAAGGGCATGGCTTCGGACGCATCCTTGCGCCGGCGCATCTCCTCGAACACCGGCGTTTCCTTCACATGCCGCCGCAACCAGGACGAGAGCAAGCCGAACACGCCTCCCACGATGAAGGGCAGGCGCCAGCCGATGCTTGCCATCTGGGACTTGTCGAACATGGCGCCCGTCGCCATCACCGCGAAGATGCCGAGGATGGTGCCGAGGGTGAACGCGGCTCCCAGCGTGCCGATGGACAATCCCAGGCGGCGCTCCGGCACGTGCTCCGCGATGAAAGTCACCGCGGTCGGAAACTCGCCGCCCATTGCGATCCCCTGGCACAACCGGCACAGCAGCAAGAGCAGCGGTGCTACCGCGCCGGCCTGCGCGTAGGTCGGCAGCAGGCCGATGCAGAGCGTGGGCGCGGCCATGAGGATCAGCGTCACGCCGAACATGCGCTTGCGCCCGAGTTTGTCGCCCAGCATGGACAGTACGAGTCCGCCGAGCGGCCGGACCAAGTAGCCGGCGGCGAAGATGCCCAGCGTCTGGAGCTGGCGCAGCCAGGCCGGCACTTCGGCGGGGAACATCACGGCGCTCAGCATCGGCGCCAGGAAGATGAAGATGATGAACTCGTAGAACTCGAGCGCGCCGCCCAGGGTGGACAGGCCAAGCACGCGGTAGTGGTCGGCATTGAGCCGGCCGGGGGCCGACGCGCTGGCCGGTTGGATGCTGGCCAGCGTAGTGGGTTGGCTCATGGGTGTGCTCCGTACATGGTCGCGCGCTGGCGACGACGGGTAGAGAAGGGCCGGCCAAATGGGCCGGCGAGTCGATCAGTCCAGCCTGATGCCTTGCGCGGCGACCAGTTCCTTCATGCGCGATATTTCACTGGCCACCTGCTTACGGAATGCCTCTGGACTCGTCGGCAGGAGTTGCAGGCCGTTGGCCTTGAACGTGGCCTGTACCTGCGGGTCGCGCATGGCCTGGTGGAAGGCCGTCACCAGCCGGTCGCGCACGGCATCCGGAATGCCCGCGGGCGCGCCGAATCCGAGCCACGACACGGCGGTATAGGGAATGCCCTGCTCGCGCACGGTGGGCACGCCGGGGAACAGTGAGGCCCGCCTCTCACCCGTCGTGGCGAGCGCCACCAACTTGCCGGCGTCGACAAGGTTGCGCATGGTCGGCGAGGAAAAGGCCATGTCGACTTGGCCGCCCGCGAGATCCTGCAGCAGGGGCGACTCGCCCTTGTAGGGCACGTGCAGCAGCTGGATGCCGGCCGCCCCGTTGAATGCCTCGGTCCAAATGTGGAAGGCGGTGCCGGCGCCGGTCGAGCCGAACTTCACGATGCCCGGTTTCGCCTTGGCCTGGTCGACAAGTTGACCCAACGTCCGAATGCCGCTCGACGCCGGCGCGGTGATCACGAAAGGCGATTCATAGCCCATCGTCAGATAGGTGAAATCCTTGTGGACATCGTATTGGGTCGTCGCGTCCAGCACCAGCGCGACGACCAGTCCTGCCTGAGTGACGACACCGATCGTGTAGCCATCGCGCGGCGCCCTTGTCAATGCCGCGCCGCCGATGCGCTGGCCGGCGCCGGGACGGTTCTCCAGCACCAGTGGCTGGCCCAGGATGGCCGAGACCTTCGTGGTCAGAATGCGCACGTTGACATCCACCGGTCCGGGCGGGAACGGCACGATCACCGCAATGGGCCGGGCGGGCCATGGCGGCTCGGCCTGAGAGGAAGCAGGCGCGCCGAGGGCGGCGACGGCCGACAGGCCCAGCGCCACGAGGCGCAGGCGGAAAGGGAGGTGCTTCATTGTTGTCTCCACCGGATGCGTCTTAATTCTATCGGCCGGCGGGCGCGCATCATGTATCCCGAACGGCATTTACTTCAACAAATGAACCTACTGGGCGATATGTCGGACGACGTGCGCGGCCTCACTGTGCCCGTTCGATGATCATGGCCACGGCAACGCCGGCAGCGCCGGGAATTGCCACGACTGCGCGCCTACCGTCGATGCGTTCCAGTTCATCCAGCGCCGCGCCGACCAGCATCGCTCCGGTGGCGCCCATGGGATGGCCGAGCGCGATCGAGCTGCCGTTCACGTTGAAGCGCTCCATGTCAATGCCGAGCGTCCGCACGTAGTGCAGCGTAACTGCCGCGAACGAATCCCGCACCTCGAAGAGATCGATATCCGACAGCGTCAGGCCGGCTCGGTCTAGCACCTTCCTCGTGGCTTCCACCGCGCCGGTCTGTACGAAGGGAACGCAGGCGTCCGCCACCGCCAGGATCCGGGCGCGGGCGCGCAGCCCGTGGCGTTGGAGGGCCTGGCGCGAGGCGAGCAGGACCAGTGCGGCACCGTCGGCCATGCAGGGAGAGTTGCCGGCATGGTGAACGTGTTGCACGGCATCGAGGTCCGGAAAATGCCGCAACAGCATCGCGTCGCCGCCGGCGTCGCCCTCGGCAGCGAAAGCGGGCTGCATGGCGGCAAGCGTCCCGACGGTCGTGCCAGCCCGGATCGTCTCGTCCTGCGCGAGCACGACAGTCCCCGCCATGTCACGCACGGGAACCAGCGACGCTGCGAAACGGCCCGTTTCCCTGGCCGACGCGGCGCGCTGCTGCGACAGTGCCGCGTAGGCGTCGCAAGCCTCGCGGCTGATGCCGTGGCGCGTTGCCACCAGGTCCGCGCCGATCCCGGGCGACATGAAATGCGTGGCCTCGGCGATCTCGGGGTCGTTGCGCCATGCACCGTTGTCGCTGAACATCGGTACGCGCGACATCATCTCCACCCCGCCGCCGACCGCCAGGCCATCCGACGCGGCGGCCTGGAGCGCGGCCAGCCCGACGGCCGAAAGTCCCGAGCTGCAGAACCGGTTGATGGTCGCCGCCGGCATCGCGGGGCTCCATCCCGCATACAGGGCGGCAATCTTGCCGATGTTCGAGCCTTGCTCGCCGGTCTGTGAGACGCAGCCGATCATCGCATCCTCGACCGCACCGGTGTCGACCCCGGCGCGTGCTGCCACCGCCTCGTACACCTGCGCCAACAGATGCACCGGCTTGACGCCGGCCAACGCGCCGCCGGCGCGTGCCTGGCCGCGCGGGGATCGCACGGCATCCACGATAAAGGCATCCAATCTCGCTCCTTCGCTGTCGTCCTTAAGTCCAATGACTTCAATATACGAACCATATAGGACGATGTAAAGGAAATTGGTTTGCGTGTTTTCCCTAAAGGAGCCGGACGCGTTCGCGTTCGAGGACCTCGCCGCAGTGACTGCACCGCAGGTCGGCGTGGAAGACATGTCCGCAGAGGTTGTGGATCATGAGCTGCGGCAGCCCCTTGTCGCCGGCAAGCCAGCGGTCGCCCCAGCGCATCAGTTGGAGGGTGTAGTGGTGCTGGGCGAGTCCCTTGGCGGTGAGCAGGAATTCGTCGCGTGGCGGCGCTTCCTGGTAGCGGCGACGCTCGATCAGTTCCAGTTCAAGCAGTTCATTCAGCCGCTGGCCCAGGATGTACGGCGGGATGCGCAGCTCTGCCTCGAGTTCGTTGAATCGCCTGTTACCCCGGAAGATACAACCCATCACCATCGGCGTCCAACGGTCGCCCACCGTCCGGATGATCTGCGAGCGCAGCGTCGGTTCTCCAGGGCTCTTCGCGCTACCGGCGTTCATGCGCCGTCGCGAGCGCGGGGGCAACATCGTTTCGCTTCCCTGCCCCGGACCCGGCCGACGGGAGATATCGGCCAGTTGTAGCGGCTGCGTGCAATGGCTGCAGGACGAGACGGGACGGCTCTCGTGTCCGCAATCGAGGTGCGTCAGCCTGAGGCGCATGTCGCCAGGATCAGGGTCCCAGCGGATCTCCCAGTCCCACATGGTCAGCAGCACGCGCCAGAAATCCAGCCCCATCTCGGTCAGTCGGTACTCGTGGCGCAGAGGCACCGACTGGTACTCATACAGCGAGAACATACCCGATTCGACGAGATGGGTCAGCCGCTTGGACAGCACGGCCTTCGGGATGCCGAGCCGTTCATGAAAATCGGAGAAGCGGCGCACACCGCGGAAGGCTTCGCGCAGCAGGCGCAGCACCCATCCATCGCCGACGATAGAAAGGGCGCGGACAACAGAGCTGTTCGGTATCTGGCGGTGTTCAGCAGGGGCCATGAAGTCAGGTGGGAATGAAAAGGAGATTGTAACCAGCCGTCATGCACGCAGGCCGGCGCGCGTCGCACATGGGGAAGACCCTGATTTCGACAGCTCTTGACCACTGTCGCTATCGCGTCCTATATTGGTTCACATATTGAAGTATACACCAGCCTGTTCAACAGGGGATGGGGCCGTCGGAGGATGAAACGCCCTTACCGCCTAGCCCCTTGCCGCTCATGCGGCTTCTTTTTCACCGAGTAAGTTCATATATTGAAGTCTAATATCGCCACCGGTTTCCCATGACAACAACCGCCCCCTCCTCTTCACTGTTCGAGCATCTCGACCTTCCCCTCATCGTCGCCCCGATGTTTCTGGTGTCTTCTGTCGAACTGGTCACGGCCGCCTGCGCCAATGGAGCAATTGGCGCCTTGCCTTCCCTCAACGCCCGGACGCCCGAGATCCTCGACGACTGGCTCGGCCAGATCGGCCGGGCGCGCAACGCCCGCCTGTCGAGCGGCCAGCGGTGCGCGCCGTGGGCCGTCAACCTGGTCGCGCATACGTCCAATAGGCGGCTCCAGCCCGACCTCGAGCTCTGTGTCCGGCACAAGGCGCCGCTGGTGATCACCGCGCTGGGCGGTCCGCGCGCGGTGGTCGAGGCCGTGCACAGCTACGGCGGTCTGGTCTTCGCCGACGTCAACACGCCCGAGTACGCCCGCAAGGCCGCTGCCAGCGGCGTGGATGGCCTGGTGCTGGTCTGTTCGGGTGCCGGTGGACATACGGGACCGATGTCCGCGCCCGCCTTCGTCAGCGCAGTACGGGAATTCTTCGACGGCTACATCGTCGTCGGCGGCGGCATGAGCGACGGCGCTTCCCTGCGCGCCGTGCAGGCGATGGGTGCGGATTTCGGCTACATGGGCACGCGCTTCATCGCAACCGACGAGAGTCATGCCGTGCAGGCCTACAAGCAGATGGTGGTGGACTGCGCCTTCCCCGACATCATATGCACGAACGCCATCACCGGTGCGTGGGCAAACAAGCTGCGGCCGAGCCTCGTCGCCGCCGGACTCAATCCCGACAACCTGAAGCCGCGCGACCGCTTCGACCTCAGCAACCGCGAGGAAGATGCCAAGGCGTGGAAGGACCTGTGGTCGGCCGGGCACGGCGTCGGACAGATCCGCGCCGTCGAGTCCGCCGCCGCCGTCATCGCACGCCTGCGCGCCGAGTTCCGCCACGCGGTGGCCCGTCTGAACACCGACCCCTGGGCCGCCCGTGCGCGCGCCGGCCAACTGTGACCCGAGGGATCCCCGCACCATGATCATCACCTCCAGACAAGATATCGACCGGTACACGCGCGCAGGCTGGTGGGGCCGAGAAACGCTCTTCGACGTCTTCCGCCAGGCGGCGGCGCTATCACCTGACGCCGTCGCTCTGGTCGACCCGCCCAACCGCCAGGACTTCACCGATGGTACGCCCGTCCGGCTGACGTGGCGCGAAGTGGCCGACAAGGTCGCCCGCCTAGCGTCCGTGCTGCTTGACGCCGGCCTGCGCCGCGACGAAGTTATCATCGCCCAGTTGCCGACGACGCACGAGTTTCCCCTCGTCTACCTCGCCTGCTGGCAGCTCGGCATCATCGTTTCGCCCGTGCCGATGCAGTATCGCGAGCACGAGCTGCGCCACATCGTCAGCCACGTCAGCGCACGCGCTTATCTCGGCGTGCGCCGGCTCGGCAAGACCTGCCACGCCTCCGTGGCCGCCGTGCTGGCGGACGAGCATCCCACGCTGCGGGACGTCCTGCTGTTCGGCGACGACGTGCCGGCCGGCATGGTGAGCCTCGATGCCGCCCTGCGCCAGCCCGCAGACCTCGCCCGGCTCGCCCGCCACGAAACGCTTCATCCCGTGGACGCGAACGACGTCGCCACGATCATCTGGACATCCGGCACCGAATCCCGGCCCAAGGCGGTCCCGCGCACGCACAACCAGTGGCTAGTGTCGCGCCGACTGATGACCGATGCCGCGGGCCTGCAGCCGGGCTGCCGTATCCTCTCGCCCCGCCTGCTCAGCACGATGGGCGGGATCTCCGGAAGCCTGATCACCTGGCTGGATCGCGCTGCCCGCCTGGTCCTGCACCAGCCAATGTCGCTGGAGATCTTCCTGCGCCAGATCCAGGATGAGCGGATTGAATTCACGAGTGGCCCGCCGGCCGTGTTGCACGAGCTCCTGAAGCATGAATCCATGCTGGGCGACGTCGATCTCTCCTGCCTGCGCCACATCAGCTCCGGTTCGGCCGCGCTTTCGGAGTGGGTCGTGCGTACCTTCCTGGACCGCCACGGCGTAGAGATTCTGAATTTCTATGGTTCCAGCGAAGGCGCCTCGCTGGCTGCGACCGCCCGGGACCTGCCCGACCCTGCTGAGCGCGGCCGCTACTTCCCTCGCTATGGCGTGACCCAGTGCGTCTCAACGCAAGGCTCGGCAGCATACGTCGAGACCCAGCTGATCGACCCGGCCACCGGCGAGATGATCGAAACGCCGGGCCAGACCGGCGAACTGTGCTTTCGCGGCCCCGGCGTGTTCTCGGGCTACTTCCGCATGCCGGAGATCACCTCGCGCACGTTCACGGAAAGCGGCTTCTACCGGACCGGCGACCTGTTTCGCATCGCCGGCGAACGGGGACAGTACCTGGAGTTCGTCGGGCGGGCCAAGGACATCATCGTGCGCGGGGGAACCAACATTTCCGCCGAGGAGCTGGAGTCCCTGCTGATCGGCCATCCCGAGATCGACTGCGTGGCCGTGGTCGGCTATCCGGACGACAGGCTCGGAGAAAAGGTGTGCGCCGTGATCGTTCCCGCGTCTGATGCCGCGAGCGAGCCGCCGAGCCTGGAAGCGCTGTGCGACTACCTGCTGCATGTGCGGCAGGTCGCCATCTACAAGCTGCCGCAGCGCCTGCTCGTGCTGCCCGAACTGCCCCGCAATCCCGCCGGCAAGATCCTCAAGGCGCCGCTGCGCGAACTGGCGCGGCAAGGTGCGGACGTCACGCCCTAACTACCTGACCACCTTTTCTCCACGCACCCCACTATGACAGAGCCAAGACTCCCCGACTACAGCGTCACCGGCGACGGCGACGTGACCGTCTTCCTGCTCCACGGCGCCTTCGGCGCGAAGGCCTACTGGCGCGACCAGACCGCCGCCCTCGTGGCGAATGGCTACCGCGTGGTGGCATGGGACGCCCCCGGCTATGGCATGAGCCCGCTTCCCGACCCCTTCGACGTCGACGTCGCGGCCGCCGCCCTCGCCCGCCTGATTGACGCGGTGGGCGGTAGCCGCAACGTGCTGCTTGGCCACAGCATGGGCGGCATGATCGCCCAGGCTGCCTTCGACCTGCGCCGCGAGCGTGTCCACGGACTCGTGCTCTCCGCAACCAGCGCGGCCTTCGGCAAGACCGAAGGCGAATGGCAGCAGAAGTTCGTCAGCGATCGCGTGGCGCCGCTGGATGCCGGAAAGTCCATCGCCGAATTCGGCCCCGGCATGCTGCGCAGGATGATGGCCCCGGGCGCATCGGGTCCGGGGGTCGAGCGCGTCATCGAAGTGGTCTCGAACATGCGGCCGGAAACCTTCCGCGCCGCCATCCATGCCATCTCGCGCTTCGACGGCCGCCACATTCTCCCGCGCATGCAGGTGCCCGTACTGTGCATCGCCGGCGAGCACGACCTTTCCGCCGCCCCGCCCGCTGTGATGGAGAAGCTCGCCGGCAAGCTCCCCCGGGGAGAATTCGTCTGCATGACCGACGTCGGCCATTTCGCCTGGGCCGAAAGGCCCGAAGTCTTCAACCGCCACCTGCTCGATTTCCTCCAGCGCCGCGTGCGCGCCTAACCCCATCTCGCCATGAAGAACATCGCATTCCAGGCCAAGCCCACCATCGTCTGGCCGAACGAGAACCCTTACCTCAACGACGCCTGGCGCCCAGTGGATACCGAGTGGACCGCCACCTCGCCCGACCTCGAGATCATCGGCGAGATCCCGCGCGACCTGAGCGGCCTCTACGTGCGCAACGGCCATAACCCAGTGCACGAGTCGATCGGCCGCTACCACCCCTACGACGGCGACGGCATGATTCACGCCATGGCTTTCCACGGGGGCAAGGTCCAGTACCGCAACCGCTGGGTCCGCACCATCGGCTTCCTCGCCGAGCAGGCCGCGGGCAAGTCCCTGTGGCCTGGCATCATCGAGCCGCGCCGGGCGGCATTGCGCGGCTGGGGCTCGATCGGCGCGATGAAGGACAACGCCGGGACCGACATCATCGTCCACGGCGGCAAGATCCTCGTGGCCATGTCGCAATGCTCGGAGCCGTACCGACTCGATCCGCTCAGCCTGGAAACTACCGGAGTCGAGCCGAACTGGGCACGCACGCTGTTTCCACTCGGCATCTGCTCGCACTTCAAGGTGGACGAGCACACCGGCCATATGACGTTCTTCAACTTCGGCGAAACGCCGCCGTATATGAACTACGGCGTGATCGATCGCGACAACAATCTCATCCATTACGAGCCCATCGAACTGCCCGGCCCGCGCTGGCCGCACGACCTCGGCATGACCGAGAACTACTGCGTGCTGCATGACTTGCCGCTTTTCTTTGACCCCGATCGCCTGCGCCAGGGATCGCACCGGCTCAGTTTCTGGCGCGACGTGCCGGCGCGCTTCGGCGTCATCCCCCGCTTCGGCACCAATGCCGACGTGCGCTGGTTCGAGGCCGAGCCCTGCTACGTGCTGCACCTGTCCAACACGTACGAGGACGGCGACGAGATCGTGATGGACGGCTGCATCCAAAGCAACCCCATTCCCGACTTGTCCGGTCTGCCATCCGAAGGCTACGCACGCCTGAAAGCCATGCTCGACCTGCACGCACAGAAGGCGCGCATGCATCGCTGGCGCTTCAACCTGCGCACCGGCGAAACGCGCGAAGAAGATCTCGACGACCAGGTGACGGAATTCCCGATGGTCAATGGCCTGCACAACGGGCGCTCCTATCGCTACAGCTACAACGCGATCCCGACCAAGGGCTTCTGGCTGCTCAATGGGTTGAAGAAATACGATTTCGTCACCGGCAAGACCCAGACGTACATGCTGCCACCGGGCTGCTACCTGAGCGAGGCGCCTTTCGCCCAACGCCGCGGCGCCACGGAGGAGGACGACGGCTACCTCGTCACCTTCCTCACGAACGTCAACACCGGCAAGGGGGAGTGCGCGATCTTCGACGCGCGGGACATCACGAAGGGGCCGGTGGCGCGGATCGTGCTACCGCAGCAGGTACCCACTGGCGCCCATGCATTCTGGGCCACCCCTGCCATGCTGCCCGGGTTCGAAGCCGGCTTCGAAACGGCCCTGCAGCGGTAGCACGCAGGCGAGCGGCGCGCGCCGCATCGCCCTGCATCACGCACCCCTCAAGCCAGGGCCCGCAGAGGCCCGGCGGATTTCACCTGGAAAAGACGGAGACATGTATGTTCAAACTGACCCGTGCCGCGGCGCTGGCAGCGCTTTGCGGCGCGCCCGCGATCGCCACCGCCCAAGGCTCCATGCAGATCGGCGGCCAACTGAAGCTCGGCCTCGACATGACCTCGATCAGCGGCGCCGCCCAGCCCGGCGGTACGGCCGCCCATGCCTATCGGGAATCCAACAACACCAGCTTCTGGTTCATCGACGGGAAGGAGCAGTTGGCGCCCGGACTCAAGGCGCTGTATCACCTCGAATGGGACTTTGCGGCCGACACCGGCGTGCAGGGTTCCGGTCGCGCCTTCTATGTCGGATTCGACGAGGAACGCTTCGGGCGCCTGCAGCTTGGCCGCCAGACGGTCTACTTCAGCCACCACTGGTTCATCAACGATACCCATGGCGCCTTCGATGCCGCGCCCAACGCCGCGAATTCGCTCAACGTGCTGGGCACCATCAACGGCGCGTACTTCGCCGGCAACTACCTGAACAACACGGTGCGCTACGAGTTGCCAAATCTCGGCGGATTTTCGGGCATGGCCTCGTATTCGTTCGACGCCGAGCAGCCCGGCAACGGCCGCAACCATACGTGGTACCTCAGTCCCACATACACGAACGGTGGCTTCAAGGCTGGCTATTTCCACATGCAGCGCAGCAGTCAGGGAACGCTGCCGCTGCAAACCGTCGGCAGTCTCGACCAGATGGGCGACAAGCTCGCCATCGGGTACACGTGGAATGGCCTGCGCCTCGGCGTCGTGGTCGACCGCAACCAGGTCAAGAACACGACGTCTGACTCGCGGCAGTACCGCTTCGCCTACGCAGTGCCGCTCGGCTACAGCTTTGGCCCGCATCTCGTCCAGTTGACCTGGGGCCAGGCGTTCTCCGTCCACCAGGACGGCAGGACACTCGACGACACCGGCGCGAAGATGCTCTCGCTGAGCTATCAATACAGCATGAGCAAGCGCACGACGCTGGACGTCTCTTACGTCGAACTGCGCAACGAGCGCAATGGCCGCTACAACTTCTGGCTCGGTGGCATCGGCGGCGGCTCGCAACTGGCGCCCGCCGACGCCGGCGCACGCGCGCGGATGGTCTACGCGGGGATCAAGCACCAGTTCTGAGCCGCGCCATCGGAGGTGCCATGCGCCGGGCCTTCCCGTCCCGGCACATGCCTGGGCAACAGGCGGTTGCGCAGCGTGTTCCTGCATGCCTCTCCTCCGGCTTCGGAGGAGACGTCCTACGTCTTGTCGAGAATATGGAGGACGTCCGGCTGATCCAGGTTGTCGGCGATGCGATCCAGCATGATCAGGAAGGCATCGATTTCATCGGCGGAAGCGCCTTTCATCATGACCTGCAGAAACACGGCACGCCGGGCGAGAACGCGCTCCACTTCCGCGGCGCCGGTCTCGGTCAGCCTGACGACGGTGAGGCGGTTGTCCTCGGGATGCGCATTGCGCTTGACCAGCCCCTCCAAGTCGAGCTGCTTGATCTGGCGCGTAATTGCGCCGGCGTCCACACCGATCTGCCGCGTCAGATCCTTCTGCGTACAGTCGCCCTTGCTGTAGATGAGAAACAGCAGGCGCCAGCGCGTGCTGGGCATGCCGGTATACCGCTCGAAGCCGTTGGTCGAGGCGTGATACGCGCGCGCAAGGCGGCCCAGCACGGTGGAATGCCACGATCGAAGGTCGAGGCTCTTGTTTGTTGGCATTGTTTCTCTCTTGCGTGGGCTGCGCTATGGAAAACCCTGACCGGGCCGATTATCCCACAAAAACATTTGCCTATATCAATGATTGCTCACTACAATTCGTTGTAGCAGGCAATGATTGACGTGCAATAACATTCTCAGGAGACGCCCCCATGCCCGACCGCATACCCGACCATGAAATCGCCGGCGACGGCGAACTGACCCTGTTCCTGCTTCATGGCGCCTATGGTTCCCGCCAGTACTATCGCCATGAGATCGCGACGCTCGTCGCCCGCGGCTATCGGGTTGTCGCATGGGATGCGCCCGGCTACGGCCTCAGCCCGCTGCCGTCGCCTTACTCAATCGAGACGGCGGCCGACGCCTGCGCCGCGTTGGTCCGCGCGACAGGCGCCGCCAGGAATGTTCTGATCGGTCACAGCATGGGCGGCATCATCGCGCCGCTGGCGGCCGTCAAGCTCGGCAGGGAGCGCGTGCAAGGCCTGGTGATCTCGGCCACGGTTGGCTCGTTCTCGGCCAAGTCGAAGGAAGACCAGCGCGTCTTCCTGGAAGAGCGGGTCGCGCCGCTTGCGCGAGGCGAAACGCTTTCGGCAGCCGCAGAGCCGCTGCTGCGCACCATGCTCGCCCCCGGGTCCTCGGGGCCGCTCGTGGACCTGGTGCTCGAGGTGGCGATGCAAACGCGTAGCGAGACCTTCGTCGCCGCGATCAACGCCATCGTCGACTATGAGGGGCAGCCGACGCTGGAGCACCTCAGGCAACTCGGGATGCCGGTCCTTGCTATCGCCGGTGAGTACGACAACGTGGGACGCCCGGAGGAGATGCGCAAGCTGGCGCAGAACGTCGGCGGCGAGTTCGTCTGCGTGCCCGGCGCCGCGCATTACGCGTGGGCGGAACAGCCGGAGGTATTCAATACCGCGCTGTTCGACTTCCTCGACCTTCGCGTCCGCCGGCTGTCATGAACGTTCCCGCGAACGCCGCAGTCGACGCAGCCGATCTCGTCCTGCTGCATGGGCTCAACAACACGCCGGCCGTCTGGCGTGGCGTGCTCGACGCCCTGCCGGCGCACATCCGGGCGCATGCGCCGACGCTCCCGGCCTTGCCCGACGTCGACGCCATCGCCGAGGCGTTGCTGGCCCAGTTACCTGCGCGCTTCTGGCTGGCCGGATTCTCGTTCGGTGGGTATGTCGCAATGGCCATGCTCGCGCGGGCGCCCGAACGCGTGCTGGGCCTGGCGATGCTTTGCACCACGCCGCAGGCCGATACGCCAGCGCAGAACTTCGGCCGCCGCGCCGCCATCATGGCCGCCGGATCGGGCGACTATGTGGAGCGCGCGATCAAGCAGGGCATCGCCGCATTCCACCCGGCTCACCGGGACGACGTCGACCTGCTGTGCATTCGCCGCGAGATGGTGGCCGCCTATGGCGCATCGACATTCGTCGCCCATTCGCTCGCCAGCCTGATGCGTCCCGACCGAAGCACGCTGCTGCACGACGACCTGCCGCTGCTGTGGGTGGCCGGCAGCGCCGACCCTCTCTACCCGCCGCAGGCGATCGCGGCGCTGAGAGCGGCCGCTGGGCAAGGGCCGTTGCACGTGATCGAGCCCGCGGGGCATCTGGTTCCACTGGAGCAACCCGTCCAGCTGGCGGCCATCTTGTCGGCATGGATCGACGGTGCCCCGTGCGCAGCGGCTGAAAATCGTCGACCTGAATATCGAGGAACCGCCCCAGCATGTCCCCGCACACCACGGGGATCCACGAGCTGACCGATTTCCCAAGAGAGATTTCCCATGAGTCTGTACGCCCTGCGACGCCTGACCGCCCTCGTGACTTGCACCGTCGCCCTTGTCCCCACCCACGCTCAAGCCACTTGGCCCGAGCGCCCGATCACCCTCGTCGTGCCATATCCCGCCGGCGGCGTGGCCGACACGATCTCCCGCGCCGTCGCGCGAGAAGTCGGCGACCGTCTTGGCCAGCCCGTCGTCATCGAAAACCGTCCCGGTGCCAGCGGCAAGATCGGGCTGGAGATGGTCAGGCGCGCCGCGCCCGATGGCTACACGATCGGGCTCGCCGTCCCCGCCACGATGGTGCTGCTGCCGCTGGCAGATGCGCGCTTCGGCATCGGACCCCAGGACTTCCAGCCGATCTCGCTCGCCTGCGAGACCTACACAGTGCTGGTCGTCGACCCTCGCCTGAAGGTTCGGACGCTGCCGGAGTTCATCCAGTACGGCCGCAGCCACGCCGGCATGACCTATGCGTCGGCCGGCAACGGCACCAGCTTCCATTTCGGCGCCGCACTGCTGGCGCAAAAGCTCGGCATCGACACCACACACGTGGCCTACAAGGGCGAAAGCCCCGCAATGAGCGACGTGGCGGCCGGCCATGTCCAGTTCATGCTGGCCACGAACTCGGCCAAGGCTTTCATCGACGCCGGCAAGCTGGTGCCGATCGCGGTCGACGCGCCGCGCCGCGTGCCTGCGCTGCCGGACGTCCCAACCTTCCGCGAACAGGGCGTCGACTATGTGAGCAGGGGCTGGATCGGCTACGTCGGCCCGCGCAACTTGCCGGCCGACGTCACCGCAAGGTTCGACAGCGTCTTCCGCGCCGCCTTGCAGGCGCCCGCCTTGCGCCAGGCCTTCACCACGATGGGATACGCCCCCGCCGAAGCCGGCGCGCTTGCCATGGGCAAGGCGATCGCGCAGGACCAGGCGCGCTTCCGGCCGCTCGTCCAGTCGGGCGCGGTGACGCTGGACTGACCTTCCCCGGCGTCTCGCCCAGATGGCGCCATTCCGCCCGAATCGTTGCCTCAGTCAATAATTGGAGAAAGCAAATGCTTGAAACCATCCATCACTACGACGTCACCGCCGACCAGGACACCGACAACCCGTTCTTGCTCGGTCCTTTCACGCCGAACCGTCGCGAATACACCGCCGACACAGATTCGCTGCGCGTCATCGGCGAGATCCCGCGCGACCTGCACGGCATCTTCGTGCGCAATACCCATAATCAGGTGCATGCGCCGATGGGGGTCTACCACCCATTCGACGGCGACGGCATGCTGCATGCCATCCACTTCGAGAACGGGCGTGCCACCTATCGCAACCGCTTCATCCGCACCACCGGCTTCCTCGCCGAACGGGCGGCCGGTCATTCGCTGTGGCCGGGCCTGCTGCAGCCCGACCTCGGTACCTATCGCGGCTGGGGCGCAATGGGCGCGATGAAGGACAACGCCGGCACCGACGTCATCGCGCACGCCGGCAAGCTGCTCGCAAGCATGTCGCAGGGCAGCGAGCCGTGGCGCCTCGACCCGCTCAGCCTCGACACGCTCGGCCCAGACGCAAACTGGGCCCGCCGCGTGCCGGATGGCGTCAGCTCCCACTACAAGGTCGATCCGCGCACCGGCGAGATGATGTTCTTCAACTATCCGGAACGCTGGCCGTACATGCACTATGGCGTAGTCGACCGCAACAACCAGCTCGTGCACTACGTTCCAATCGAGCTGCCCGGTCCGCGCTGGCCGCACGATCTGGGCATCACGCAGAACTACACCATCCTGCACGACCTGCCGCTATTCTTCGATCCCCAGGGCCTGAAGGAAGGCAAGCACCAGCTCGTCTTCAATCGCGACCTGCCGGCACGCTTCGGCATCATTCCCCGCCACGGCAACAACTCGCAAATCCGCTGGTTCGAGGGTACGCCCTGCTATGTGCTGCACCTCACCAATTGCTACGAGGATGGCGACGAGGTCGTGATGGATGGCTGCATCATGCCCGACCACAAGCCCGTCCCCGTCAACGCCGCCGGCAATATCTACGACCGCATCAAGGCCAACCTCGACAAGCACCGCAACAAGACGCACATGCACCGCTGGCGCTTCAACCTGCACACGGGCCAGACCACGGAGCAGTATCTGGACGACGAAGTGACCGAGTTCCCAGTCTGCAGCAACGACTACATGGGGCAGCCTTACCGCTACAGCTACAACGTGCTCTACCAGCCCGGCGAATGGCTGTTCAGCGGCCTCAAGCGGTTCGACCTGCAATCGGGCGCCACGGCCCGCCACGAGTATGGTGCCGGCCGCTTCGGCAGCGAGCCGCAGATGGCGCGGCGGGTCGGTGCCGTGGCGGAGGACGACGGCTACGTCATCAGCATGGTGGCCGACATGAACGCCGACACCTCCGAAATCTTGATCCTCGACGCCGCCAATATCGACCGCGGACCGCTCGCGCGGATCATGTTGCCGGAGCGCATGTCGATCGGCACGCATGCCTGCTGGGTGGAAGGCGACCGCATCCACGGGGAGAACCGCCAACCCTGACCGCCTGGGCAGCGAGAAGTCAGGTCCGTCATTCCATGGCGGGCCGGCATTCCGGCGCGCACAGAATGCGCCGTACAAGACCGAAAAGAAAAGAGAGAGACAACACAATGAAGACAAGAGTTCTTGCCTCCGCAGGCGCCCTCACGGCCAGCCTAGCCTTTGCGCCCATTGTTGCGTATGCCCAGAACATGGAGCAGGCGCCCGGCATGACCTTCCTTCTGGGCGGGCAGATAAAGCTCGGCCTGGATGCGTCGCAGGTCAGCGGTTCCGGACGTCTGGGCGCTACCGCCGCACGCGACTATCGGCTGACCAACAACACGAGCTTCTTCTTCTTCGACGGCAAGGAGCGCCTCGACGACAAGCTGAGGGCAATCTTCCACCTCGAGTGGGACTTCGCCGCCGATACGGGTGCGCAGGGCGCGGGGCGGGCGTTCTACGTGGGGCTGGACCACAGCGACTTCGGGCGGCTCCAGCTCGGGCGCCAGTCCGTGTACTTCAGTCACCACTGGTTCGTCAACGACACGCATGGCGCCTTTGACGCCGCACCCAACGCGGCCAACTCGCTGAACGTCCTTGGCACCATCAACGGCGCCTACTTCGCCGGCAACTTCCTCAACAACACCATCCGCTACGAGGCGCCCGACTTCCACGGGCTGTCGGGCATCGCCACGTATTCGTTCGATGCCGAGGCCCCAGGCAATGGCCGCAACCACACGTGGTACCTCGGCCCGACCTATACGCTCGGCGCGCTGAAGCTGGGGTACTTCCACATGGTGCGCGACAGCCAGGGCACGCTCCCGGCGCAGACAGTCGGCGCACTGGACCAGACCGCCGACCGATTTGCCATCGGCTACACGTGGCAGGGCCTGCGCTTCGGCGCCGTGGTCGACCGCAATCGGGTCACCGACCGCACCACCAACGTGAGCCAGCAGCGCTACGCGTTCTCCATTCCCATCAACTACGACTTCGGCCCGCATCTGCTGTCCTTGACCTACGGACAGGCCTTCTCGATGCACGCAGGGGGTAGCACGGTGGATGACACCGGCGCGAAGATGCTGTCGATCAGCTACCAGTACAAGATGAGCCGACGCACCACGCTCGATGCCACGCTGGTGGAACTGCGCAATGACCGCAACGGCCGATACAACTTCTGGCTGGGCGGACTGAACGGCTCCTCGCAACTCTCGCCAGCCGACGCGGGCGCGCGCGTGCGCATGGCGTACCTGGGCATCAAGCACCTGTTCTGAAGCCGGTGCGGGCCGATGCCCGTACCCGTCAAGAGCCTCCGACAACAGGGAGACAAACCATGGCAGAAACTCGCGCCGATGCGGCGCTCGATCCCGGCGTCGTTCCAGCGGGCAGTCGCGAACCCACCACCATGACACTCGCACAGGTCAAGGTGCTTGGGATCGCCACGCTGGGCGGCATTTTCGAATTCTATGAATTCATCATATTCATCTACCTCGCGCCGATCATCGGCCAGCATTTCTTCCCCGCGGATATGCCCGCATGGCTGCGGCAGGTGCAAACGCTTGGCATCTTCGCGGCCGGCTACCTGATCCGGCCGGTTGGCGGCGTCATCCTCGCCAACGTCGGCGACTTCATCGGCCGCAAGCGGATGTTTGCGTTCACGCTCATCCTGCTTGCCGTCCCGACCATCGCCATCGGCTGCCTGCCCGGCTACGCGCAGATCGGCATCGGGGCACCGCTGCTGTTGCTCCTGTGCCGCATGGTGCAGGGACTGTCCATCGGCGGCGAGCTTCCCGGCGCGCTGTGCTTCGTCTCGGAGCACGTGCCGGAGCGGCGTCTCGGGCTCTGCTGCGGCATCCTGTCCGCCAGCCTCGGCGTGGGCGCGGTGCTGGGGTCCGGCTCGGTCGCGGGCCTGACGGCATGGCTGGGCAAGGCGGCCATGTCCGACTACGGCTGGCGCATCCCGTTCATCGTGGGCGGCATCCTCGGTCTCGCGTCCGCACAGTTGCGCCGCTATGCTCATGAGACACCGGTCTTCCTGCAGATGCGCGCGCGCAACGAACTGTCGCGCCAGGTGCCGATGCGCGGCCTGATGGAACGGCATCGGCCGGAGATCGTGCTCTGCGTGATCATCTCGTGCATGACCGCGGTGGTCACGGCAGGCGTGCACCTGTTCCCCGCCGGCTACTTCATCACGAGCCGACAGTTCGAGCCTGCCCTAGTCTATCGCGCGCAATTCTATGCGGCACTCGCGTTGATTGCCGGAGACGTGGCGGCCGGCTGGCTCTGCGACTACTTCGGACTGCGCAGAACATTTACGGTCGGCGCCTTCTCCCTGATCGCCGGATTGCTATGGATGTACGGTGACATTTCGCCGGAGGCGCTGCCCCTCCGGTACGCCATCGTGGGGTTCATCTCCGGCACGGTCAGCCTGTCGTTTGTCCTGCTGATCCGCAGCTTTCCGGCGCAATTGCGCTACACCGGCATCGCCGTGACCTACAACCTCGCCGCGGCGGTGATCGGTGGTACGACCCCCCTTTTTTTGGCCATGCTGGTGCGCGCCAATTCCGGCTGGGCGGCCTGGTATCCCTCGTTGTTCTGCGTCGTCGCGGTGATATCAGCGTTCCTGCTGCATCGCTACCGCAAGCCGATCAATCCCTACGCCGTCTGACCGGAGCCTACCATGGCTATTCCATTGAGCTTTCTTCCGCCCCCCAAGAGTCGCATTGCCGTCGTTGGCGGCTGCGGAGGCATGGGCCAGGCATTGGTCAATGCCGCATCCGACCACGGCCTGCGCGTCGCGGTCCTGGACCTGCAGCGATCGATCGACGACTGCATGCTGCCTGAAGGCGTGCTGGCACTGCCGTGTGATGTCAGCGACGAGGCTTCCGTCGCGGCCGCGTTCGGCACACTGCGGACTGAGTGGCAAGGCCTCGACACGCTGGTCAACCTGGCCGGCTATACCGGCGAACAGATCCTGGTCAAGGATTTGCCCACCGCCGAGTGGGACGCCATCAACGACTGCTGCCTGCGCGGCATGTTCCTCGTCACGCAGCACGCACTGCCGCTCCGGCGGCGGCCAGGCGGGGCGCGCAATCGCTGCGGCTACGGGTGCCAACCTCAAGCGCTGCGACCTCGAACTCGGCGGAAAGTCGGCGAGCATCGTCTCGGACAGCGCGGACCTCGATCTCGCGCTCGAAGGCACCCTACTCGGCATCTTCGCCAACGCCGGCCAAATGTGCTTCGCCGGGTCCCGCATCCTGGTTCAGCGCAATATCGCCGACGTCTTCATCGAACGGTTCGTCGCGCGCGCCCGGCAGATCCGCGTCGGCGATCCGCTGGATCCCCGGACGGAGATGGGACCAGTCGCGTACGAGGCCCATTTCCGGCGCGTGCTGGACAGCATCGCTCCCGCTTCCGACATGACGGTCCTGTCTGGGGGACACGCTATCGAACGGCCAGGCTACTACATCGAGCCCACCGTACTGCTGGCTCACTCGGCAGATGCCCGCGCCTGCCAGGAGGAGATCTTCGGCCCGGTAGCCACCTTCATGGTCTACGACACCTTCGACGAAGCCCTCGCCATCGCGAACCGCACACGGTACGGCCTGGCGGCTTATCTCTGGAGCAACCGGCTGGACGAAAGCATGGCTGCGGCTCAGCGTCTGCGCGCAGGCACGCTGATGGTGAACTCGCCAATGGTCCTGGACCTGCGCATGCCTTTCGGCGGCTACAAAGAATCGGGTATCGGGCGCGAGGGCATCGAGAGCTTGCGAAACTTCTATTCGGAGGAAAAGGCTGTCGCAATCGCGACTCGCACGACGCCAATGCCGATGCGGCTGGGCCTCGGCGCGGGACAAAGCGTTCGCTGACATCCGCGGCGATCTCCCCGGCTAGGCAGTCGAGCTACAGGCTTACCGGTATGGGCCAGAATGCAGCCGTCGATATAAGTTGCGGTTTGGCCGCTAAGGGTCTATGGCCTGCCAAACTCCGATTTCATATGTCGCTTGTCGGGCCAGAAGCTGTCGCCCGCCATTGCTTCCTTGAACAGATGCTTAGGATCCGGTCAGAGACATACAGGGTCCAACGTAAAGTGTTCGACTGAGACGGACTAGGAGCAGATGCTTGACGCCCAGACATGAATATGGTCACCGCTTAGATTCGCCTGCAAACCGCCGTGACCGGTTAAACAGGTGATTGCTTACTGAGCGGAGAGATTCAAGTGGCGTCTGCGCCGACCACCAGCACCGCGCGAGAATCGTTGACGTTGGTCAGCGTGGGACCGGTGACCACGGAATAGCCCAGCGCGCCGAAGCAAGCAGGAACTCCACATTGCGTCCGCCACGGCCATTGCCACGCACGGTCACCGAAGTCTCGCCGCTCCCCGTGGCCGTCGTTGTTTTCGAGCGCGGCAATCGGGTGGATGCCGCTGGCCCGCGCACGGGCGAGCGTGTCCAGTGCCAGCAGCGCCCCGGCGATTTCCTCCAGGCCGTCGACACCATCCGTATCGCCCGCGATCGCTTGGACGCCCGATTCGCCAGCGAGTACGAAGCCGAGTCCATATCGGGAAGTTCCAGTGGCGCTTCAGGTCTGGGCCGCGGTCGTGGCCTGACGCGTCTGTGTCAGCGCGCCGGGTTTCACCAGCGTCCAGAGCAGGGCCATGCCGATCAGGTCGCCGCAGGCGAGTGCGACGAAGAACGGTGAGTAGCCGATCACGGTGACCAATGCACCAATCGTCAGCGTAAAGCAGAGATTGCCCAGTCCGGCGACAAAGCTGGCCATGCCGGTGACGGTGGCCACCTGTCGGCGCGGAAACAGGTCCGCAGAGAGCGAGATCACGCTGATCGATAACGTCTGATGCGCGAATCCGCCCAGGCACAGCAGGAAAATCGCTGTGGCCGGATTCTCCACATATCCGACACCGGCCATGCCAATCATCATCAGCGCGCCCAGCGTGTACGTAATGCGCTTGCCGTTGACGAATGGCGTGCCGAACCGCTTGTGCAGCCAGGCCGACACCGTGCCACCCATCATGCAGCCGAGATCGGCCGCCACGAAAGGCAGCCACGCGGTAAGCGCAATGGCTTTCAGATCGAAGCCGCGTGTCTGATAGAGGTACAGCGGCATCCAGTAGTTGAGCGTGCCCCATACTGGATCGGCAAAGAAGCGGGGTAGCGCAATGCCCCAGAAATTGCGCTGCTTCAGGATGCTCTTGATCGACGTGCGTTCGTGCTCCTCCGGCTCAGGCTGCGTATCCTGGCCATCGGCGATGTACGCGGCTTCTTCCTTCGTCAGCGCCTTGTGGCGATCCGGGTGCTGGTAGAACAGCAGCCATAGCAGGGCCCAGCCCAGACTCAGGCCACCGGCGATGAAAAAGGCGGCCTCCCAGCTGAAGTGGAAGATGGACCACGCGATCAGCGGCGGCGCGACAATCGCCCCGAGCGAGGCGCCAAGGTTGAACACGCCCGCGGCAAAGCCGCGTTCGCGCGCCGGGAACCAGTATGCGGTGGCACGCATGCCGGCCGGAATGAATGCCGACTCGGCCAGCCCCAGCAAGCCGCGCAGCACCACCAGACCAATCCAGCCGCTCACGAAGCCGTGCGCCATGCAGATGAGCGACCATGCCACGCCGCAGATCAGAAAACCGATGCGCAACCCGACACGATCCATCAGGTAGCCGGTCAGCGGCGCGCCGATCGGATACATGAGCAGGAATGCGCCCGTGATCCAGCCGTAGTGATGCGTGTCGATCTGCAATGCCTGCATGACGGTGGGCGCCGCCACGCTCAGCGAACTGCGCGCCAGGTAGTTCATGACCGTGCCGAGCGTAAGCAGGCCGATCATCCACCACCGGATTCCCTTGACCTTCAATAGCATGTCCTTCTTCCTACCCTGCAAATAGCGCCCGAGTGGTCGGCCGGGCCTGGAACCTGGCCACCATCGGGGCGAACAGCACATCCAGATGGGCGGCAATCCAGTACAGGTCCGCCGCCTCGGCGGGCTCCCACAGCCCCGAATATCCCTTCACCTTCGCGGCGGCCCGTCTTGCATCGAACTTGACGCTGCTGCGCACGAACTCCTCATGCTCGCGCTCGCCTCGCGCGTACGGCCCCAGCCACTGCAGCGCCATGGGCAGGCGGCCGGCGATCTCCTGGGCGCCATACCAGTCTTGGCCGTGCGCCCTGGCCATCGACGCCGCCATCAGCAGCGGCTCAAGGGTATAGACAACATAGTGCATGGCGTCGCGCTGGGCGAAATCATATGTACTGCCGTCGTCGCGTACATTGCTGGCCACGTGGGCTACGAATGCGCGCCGTGCCTCGGCAATCAACGCAGGTTTTCCGCTCAGGTATGCCCCGGCAGTGGCCAGCTTCACGCGGTGGCTGTGCCAGTTGTTCAGCAACGTCGAGTCGTCGCCTACGCGACGGTCTGGATCGAGATAGGCCCGCGCCAGATCCTCGGCGAATGGCTGCACCAGTGCCGCGGCTGACGGGTGCAGACGGTCGCGCACCAGATCCAGCCCGAACAGGAAGCGCGTCAGATCGGTTTCGTCGACTGGATTGGCGGATGACCGATAGGCCGGCAGCCAGGCTTCGATGTACGCAGCAGCCTTGTCGCCATACGCGGCGACGCCGCTCACCCGAAACGCCAGCGCCTGCGTCAGCGTCTGCCGCCAGTCTTTCTGGGCCAGCAGGCTCGCATCGCGTTCGCCTTCATGAGGCAGCAACCCCTGGGTGTGCACCAACGCGCGCACGTTCATGCCGCGCGTCAGTTGAGCCTCGGCATCGGCGGCTAGTTGGCGGGCGACATCGGCGGGGGTGTGCGCCGCCAGCGACGCGGCGAGCACCGGCGGCGTCAATGCGAACGTCGTCGCCGACGTCTTCGCCGTGGCCTTGTGCATGCCCATCAGCAACAAGGCCGGCGTGGCGACGAGCCCGCGCAGCAAACGGCGGCGCCCGCCGGAGTCACGACCGTAGCTCACAGCACCCCCGCGTACTCGGATTCGGGCAAGCCGCACACGCCCGGACGCAGCGCGAAGACGTGGCCATCGTGCTCGCTGGCGTCCGCAGGCGGACGGATCGATGTGACAAACAGCGTGCCCAGGTCATCGCCACCAAACGCGCACATGGCAGGCTTCTTCGCAGGCACCGCAATGCTGCGATCGAGCTTGCCTGCCGGCGTGAAGCGCAACAGCAGGCCGGCATCGTTGGCGCAGATCCAGTAGCAGCCATCGGCATCCACCGTCGCGCCATCGGGGCGGCCCGCATGATGATGGAGGTCTGCAAAGACGCGCCGATTGCGTGGCACACCGGCTTCGGTGTCGTAGTCGAACGCCCAGATCAGCCGGCGTGACGGGTGCGAATCGGACAGGTACATGGTGCGGCCATCCGGCGACCAGGCCAGACCGTTCTGCACGATGAGCTGATCGACCATCGGCTCGGACAGCACGCCTTGCGCATCGAAGCGATAGAGTCTGCCGGCCGGATTCGCGGCGGCCATGTCCTGCACCATCGTGCCCGCCCAGAACCGGCCCTGGCGATCACACCCTCCGTCGTTGAAACGCATGTCCTCCACGGCGAACGCCGGCGCGGCGAGCTTGCGCACCGAGACCGTGGCCGATGCCAACAGGCTCACGGCGAACAGGCCGCTCTCCATGCCGGCCAGTGCCGTGCCGTTGCGATCGAACGCAATGCATGCCACCTTCTCCGGCAGTAGCCACTCGGTGCACGTGCCGGACTCGGCGTGCTGGCGAACGATCTTCCGCGCTGGGATATCGACCCAGTACAGCGCACCTTCGGCGGCGCGCCAGACTGGACTTTCGCCGACGCCCGCCGGCGGCTGTCCGGCGGTGCCCATGCGCTCCACCTTGCAAGTCATTGACATGATCAGTCGTCCGATTCCATCGGTCCGGCCAGGACGAACGGGCCGCCCTGGAAGCGTTGCGTAGGATCGGCGTAATCCGCGCCCGGTGCGGAAGCCGGGAACAGATGCTCGAAATCGATCGAACTGTCCCGCGGCCTGAATCCGAGGAATGCCGCCTTCGTGTTGTCGATCCACTTGACGCGGTTGTCTGACACGCCATAGACGATTGCATGCCCGACGCGATTGGTGAACAGCGAGCAACGCACCAGTTCGATGAAGTCGCGATAACTCAGGTAAGTCGCCAGCATGCGCGGGTTCTTCGGCGCCTCGAACGACGAGCCGATGCGCAGGCATACAGTTTCGAGACCGAAGCGGTCGTAGTAGTAGCGCGACAGGGCCTCGCCAAAGCACTTGGTGACGCCGTACAGGCAGTCAGGCCGCAGCGGCGCATCGATGTCCACCACTTCGGTGACCGGGTGGAAGCCCACCGCATGATTCGAGCTGGCATACAGTACCCGCTTCACGCCATGTTTCTGCGCTGCCGAGTAGAGGTTGTACAGCCCCCTGATGTTGCTCTCCAGCAGTGCATCGAACGGTGCTTCCACCGAGATACCGCCAAGATGGATCACGGCGTCCACACCTTCCAGCATGCAGTACACCGCATCGCGATCGGCCAGATCCGCAACGACCCCTTCCTCGTGCTCGGCAAGTTCACCGAGCGGCGCGATATCGCTGACGCGGACGACTTCCGCCCATGCCGCCAGCGCTCCGCGCAGCTGACGGCCAAGGTTGCCGGCAGCGCCGGTTAGCAACAGGCGGCGGAACGGCTTGCCTGGTTTTACATCGTGGTTCATCGATCGTTCTGACATCATCACCTCAGCCTTGCTTTACTACGCCGCGCGCATCCTTCAGCCGTGCTTCGGCCCCGGCGCGCAGCAAACCAATATCCGTCGCCACGGCGACGTAGTCGAAACCCTGCTCCACATAGCGTGCGGCAAGCACCGGATCGGTCATCAGGATGCCGATCGGCTTGCCGATTCGCTCCGCCCTCAGTCGCGCATCCTCGATCGCGGCCTGAACTTCCCTGTGGCGCACGTCGCCGATGTGGCCCAGCGTCGCAGCCAGATCGGACGGACCGATGAAAATCGCGTCAACACCGTCGACCTCGGCGATGCGCTCAAGGTTGGCCAGCACTGTAGGCGTTTCGATCTGCACCAGCAGGCAGATCTCGTCGTTCGCGCGCCAGACATAGTCTTCATCCCGCCCGTAGCGATTCGCGCGCGTGGCCATGGATACGCCGCCGCGCGGCGGGTAGTGCACCGCGGCCACCAGAACGCTGGCGTCGGCCGCGGTGTCCACCATCGGAATCAGCAGCGTCTGAGCGCCGATATCGAGCAGGCGCTTGATCTGCACCGCATCGTTCGTGCTGGGACATACGATAGCGGACACCGATGATTGCGCGGCCGTGCGCAACCGCTCCAGCACCATCGGTACTTCGTTGGGGGCATGCTCCGTGTCAAGCAGAATCCAGTCGTAGCTGCTCTGCGTGAGGACTTCCACCACATTGCTGGAGGCAAGCATGCTCCAGATGCCGATTTGCTGCTTGCGCGCCAGCAACTGCGCCTTGAACCGGTTGGCTTGCATGGAATGCCCCTTATCCGTAGTTAGAACGAATGGCGGATGCCGATGCCGCCGCCAATCGGCGATGCGCCCGGTGCGCGGTTCGCCACGGCGGTCGTCACCGGATTCACGTCATAGTCGTACGTACCGAACGAACTGTTGTGAATACGGCTGACGTAAGCCTGCAGCATCGTGCGCGGCGAGAGCCAGTAGTGGTACGCGAAGACCAACTGCTGTGCACCCGTGTGCGATGCCTGTGCGGCGGAACACTGGCCGCTGATAGCCGCGCCCGAGCAATGCAGGGGACGCGCGAACGCATAGTTCAGGATGAATTCCTGCACGCCCACCTTCTGCATGACCGAGACGCTGTACGAGTCGCGATAGGTTTCGCCGTTTCCGGCAGCCTTACCTGCGCCGAAGGTACCGGTAGAGCCCAGTCGATCCCAGCCAAGCGCGAAGCTCGTGGAGCCAGCCGAGATAAGGCTTGCCTCATATCGCACGGCGACGCGGTGCTCCCAGTCATTCGAATAGCCTGCGGCCGCCACACCCATGCCGGCACTTGCCGCGCCGGACAGGCCGGAGCCCGCGCCGAGCAGCGCCTGGCCGCGGCGTGACTCGTACGCGTAGGCCGCATAGAGCCGGTTCTGCGCGTATTGTGCGCCAAAGCCGTACGCGTACATGCCCTGCAGGTTCGGGCCCACCGGGGTCGTCTTGTTGTCCAGGCTCGAGTTGGTCGGTGCTTGGCTGCCCTCGCCCGGCGAAATCACGGCCTGCGCGCTGAAGCTGCCGTACACGGGCGTCGTGTACATGATCGAGTTGGCCAGGCGCGCGTTCAGGTTGGTCTGCGAGCCATTCAGCGTCGTCATGATGCCGATGTTGTTGGCGATCGACGTGCTGCCGGGAATGAAGTTGGTCTTTCCGCCCAGACCGCGCATCGGCGTCGTGATGTTGCCGAGCTGGATCGTGCCCGCCACGTCACTGCTCAGGCCAATGAACTGGTCGCGGGCGCTAGGGCCCGAGCCGGTGTCCACGTTGAACCCGTATTCGATCTGGAAGATGGCCGACAGACCTCGCCCCAGGTCCTCCTTGCCGCGCAGGCCCCACAGCGAGCTGTTGCTGTCCTCCCTGACGACGCCCGGAACATTGCCGCCCGCCTTGTTGGCGCTGTTGGCGCGCATGTAGTCGATAGTGCCGTCGATCACTCCGTACAACGTCACCGAGCTTTGCGCGTTGGCCTGCGCCGCCATGCACATCAGCGCAGCTGCACACAACACAGTCTTCTTCACGTTCAATTCCTCCTCCATCTCATGTAGCACTTCTAGTTATCGCGGCGTGTTCGGTCACGCCGTACCGCCGATGCCGGAGCCGCGTCGTCAGTTGACGCGCAGCCCCGTACGTCGATCGAACAGATGCACATTTGCCGACGGAATCTGCAGAAGAACCTGTGCACCCTGGCGCGCACCGTAGGCGGTGCGGTCGCGTCCGGTGGTGGCGAGCATGCCGACCGGCGTGTCGCACGACAGGAGCGTGTCGGCCCCGTAGAACTCCCCGGTCTTCACCCTGGCGCCCATGGAGACCACGTCGGTGCGCGAATGGTCGGGCGCGCCCACGCAGATGTGTTCCGGGCGCACGCCGCACTCCACTGACTGGCCGTCCTCGACCGTCTGATGGCCTGGCAGCGCGAATTCGATGCCGTCAGCGCAGCGGATCGTCGTCCGGCCAGCGCAAACTTTTGCCACGCCGGCGAAGAAGTTGATCGCCGGCGCGCCGATGAACTGGGCGACGAAGCGGTTCACCGGCCTGTCATAGAGCTCGACGGGCGTGCCCACCTGCTCCACCTTGCCGTCGCGCAGGACCACGATGCGGTCGGCCAGCGTCATGGCCTCGACCTGGTCGTGGGTCACGTAGACGCAGGTCGTGCGCAGGCGCTCGTACATCTCGCGGATCTCGCCGCGAACGTGGTGACGCAGCGCGGCGTCGAGGTTCGACAGCGGTTCGTCGAACAGGAACACCGATGGCTGCCTGACGATGGCGCGGCCCATTGCGACGCGCTGGCGCTGCCCCCCGGACAGCTGGCGCGGATAGCGGTCGAGCAGCGGCTCCAGTGCCAGCGAACGGGCGATCTCGTTGACGATGCGTACGATCTCGGCCTTCGGGCGCTTGGCCAGTTTTAGACTGAAGCCCATGTTCTCGCGCACAGTGAGCTGCGGGTACAGCGCGTAGCTCTGGAACACCATGGCGATGTCGCGATCCTTCGGCTGCAGTCGCGTCACATCGCGTCCGCCGATGTGGACGCTGCCGCCGGTGACGTCCTCGAGGCCGGCGATGATGCGTAGCAACGTGGACTTGCCCGAACCGCTCGGACCAACGAGCACGCAGAACTCGCCGTCCGGGATGTCCACCGATACGTTCCTGATGATGTGCTGGTCGCCGAATGCCTTGTCGACGCCGCGCAACGATACGGAAGCCATATGCCTCACTCCTGATATCCGATTCTTGTTTTCGTGGTCAGCCTTTCACCGCGCCGGCGGTCAACCCGCGCTGGAACTGCTTCTGAAGGCCGAGGTACAGCAGCACGCTGGGAATCATCGCCAGGAGCGTGACCGCAATGAACACATTGGGAGAGATGTGCTCGTCGGTGCGCAACGTCGCGAGAATCACCGGAAGCGTGTAGAGCGATTCGCGATTCACGACGATGAGCGGCAGCAGGTACTGGTCCCAGATCATCAGGAAGCCGAAGATGCCGGTAGTGCCGAGCGCCGGCTTCACGAGCGGCAGCACGACCCGCCAGAAGATCTGCCATTCGCTGGCGCCGTCGATGCGCGCCGCCTCTTCGAGCTCCATCGGAATCGCCTTCATGAACTCAGTGAGCACGAAGATCGAGAACGCCCAGCCTGCCACCGGCAGGATCATGCCGAGATAGGAGTTCAGCAGGCTGGCGTGAAGCACCGGCAGCTTGCCCAGCACCAGATACAGCGGGATCGCGATCACTTCCTCGGGCAGCATCATGGTCGACAGGAACAGCAGGCTCACCAGGCCCGCGCCGACAAACTTCTTGCGGGCCAGCGCATAGGCAGCCAGCGCGCTGACCGACATCTGCAGGACCAGCCCGCCGGCCACCACCACGCACGAGTTCAGGAGGTAGCGCCAGGCACCAGCGTTGTCCCAAGCGTAAACCAGATGCTTGAGCGACGGGTGCGACGGCCACGCCACCATGCGCCCCGGCTGCACGGTTTCCGCGCTGAACGCGGTGGCGAGCATCGCCCAGAACGGGCCGGCGAACACCAGCACGATCGCCGCGTAAAGAATCCATCGCCCCGCGACTGCCGTGATCCTGGCGATGTTGAACCGGGGCGCGCTCACGGCGCCCGTCACGCTCTTCTGGCGCAGGCTCTGGTTAAGCTCCATGGCGATTGCTCCGTTGACGCAGGGTCAGATAGGTCACGGTGGTCACCGCGGTGAAGAGGAACAGCAGGCAGGACACGGCCGATGCATAGCCATAGTCGAACTGCACGAAGCCGGCCTTGTAGACATAGGTCATCACCACTTCGGTGGAGCCGCCGGGGCCGCCGCCCGTGCTGGAGTACACCTCGGTGAACACGCGCACGCCGCGGATGAAGCCCAGCACGCCGACGATCACCACCGTGTGGCGCATGGCGGGCAGCGTCACGTACCAGAGCCGGTGGTGCCAGCGTGCACCGTCCACTGCCGCTGCGTCATACAGCTCGCGGTTCACGCCGGTCAGGCCCGCGACGAAAATCATCATGTCGTACGGCACGGTTTTCCAGATCTGCATGACGATCAGCGAGCCGAGCGCCTGGTTCGGGTCCGAGAAGAAGCCCGCGTGTCCCACACCAAGGAAGCCGAGGATCGTGTTACCGATGCCATCTGGCGCCGGGGACAGCATGATCTGCCAGATCTGCGCCACCACGGCCGCGCTGGTTACCGCGGGCAGAAACATCGCCGTGCGGATGATGCGCAGGTGACGGGCAGGGCCTTCAAGGGCCAGTGCCAGCGCGAAGGCGATGACGGCCGACACGATCACCGACACCGACACATACAAGGCGGTCTGGATCACAGCCGTGTGCAGGTCGCTATCGGCAAAGGCGCGCTGGAAATTCTCCAGTCCCACCCACTCCCAGTCCGAGCCGAAGTTGACCTGGTAGAAGCTCATTTCGAGCCCGCGCGCCATCGGCACGAACTTGAACAGGACGAAGAGCGCGAGCGCGGGCAGCAGGAAGAGCCACGGCACGCATGCCCGCCGCAGGCTGGAATTCTGACTTCTCATTGTGGTACCTCGGAATGCTTGGCCGCGCAAATCAGTTGGCCAGTACGCGCTGACGTGCCAGTTCCTGATTGACCCGCTTGTTCAGGTCCTTGAGGCCGCCATCCACGTCGCTGGAGCAATTGGCCAGGATGCGGTTCAGACCTTCGGCGGTAAGCTGGCGCATGCTCATCCAGTCGGGAATCGCGGGTACGTAGTGGGCGTCCTTCTGATAGACGTTTTCCACGGTCACCCAGCGCTGGTCCTTGTAGACCTGGCCAGAATTGACCGTCTTGTTGACCGGCAGGCGGACCACCGGGAAGCCGCCCGGATTCATGCCCATGCGCTGGCCTTCGCCTGATGTCAGGAACGCGATGAAGGAAAGCGCCGCCTGCTTGTTGGCGGCGCGCGTCACGTAGGCCAGTTCGCCCTCGCCGAGCGAGTCGGACTTGCCAGCGGGACCCGGAGGCGCGGCGACGACTTCGATCTTGTCGCGGCCCGGTTCCTGGTCGGCCACGGCGATGTGATACGGGCCCGTGAAGAAGATGCCAGTCTGGCCGGAGCGGAAGCTCGCGATGGCGTCAGCCGTGGTGGCGTTGATCGCGCCGGGCTGCATCACCTTGTCCGTGCACATCATCTGCCGGAAGTAGCCAACGGTCTTCACCGCGGCTGGTTCGTCGAGCGAGCCGCGGAACTTGCCGCCCGATACCGGACGAATGAAGTCGCCGCCGGCCTGCCAGAGGAAGCTGCTCATGAACCAGGTGGTGTAGCCGCGTGTGGCGGATCCCGGGAAGGCAAAACCGTAGACCTGCTTGCCGGGGCCGGCAGGCTGCTTCGTGGTGAAGGCCTTCGCGAGAGCGGCGATGTCTTCCCACGACTTCGGCACCGGCAGACCGAGCTTGTCGCGCCAGTCCTTGCGGATCAGGAACACGAACGACTGCACCGACACGGGCACGCCGTAGTACTTGCCGTTGTAGCCGCGTGCGCCGTCCCATGCGCGGTCCTGGATTTCGTTTGCACCGGGCAGGCTGGCGCGGTCGATCTCCTGCGCGACACCCGACTTCATCATCAGTCCGAGCGACGACGTGTCGTTGATGATCACGTCGGGCAAGTCGTTGCCCGCGATCGCACGCGACAGACGCTGCTCGTAGTCGGTCATGGCGTTGAAGTACTCGACCTTGATGCCGGTCTTCTTCGTGAATGCGGCCGCGATGTTGTCGTAGGTCGCACGAGCATCGACGTTCGAACGCGTCCAGACGCGCAGTGTTTCCGCGTGCGCGGCCGGCACGATGGCCGTCAGCGCGGCGCAGGCCGCGACGGCCGGCAGTACGCGCGTGCCGAACGTCTGTCGCTTCGTCATGTTGTGTTCCGTCCTTCCCATGTCTGTCTCCTTTATTTCTTATCGGCGCGGTGCCGGCATGCCGGCCTCGGCGCTTGCTGCAGGTTCTGTTGCTTCGTCTCTCAGGCTGCCGGCACGCGCAACTGGGCCAGCAAGCCGCCGTCTACGGGCAATACGTGGCCGGTGATGAACGACGCCGCGCTCGATGCCAGGAACAGCACCGGCAGGGCGGCCTCGTCCGGACGTCCGTGGCGTGGCAACGGCAGGCCATGCGCCGCCGCCGGATTCACATTCGGCGTATGCGAATGCGGAATCTGCGCCGGCGCGATGGCATTGACGCGAATCCCGTACTTGCCGAAATCGACCGCCAGGCAGCGTGTCAGTGCGTCGATGCCGCCCTTGCTGATGTCATAGATCGCGTTGTTGCGGTGGGCGCGCTGCGCGCCGGGCGACGAGACGTTCACCATCACGCCCTTGTGCTCACGCGCGACCCAGCCGCGAATCACACTCAGGCTCAGCGCATACATCGCGCGGAGGTTGACCGACAGGATCTGGTCGAAATCGGCCAGGCTCGTTTCGTCCGTGGGCTTCTTCGTCAGCGTCATCCCGGCGTTGTTGATCAGCACATCGACGCCGCCCAACCGTTCGGCGGTGGCGAGGATCTCGTCCAGATGCGCCTGGTCGGCAAGGTCCCCCTGAATGACTTCGCACCGGTCACCCAACGCGTCGCACAGGGAAGCCAGCGCCTCCCGGTTGCGGCCGGTGGCGATCACATGGGCGCCAGCGCGATGGAACTGCTTCGCGATCGCGGCGCCGATGGCACCGCTTGCGCCTGTCACTACGACCAACTTGTCTTGGAAATCGAACTCGGTCTGCATATGAAAAAGGGAGCTGGGATGCCGGTAAGAGAAAACGTTTTCCTAACTATATGCACCGCCTCCGACTAAGTCAATCGTTTTCCTAGAAATGCTCGCCAGTGAAAACCCTATGGCAATGGGAGCAAATATTGTACGTCAGGAGGCATGGTCATGGATTGTGATTCGCCAATCTCCAGGCGGCCGAATTTCCTCGACAATACATTGATTATTAAGCCGTTTTTTAACAAATTCAGAACTTAAAAAGTGCCGATATATGATCTTTCAAACAAGGGATTTGCGGTTTATGCAAGTTTGCCTTAGCATAGGAAAACGTTATCCTTATGGTTCCTCAATACCGCCGCTGGTTCTGCAGAGCAGATGAGCGGACGCGCACCGGAATCCCACCAAACCGGCTTTGCCTCGGCGCTCCTGGAGGGGGCGGCAGGCACGCCGGCATAACGACATAGCGATATCGCCTTGAAAGGAACCACGAATGAAGATTGCTGCCGTCCGCGTCACCCCCATCGCCATCAGCGATCCGCCGCTCCTGAATGCCAGCGGTGTGCACGAACCCTTTGCATTGCGCTCAATCATCGAGGTGGAAACAGACAATGGCCTGGTCGGCCTGGGTGAAACCTATGGCGACAAACCCGTGCTGGACGGGCTGCTGCGTGTCAAGGACCGGCTGGCCGGCCTGAGCCCGTTCGACCTGAACGGGCTCAGGCAGCGCGTGCTGTCGGTGGGCCCATCCCCCGTCGAGGGCGTGCAGCTCGACGTTGCGCCCGGCTCGCAGGCGAGCAAGTCCGAGCACAAAGTGTTCGGCGCGTTCGAAGTGGCGTTCCTGGACCTGCAAGCCCGCTCGCTCGACCTGCCGGTGCATGCGCTGCTCGGCGGTGCGGTACGGCGCAAGGTGCCCTTCTCCGCCTACCTGTTCTTCAAGTTCGCCAGCGACATCGATCCGTCGTACCGACCCGACACCTGGGGCCCGGCGCTGGACGCGGAGGGGATCGTGGCGCAGGCACGCACGATGATCGACCGCTATGGCTTTGGCAGCATCAAGCTGAAGGCCGGCGCGCTCGATCCCGATCTGGAGGCGGAATGCCTGAAGGCGCTGAAGCGCGCGTTCCCGAACCATCCGCTGCGGATCGATCCGAATGCGAACTGGTCGCTCGACACGGCCATCCGCGTGGCCAAGCGCCTGCAGGGCGATCTGGAGTACTACGAGGACCCGACGCCGGGCCTGGAAGGCATGTCCGAGCTGCACCGCGTGACCGGTCTGCCGCTGGCGACCAACATGGTCGTCACCGACATGAAGGAGTTCCGCCGCAACATCGCTCTCAACGGCGCGCAGATCGTGCTGTCCGATCACCACTACTGGGGCGGACTGCGCGCAACGCAGATGCTTGCGACCATGTGCGACACGTTCGGCCTGGGCCTGTCGATGCATTCGAACTCGCACGTGGGCATCAGCCTGATGGCGATGTCGCACCTGGCCGCAGCGGTGCCGAACCTGACCTACGCCTGCGACACGCACTACCCCTGGCAGGAAGATGAAGTGATTCGCGGCGGCAAGATTCCGATCGTCGATGGCTGCGTCACCGTGACTGATGCGCCGGGCCTCGGCGTCGAACTCGATCGCGACGCGCTGGCCGCACTGCATGAGCAGTACCTGCGCTCCGGCATCACCAATCGCGACGATGTCTCGCAGATGCGCAAGTTCCGGTCCGACTGGACGCGCGTCAAACCACGCTACTGATCATCCCCTGCATACAACTATGGCAAAGATTGGCTTTATCGAAGTGGGATCACTCGGCGATGGTGCGCGCACTCGAACTCATGGCCGGCTGCAATGTCGCCTGAACGCGCACTGCCGGCCCTGATGGCGCCCGTGACGCTTTCGGCCGGCGCTATCGCAGTCGACTTGTACCCGACGCTCGGTGGCCGGATCGGCCGCCTGCGTCGCGCATCGGCGGACGGCGCGTTCGACTATCTCGTGCCGCTCGACACGGATCGTTTCGATCCCGCGCAATGGCGGCGTGCGGGCTGCTTTCCGATGCTCCCATTCACCAACAAGTTCAGGGGTAATCGGCTCAAATGGGATGGTGGTGGTTTGGACATCGCCCCGCCGGGCTCCCCCGCCTGGCTGCATGGATGGGGACACCGCAAGGCATGGTCGATCGAGCAGTCTAGCGCCACGCATTGCCACATGTCCCTGGTAGTCGGACAGAGCGAGGCGTGGCCGTGGACGTGGCGGGCGGATCTGCGCTACAACGTCGATGCAGGCGGGCTCGACATGGTCCTGCAAGTGACCAACCTGTCGACGCGGCCTATGCCGGCGGGTCTGGGCTTCCATCCGTACTTTGCAATCGGCCAGGGCGCGGAGGCCACCGTGATGGCCGACAGCATCTGGCATGGGAACCCAGCGTCGGAAGGCCTGCCCGTGCTGCAACGGCGGCTGGATGGCCCGTTGCGCTTTGCGCTGCGCCGCCATGTGCCGCCGCGCGACACCTTCACGTGGTTCTGCGAGACGGATCAGGCGCAAGCACGGATCGACTATCCGGGCACCCGGCGCCACGTCGGGATATCGAGCCCGGAAGCCGGCCATGTCGTCGTGCATCACCGGGCCGGCGAGTCGTTCCTGTGTGTGGAGCCGTGCACTCACCTGGCGGGCCAGCTGGACCCTACGGCCAACGCCGTGCCGCCCGGACAACGCGTCAGGCTCTCGATGCGACTGGAGCTTGCCTGACGCCTCCGCTCGGAATCCGGGTAAGAAAACGATTTCCACCATATAATTTCGCAACTCTAGGCTCGTTCGGACCCCATTCATCGGTGGCCGCCAGTACCGGTAGCCGCACGCGCGAAGCGCACCACAAGTTCATAGATGAAGACAAACTCTCCTACCATTCGCGACGTTGCGGCAGCCGCGGGGGTCTCGGTCGCCACCGTTTCAAAATTCATGAATGGGACCCAGCGTTTCTCCGCGCCGGTCGAGGCCAAGCTGAAGGCGGCGATCGAACAGCTTGGATACCGCTCCAATCCGCTGGCCCGGTCGATGATCACCGGCAAGACCCGCGCCATCGGGCTTGCCGTGCTCGATATCCGCAATCCCCACTTCACGAACATCGTCAAGGGCGCGAACCGGATCGCGCTACAGCAGGACTACACGCTGCTGCTGGTCGATACGGAGGAGAACCAGGCGCGCGAAAGGCAGCTCATCGAGGCCCTTTCCCAACGGGTGGACGGCCTGATCGTTACCTCGCGGATGCAGGAAGAATCAGCGCAATGGATGCTGGAGCTGAACAAGCCCGTCGTGCTGTTCGGGCGCTCGCGGCACCTGCCTTTCCCGAGCGTCGGGTCAGACAGCTACCTCGCGGCCTACATGGCCGCCCGCCATCTGCTCAACGAAGGTCACCGGCGCATCGCCTATCTGGGTTTCGGCCAGTCACGCTGGAACGCGGAGCGGCTGCGCGGCGTCACGACCTGCCTGCAGGAAGCGGGCTTGCCCATCGAGGTCCATGACGCGCACGCGCCATCGGCGCAGGCTGGCGAGCGGGCCTGCTCGGCCATCATGCTCGGGCCGAACCGTCCGGATGCGGTGGTCTGCTACAACGACCTGATCGCGCTGGGCTTCATGAAAGAAGCACGCGCGCTGGGATGCCGGCTGCCCGAGGACGTCTCCGTCGTCGGCTTCGACAACGTGCCTTATGGCGAGTACGCGTCACCCGCGCTGACGACGATGGACCTGCAGAGCGAGCGGATGGGTGAGCTCGCGATGCAGAAGCTCCTGAACGTGCTCGACGGCAATGCCGACGACGGCTACGCGATGCTGGAGCCGCGCCTGATCGTGCGTGAATCGACCACACGCCGCGAAGGCAACGCCGCCGGGAGCGTGCCGGACGCGGCCGGCGCCGCCCGCTAACCGCTGACCTCAGTCGTACGGCGCATACAGCGGATCGTGCACGACCTGTGTGACCCGCGCGATGTTGTCACGGTCGAATGCAACGTTCATCAGCGACGGCCACCAGCCGGCTTCACGGAAGCGATACGTCCATACGTTGCGATCGCTCAGCGGGTAATAGGTCATCGCCTCCGGCTTGCCGAAGGTGCGCAGTACATAGTCCTGCGTCGATTGCCCAAGCTGGATGCGGGCGAAGTCCGTCGACGTCAGAATCTGCCGGAAAGAGCGCAAGTTTCCAGTCGCATCGAAATCCGCGGCGTATGTGTACTGGCCCAACGGCCCGGTCGGATATAGCCATCGGGTGCCGCCATCAGCCGTTGGATACTGCTCGGCAGGCTTGCCGAGCCTGGCCTGCACGGCGGATTCTGGCTGACCGATCGCGGCTTGCCCGGTCTGCATCGGCGCGAAGGTCGAGCAGCCGCCCAGCACGCCGAAGGCTGCGCAGAGCAGTGCGAGGCGAGGGAGTGAGAAGAGAGAGTTCATGGCGCGCCTCGTTATTATTGTAAGCAGTATAGGACGCTGATTCATGCTTCGAAACACGACATGCCAAGCGGGCGATCCCGTTCCGCGATCCCTCACGATGTCCACTGTTTTCCTGCTGTTTCCGTCTTTTCCTGCGTGTTTCCCTTTTTTCCCGATCCGTTTCCCGCTGGTTTTCCCTGTGTTTTCCTATTGCTTCGTAGGCCGTTGGTCGATAAGTTGGCGTTGGACGTGCCCGCAGGGCCGCCGTAGCCCGCTTGCCGAGTCGCAGCGGCTGGGTTCCGAGCGGCGACCTGCGCGGTGGAGCGGTTGGATAATACGGCGGATCCCGAGCCCTGGATCGTGCTTGACGAATTGCCTTGCAGCGCATTCCCAACCATCGCCAGGTTTGCCGAGTTCTTAGTACCCGCACCCGCCATTCCTTTGGCCACGGCGCCGAGCACGCCCAGCAGTCCATTGACTTTCCCACTGGAATTCTCGGCCGGCTCGTCGTCGGGGGCGCTGGCGTTGTGTAGGTCTGTTGCTGCGCCACGGGTGGCGGCGCTTGCACCTTAAAGGGGTGATGGTACTTTCGGCGCTGATTGACACGGTTTCAGCAAGAAAACCCTTCTGTATCAATGAGTTGCGCAAAGAGATTTTCGTGGAAAAGTCGGTGTGTGCAAATTCCTGATTTCGAAGCGGATTTTGGCCGCCAGCGTATCATTTTGCAGCGAAAGCACGATCACCCCGGCATAGCGTGCACCCAGTCCGCGGGCGCCTTCTATGTCTACGCGTCCGTCAAAGGGCTTCTTGGCAAGCAAACCGAGACCGGAAAGATTCTCGAGACCGACCTGGATGTCGTGATGTTCTTTCTGAACAAGGCCGGCGTGGCAGTGCTCGACGGCACGGCTTACGGACTGTCCCCGTACCTCCGCTTCTCGTTCGCCACCTCCCTCGAAGTCATCGAGGAGGGCTGGGCCCGCCTGAAGCAAGCCGTCGAATCGCCGCGTTAAGCGCAAAGCGTTCAAGCAGAGGTATCGGTGATGACTTTGGGGGCCGGTTCCGGTATCTAATTGGTGGGTACAACCAAACTTGGCCAGCCGCGAGGCAGCCCTGGAGGATCATTTTGGTCTGGCGCTTGCGAGTTTCTCCACCAAGGACAGAGACCATGCGATTCTCGGGTCCTTCATGCATGGTCATGAACATCTTTTCTTTCCTTCCTTTGGGTCGAGTTTACACACGACCTACTGGAAGGCGAATTTTCGGGGGAAGCTCAAAGTTCCCACCCGTGTTGATCCGGTGAAGAGAATGTGGTCGAAGGGAATTGCAGCAAATTCGGCAGCGAGCTCAGCACCTCCGGTCACGACGTCGACACGATCGTCCCTGAAGCATTGTGTGAGCATCCCGCAAATGACCTCCGCTGTGGCGGGTGCCAGTTCGCTTGGTTTAACGATGACCCGGTTGCCTGCAGCCAACGCGTTTACCAATGGCGATAGCGTCAGCAACGCCGGGTAGTTCCATGCGCCTATTACGCCGACCACGCCCAACGGCTGATACACCAACTTCGCCTTACTGGGGAAGAATGACCAGTTCACGCTTGCGCGCCAGGGCCTCATCCACCGGTGCAACCGGCGTCGTATATGGCGAATCTCGTCGACAAGGGATCTGTGCGGGGGGTGCTCAGCAATGGGTATTCCTACCGCGATCTTCTATGATGAGAACTGAGTCAAGACGCTGCGCGTGATCGTTCGCGTGCTGGCGGGATACCGGTGCCAGCTCAGTTCCGACGGCAACAAGATATTGCCCCCCCCAATTTGGTGACTGTCTAGAAGCTGTAGGAAACGCGCATGGAAATCTGATAGCCCTCGGTACGGTTACGCGCGCCGAACTCTTTGTACGCATGTATAAAAACGGGCGGCAAGCCCGGTGCATAGAAGCTTAGTGCGGGGCCTAGCGCCATCACTTTTGCGCGATTTCCGTCCGTCAGGCTTGGCGAACTATCGTTACTCAGTTGAGTGTAGTAATAGCCACCAACGCCGGCAGTCCATGGGCCAAAATGCTGGCCAACGGCAAATTCGTGGCGATATTCGACACCGTTTCTATAGCCGGTATCCTTATTTCTGGTGCTGAAGTCCATTTGAAAACTCGAAGAAACCTCTAGGCCTCCATCGCTAATGTAGCTGAAATTAAAGATCGGAGAGAATGCCCAATGATTCAGGCCAATGTTTAACACTCTGTTTTTGTCATAGTCACCAGTTGGCGCTTGAATTTGCATTTGTGCGTTGACGGCGAGATTCTTGCTCGGATTCCATTTGAGTAGCACCGGTATAACCTGCATATCGGCCACGCGAAAAATATCCGTTCTCTCGGAAAATACCGTTTTGTCTCCGTAAAAAACGTTTAAATGTCCACTCATCCTCATCAATGGCACGATGGCGGCAAATCCATACTTCGCACCGAGGATCTCAGTTTCCGTCATCCTCAAATAGAAAAAACCAAAAGACGTCGCGTCGGCTGATATATCGCTATTTTTGGTGTTCCCCTGGGCGTCTTTTAATGTAGTCGTGGTATAGTGAGAAACTCGCAGTCCTACTGTACCCACAGGCGTAGCTTCTGGTAGGAAGCCCGCCCCAAAGTCATATACCCCAAATGCAGTTGTTGGCAACCCATTTTCTGTCGCTATCGCACTCACCGGTGTGAAGAGCGCCGCTACGTAGAAAACGCAAAGTACAAAAATTAATCTCATCGCAAATCCCCAATATTGTGTTGAACGAAGCAACACAAATGGTGGCGGATTTCTTGCAATGAACGTTATCCATTTTTAGCAATGTTCTTGTCGAGACAGCCGCGTACTCGTCGCAATGTTTCCGATGGTTTTTCACCAAAAAGATTTGCGTAGTCAATGGCAAATCGACTTAGGTGCATAAATCCCCAGTTAAGGGCAACATCTTGCACCGAACACGAAGGGGTGCTTTGAATAAGTGCGCGATGCACAGCATTAAGTCGAATAGTACGGAGATAGGCTACCGGGTTAATACCTACAATTTCCTGAAATGAATATTGCAGCTTTCTCCGGCTCGTGCCGACAAAGTTACACAGCTCAAGAATTGAAAGTGGGGAATCGCGAGGCGCCTCCGCATAGGCTCGCGCCCGATCCACCATTTTTTTCCTGGTCGTAGGGGTGAGTGGAGGGCAGTCAACATCCGCATCTAGGAGGTCGAGAATGTTAAGAAGCACAGCATCGCGCACGCCACTGAGCAGACCTGCATGATTCAAAATGGGGCTTCCCAGCATTTTGCTGTCAAGCAGCCCTCGAGCAAGCTGTGCGAGGCCTTCGGGATCTCCGGGTTGGGATTTCCGATAGCACTTCGGCAAGCCCTCCACCTTGAACCTCCTATCCTGACGTTCAACCGCCTGGGATAGCTCCGCCTCATCGAGATCGACGTAGAGGACGTCTGAATGCTTTGGCGCCTGTATCTCCGGATGCTGGCTGCTTTCGGCAATGAGATGGCTTGCATCGTCAATGCGTCGCCCGGCGCACTGGAAAGCATCCGCGCCCTTTAAAGACAGACTGAATGTGATCCTGCCACGTGCACCGGGCCCCTTCTTACTGACAGATTGGTTAGCGCGGTCACGCATCATATGCATCCCATCAATCTGCAAGCTCATGACCTCCCCTACGAATTTCCCGCTTGAAAGTTGGTCGATTCGCGCGTCCCAAAGATGGAAGTGACTGGCATGCTCTTCTACGTCATCAGTGTGGTGATAGCCCCATGTATAAGAGGCCTTCTCCGCCGGAATGTCTACCATATTATGCATTTGAAGCACCTTTTATGATCCCATCGCAACCTGCGATCTAACAAGTCGCAACCAGCAATTTCCGTTCCTCTTTGTAGGGTAGCGAAGATAGTTTGCCGAAAACGGATAGTTCGAAAGCGATCTCGCGCCAGGAGCCGAGACCATATCGCCAGAACCACCTCCCACCACGTGCTTGGAAACATAACTGAGGCCGTAGTCGCTTGCAATTGGTGCGTCCCCTTGGATCTCAGAAGTCGCGGCGGCTGTTGCGACTCATTTAGGCCCAGGCGATAGCGGAGAGCCGCGATGCCATCATCAAACCGATCGGCTGCGAAATTCGACCCACGAGCTAACTGTAATCTGTCAGGAACAATGGCACCGCAGCCACGGTTCGACGGCCCCCGCGGGCACGTTCTAATCCCAGCCGGGATCGCCTTCCGCACTCAAAGTCCGGGAACGAAGTTCGTGGCATGACGCGTACCACTGTCGATACGATAGTCCGGTGCCGCTTTTATGGTGTAAAGCTCCTGCATCTGGCTTCTCGGTCGCCAGGGAGGTCCATCGATAGGCTGAAACGTTCGCCATGACCCGGGCGTCGCTGTTGACCGAAGCCAACCGCGCCTGCATTCGAACTGCTTTGAATTAGTTTGCAACGACGGCTCGCTGCCATGCGTCATCTCGACGGCTGATCGCCGTGCTATCTGATGCAAGCGGAAGCGGTCTAACTTCGCGGTCGATCACATCACGGCCCAGCGGGAATTTTGTGGCCCACTTGGCGAGCCGCGACCGATCCATTTGGGCTTCTGTGTCATTGGCTCTTTGGCAACATTGCCGAGGCCCTGAGCGCCCTCTGATCGCCGGTTGCGCTTTGTCTTGAACGGTGCACCGTGCGCCCGGAGCGGCACATTCTTTTTGGGCCCGATGCCGATGATTGGCCGTCGCATGGCAACGCCCGTTCTGCGGGCATGGCCATGCGGGTTATGACAGTCGACTGCCAGCGTCGCTACCGAAGGTGCTCCAAGATCTTCAAGGGATGCCGGCAGGCCTCGAGCATGCATGTTAGAGACCTCAAGATCGTGCGTCACTCGGAGGTCGCACAGACCGGCTGGCGCCGAATGGCCGGCTGAACACATGTCGTGCGCATCTCCGGGCAAGGGGTCCCAAACATGGTGCAGGACCAATCGTCTTGTCGGAACGGAAGCGGGTCTTGATCGTCATTGGCCCAATCCACCACAACGATGGGGCGGCGCCGGACCCGTACCTCGGAGAAGGCAGCATTCAAATGCAGATCGCCAAAGCCGTACCCAAGAAACAGCAGGCTATCGGCTTCATGCACCAATCGGTTGTGTGTCAAAGCCCTAAAGTCGTAGGCGAGGATCGTTCCAGGTTTTAGTGAAGGATTCAAGTTTTGAAACAGGGGAACCCATGAGCAAGCCACCCAAATTTTCCGCCGGGAAGCGGCGCCTTGGTTCCCTAGGCAATGAACTCCTTAGAGACTAACGGCTCAGCGCGCCTGAAGATGTTCCAGCAGACGAGAGAGCGGCCGAGTTTGAAGAACGCTTCGTGAATGTCGGCTCGACGTTCGAAGCGAATGCGAAGACGACGAAAGTTGTGAAGCCACGCATGAGTACGTTCGACAACCCACCGGAATTTGCCCAAGCCACTGCCGTGTTCTGTCCGGCGCTTGGCGAGCACCGGTTTGAGGCCGCGCTCGTGAAGCCGCTGACGATGCGGCTCGGAGTCGTAGCCACGGTCTGCGTAGATGACTTTGGGCTTTTGAAGCGGGCGACCGCGCACGCCGCGAATTGGCGGGATCGCGTCGACGAGCGGCAGCAATTGGGTGACGTCGTTGCGGTTCGCCCCGGTTAGGATTGCACTGATGGGGACGCCATTTGCATCGACGAGGATGTGATGCTTGGAACCTGGTCGCGAGCGATCCGTGGGGTTCGGACCAGTTTTTCGCCTGCCCCTACGGCTCGCACCGACGACGAATCGACGGTTGCTTGGGAGAATTCGAACTCGCCGACCTCGCTTAATTTCACCAGCAGTAGCTCGTGCAATCGCGTCCAAACGCCAGCCAGCCTTTCGCCAATCGCGCAAGCGCCTCCAGCAGTTCGGCCCCGATCCGAATCCCAACTTGGTCGACAGTCTGAGCCGGCGGACGCCTGTCGAGATCGGGCATGCATCCCTGCCTCTGGCTGTTAGTGTGATCGAGGGTGTTCCACAGAGCTAGCCTTGATCGCGACAGGTGCGGACGCGCCCACCTCAGGTTTCTGTGCGTCCTGGAGGGAGGTGGTCGGGTGGCTCTTTGCGGCAGACAGCCGAGCACGGTAAATGACATCCCAATCGGGACCGGCCAGCGCAGTTTGCGCAGACAGTAGAGTCAAGGAAAACATGAAGAGGGGAAGGGTTAATTTCATAACTGTATCAAAATAGAGTGCGCGTCGAATGAATCGATGCGCATTCTATGACCGGCGTCCGTCCTGCTCCTATCCAATTCGCGCAAACTGCGAGCAACGAGACCTAGAGGACCTAACCTTGCCGCATATGGAGAGGCGTTCCGTCGCGCCCTCACGTAGTTGATGTGCGCGAAAAACTGACCCACTGCCGTACGTAGTTTTCATCGAAATTTGACCCACGTGTTCCAATGCCTGCTCGATGCCGAGCAGTTGCACCACTGCCAAACAGGCTGCCCGCCTCGACGCGCGAACCTGGGCGAGCGCGCCCTAGATCTGCCGGACCTGAAGCTCGGCTGCCAGCCCCTTGCCGTACAGCAGGTTAATCGTGGAGAGCAATACGAACCGCATGAACGATGTCGTCGAGCGACTTCGCAAGGGGGGCACGAACATCGAGGACGCTTGGCTGCGCCGCATGGGGCCGGGGCATTCCGGGCACATCAACTTCCGGGGGATTCTCAGCTTCGGTGTCGAGCGCTACATTGACGCGCTGATCCAAGGCCGTGGCGCAACAATCCGACAGGAGGCTTCGCAGGCTGGCCAGTCATACTTTGGCGAGACAGCGCCTGCTAACCGCGTACCAATCCGCAAAGAAAGGACGGTGCAGCGCGAAACGAAAACTACTAAGTCATTGTTCTATAAGGTCTTTTTAAGCCTGACCGTATCAATCTGCTGCAAAAGGACGATTACCCCTTAAACGGGCCGTCCGTCAGGCTCGCGCGGTACGCTGCTGGCCCGTCGTCATTGGGTCGCGCCCAAGCCGCCTTTGTGGCGTCGCTTGCGGGCAAGTTGATGGACGCCTTAACGGACGGGATCTTGCTCTCGAACCATCGCGAGTAGATCTGAGCAATCACACCGGAAGCCATCATCTGGCCTAGCGTCTGGTTCCCGAAAGCTTCGAGTTCGCCGTCTTGGCGCATGGCAATCGCTATCGGCGTGCGGAATATGGCTTCACCGGTGTACGCGTAGCCGTCCGGCTGTGAAGATCGCGCAATCAGATTGGCCAGTGAATAGTCGTCGGCCAAGATGCCCACGGCTTGGCCCTCGGCAAGCTTCTGGAACGCGTCCGGCAGAGTTTCGGAGGAGGACGACTGGAGGTTCACCGAATAGACCTTGTTAAAACGTTCGATAAGTCTTGCGTCGTCCTTGCTTGCGACCGCAACGGTTTTCCCATTCAGGTCTACAGCGAATCTCACCCCTAAGTCTCTGGGCGTGACGAAACGGGTCTCAGAAACGTAAGTAACATACAAAAATGTAAGCGCCTTGCGGGCCGCTGCCGACTGGACCATTGCACCGCAATAGAGATCCGTCTCGCCATCTACCAGGCCCGGGCTGCGAGTCTGGAGAACCGTTTTGACCGCTAGCTTCTTGAGTTCCAGCTTGCTCTGCATTGCCTGCGCAAGCCGCTTGCAAAGGGCAACCATGTAACCAGCGGCATTCCCTTTGTCGTCAACATAGGACGGTGGCGGGCTAGACTTCGCAAAGCCAATCGTGACGGCCTTCGTGCGAGCGACCTTCTCCATCGTAGATTCGTCGGCATGAGCCTGCGCCGGAAGGGTGACGAACATCACTGTTGCGACCTTGATTATGCTTTTCAAAGCACGTATTCCTGAGATGATTTTAGGTCCCGGCTCAGCTATTGCTGCCGAGCATGGGTCTCGTTCACAAATCCCAAACATCCCACAAATGGGTAGTAGACGGTGAAAGGCCTGCAGTATTTCCCAGTGGTTAATGGAGACGACACATGGCCGATGGCCATCTTGTGACTTATCGGCACATTGCCCCCTCCTTGCAGTGATGAAGTTGGCACGGCGTGGCAGGTCGGCAGCCGCAAGAGGTAGCCGCAAGAGGTAGCCGCTGATGTGCGGCATTGGCGCACAGGCGGCCACCCGCCGGAGCGTCGGCACAGGCGGTCAGCACGGCCGCGCCGGGGGCATAGGCCGAGGCGGGACTCGTCACCTGGCCGCTATGACCGTCGGCGGCCGGCGTCGCCACGAAGCTCGCTTCGTCGCTCGTCCACGAACAGTTGGTCAGATCCCCTGCCCCTTCGACACCAACTGAGCGTCGCACGACCACGGTCGCCGGCGTCAGTACGAGGGTGTACGATCTAGCGGGCGCGGCCTGCACCAACAGGTGCGTGACGCTTGTGATCCGGCTGCCGTCGGCCAGCGCCTTGTCGGAGGCGGACACTACGGTGACGATGGTCGGGTCGGACGACGCCCAGGCAAAGCTGGCGCCCTTGATCTCGCCGCCGTCGGCCGCGAGCAGCGTCGCCTTGAGCGTCAGCGTGCCGCCGGTCACCTGCGCGGCGCTGCCGGTGTCGATCACCAGGCGCGGCGCCACCGGCGTGGCGGTCAGTATTTGGGAATTGTCGTCGGAACCGCAAGCGGCAAGCAGCGCGGCGGCCAGCAAGGCGAGGCCAGCAGCGTCGCGCCAGCGAGAGCGTGTGGGAACATGGACCCAAAAACGCATTGATATAGAGAGGGGCCGACTTGCCCTATTGAGCCGGAGGCGATGGGCGCCTCGTCGGCGGCGTCTTGCGCGCGACCGTAGCAGCGGCGAGCCATCGGCCACATCCCCCGTTTGGAGGTGACGAGTCTACTACACGGCTCATGCGACACAATATAACAAACGGATCACTTTTCCCGTTTCTTGATAGTCTCTCTTATCAAGAATAGAGATCGTAAGGTCTAGTTTGCGTATCTGATAGCTATCTAGTACCCATTTCGTGAAGCACGAGGTTTTCAGAGGTTGGCAGTAGAGTCGGTTGCAATGAGTCGGTACCGCGCGTGCGGTGCCAAGCACATCTGTGTAGCAAGTTGCCGCACCATTCCCCATTCGTTCAAACGAGTTTGCCGCCCCTCGAACAGAGGGCCTAAGCGAAACGTTGTGATATCTGAATGGCCGGGCCGTCGAACGCTACCGGCGCTCGAACGCAATTCTGCGAGTGTCTTTTTCAGCATTTATCGTTATTTATTTGCAAACGATAATTTATCGTGCGAAAATAAATTACGATAATTGCATCATAGAGCACTTATGAGAGCCTCCGCCGCCTCTGCAAGGTACACATTCCGCCGCCCGGCGCTAGCGGCGAGCTTTTGCTCCGCCCTGTCCGGTGAGGGCCTGTTGGACGCGCGCTCGGGCCTATTTCTTGCTGCGCAACGGCGCGTGGGCAAGTCTACGTTCCTGCGGGAAGACCTCATCCCCGCCGCCGAACACCGTGGCTGGACGACCGTCTATGTCGACCTGTGGTCGAACAAAGCCCATGACCCCGCCGAGCTAATCGCCGACGCGATCAAGCATCGCATTGCCGACTATGACGGCTTGGTTACGAAGGCGGCAAAAGCGATCGGGCTGACAAAGGTTACCGTCTTGGGGACGCTCGGTTTGGACCTGTCTGTCACAGGCCTACCATCGGGGGTCACGCTGACACAGGCGCTCGAGGCGCTGCACGAGACAGCCAGGAAGCCGGTCCTTCTGATCGTGGATGAGGCGCAGCACGCTCTCACCACCGCGCCGGGGCTGGAGGCCATGTTTGGCCTGAAGGCCGCTCGTGATGCTATGAACCTGTCCGGGGCGGCTCCGAATCTGATGCTCGCGTTCACGGGCTCCAGCCGCGACAAACTCGCTCACCTTGTGATGAACGCGAGGATGCCGTTCTACGGCTCACGCGTGACGCCCTTCCCCCTGCTGGATCGTGAGTTCACTGACGAATACACAGCGAGCGTAAACCGTGCGCTCGCCGCCGATAATCAGTTGGACCCAGCCGCGGTCTACGAGGCCTTCGAAATGCTCGGGCATCGTCCCGAATTGCTCCGCAGCCTGATCGGTGAGATAGCGCTCGCGCAGAACTCCCAGAACCTTAGTGAGCAGCTTCGGAATGATGCACATCTAGTCCAGGATCGGGTTTGGCAGGACGTCGAAAGCGACTACGAATCCCTAACGCCTTTGCAGCAAGCCGTAGTGCGGGTGATGAGTGCCAAAACTGGGCAGTTTTCGCCGTTTGGCGAGAACGCAATGACGGCTTACAAAGCACTGGTGGCCAGCGATGTTTCGGTCAGCGCTGGCACGGTGCAGAACGCCATTGATGCACTGCGCGAGAGGGAGATCGTGTGGAAGGAATCCCGTGGCTCGTATGAAATTGAGGATCAGGCCTGGCGAGCCTGGCTGCACGCCAAAGGGCTTACTGAGAAATAGCCAACCGACGACGGGTCCTTTCGTTGAAATAATCTATTTGCAAGAGTCCATTTTGCGCCGGTTTTTCGCATGATCGGATGCGGAAATGCTCCGCCAACGGGTCCCGGCCCAGCCGCAATGCCGGCCACACATGTGCCGACCGTGATTCCGGATTGACTTCCTCTCCGGGCTAAACCCCGGAGATTCCTCCAGCGAGCGCCTGAAGTCCCAGGCGGGCAATGTTCCGGGCCGCGTTCGTGTCGCGGTCGTGGACCGACCCGCACGAACAGCACGTCCACTGCCTTATTCCAAGGCCGGCCCTACTGCTCGCGGATATGACTCCGCAGCACGAGCACGTTTGGGTTGAAAACGCTTCGTTGACCTCTGCGAACACCACACATTGCCTGATGGCCTTGTACTTGAGTTGTGTCCGGAACGCGGTCCATGCGGCGTCGTGTACGGACTTCGCCATACGCGTTTTTGCCAGCGCTTTCGCGTTCACGTTGCCTACGAAGATGCCCGCATGTCTTTTTGACCAGCGCCGATGTTTCCTTATGGATGGCGTCCTTGCGCTGGTTTGCGATCTTGGCGTGGATTGCCTTCACGCGGCGCTTCTTGTTCGCTCGTTGAGCGATGCCGAGCGCTTGCTCAGACTCGCGATAGAAGCGCTTAGGCTCGAACTTCTCACCGTCGCTGTACGTCGCCAAGGTCTTCAGACCAAGATCGATGCCGATCACGTCCGAGCCATCCGGCACGCGTTTTTCTTCGACCTCCACCTTGACAGCGATGTTGACGTACCAACGCCCGCGCGAGTCCTCGTTGAAGCTGCCCGCGCCAAGCTCATACTTCGACAGGCCATACGAGTCCCACAGACCGATCTGAAGACCATTGAAGTGCAGTTGCCCGTTCTTGTACTTGATGCCTTCGCCCTTGAACGGAACCCATCCGAGCGAATACTTCGGCGACTTGCGGTTGCTCACGCGCCAATTGAGTTTCTGGCGCCTGAACTGTTTAAGGATCGCCTGAAAAACTCAGTTTCGTGACCCGGGCGTCTTATCGACACCGTCGCGGTTTGGATCTCCGCGGCTCTCCGGCTGGTTGCGTCAGCGCAATCCCGTTCTCTACCCGGTTGGGAGGCCATTCGGCCCCTCAATCGGCGTCACACGCCGTACGCAAGCAGCGCTCTGCGAGCCATCCAGAGATTGCTTAGTGCAAACAGCGTCTTCAGTTGTGCCGTGTTCTTCGCGAGACCTCGGTAACGGACCTTGGCCATGCCGAACTGCTGCTTCAGCACCCGGAATGGATGTTCCACCTTCCCCCGGATCTTCGCTTTGATCGATTCGATCTCATTGAGCATCGCTTGAGCACGATCGCTGAGATCGAGTCTGCGGCGCTTGCCGGGCAGCATGCTCACGTGCCACCTCACCCCCGGTGCAGCCTCGGGCCGCTTGTGCACGCCAACGAAGCCGGCATCGCCAAAGACATCTGTTTCATTGCCATGCAGCAAGCTGTGTGCTTGGCTGATCTCACTCACATGGGCAGCCGTGCCGATCACGGTGTGCACCAGTCCGGAATCCGCATCCACGCCAATATGCGCCTTCATGCCGAAGTAATACTGCTTGCCCTTACGCGTGGAGTGCATCTCAGGATCACGCTCTCCACTGCTGTTCTTCGTCGAGGTCGGTGCACTGATCAATGTGGCATCGACCACCGTTCCCGCTTTCAACATCAGGCCTTTGCCTGCCAGCATCCCGTTCACGACCGTCAATATCTGGGCAGCCAAGTCGTGCCGCTCCAGCAAGTGACGAAATCTCAAGATCGTGCTTTCGTCTGGCAACCGCGCCATGGCGCCGTCCAGGCCAGCGAACTCGCGATAGAGCGGCACATCATGAAGCGCTTCTTCCATGGCCGGATCTGACAGGCCGAACCACTGCTGCAGGAAGTGAACGCGCAACATCGTCCCGACCGGAAATGGTGGGCGTCCGGTCTTCTTCTTGGGGCAATGGGGTTCGATCAGGGCAACCAGGTCTGCCCAGGGGACCACCTGACTCATCTCATCCAAGAACTCGCGCTTACGCGTGCGCTTTGTCGACAGGTTCAATCCCAATTCTCCTTGCTTCATGGCAGCTTCCTCCTGACTAGTGCAACGTAGGGGAAGCGCCACTCGCTGACACGTTTTGCAGAGAATCCTTAAGCCGCGTCGCGAATTCCTTGCACGTTTCTTGAACCGTTCGGGAATCGACGCGCACGCCTTCGCATTTGCTGAAGCCCGCCGTGAGTTTCTGAAGGTCGAACCCTGACAGCCAGACCTTCGGGCGATTGCAGTAACGCTTCAGGCTGCGATACTGGGTTTCATTGCAGAAATTCCAACCGTGTTCACGTCGCGCGCCATCGCAAGCATCGCCTTCGCGTGCTTGTCCTTGATGCGCAGCTTCAGTGTCTTTACGGTTTCCATTCCCGGATAGTACGCTTGGTCTTCCAAATTCGGCAAGAGAAGAAGATGGCGCGTCCACGCAAGACTGATACGGATTTACGGCACGGACGGCACTGCGTCTTTGCCCTGCACGTACACTTGGTCTTCGTGACCAAATATCGGCGCAACGTGTTCAAGAAGGAGCACCTTGACGCAAGGCAGGCCATCCTGGCCAGGGTATGCAAGGATTTCGAGGCCGAGTTGGTAGAGTTCAACGGCGAGCACGACCACGTCCATCTGCTGGTGAACTACCCGCCGAAGGTAGCCCTATCAGCGCTCGTCGCATCGCTCAAGGGCGTGTCGAGCAGACTGCGGCGGCAACAGTTCGGGGATTTCCATCCGTGGCTCAAGCGGCGGGGCGTGCTTTGGTCCCCGTCCTACTTCGCGGCGTCGTGCGGTGGGGCTCCGCTGGATATCCTGCGCCAGTACATTGAGCAGCAGCAGACCCCTCACTAACCCCCAAAATTCCCGGCTTACCCCGGACTGAACTCCGGGGCTTGCGCCCGTGCCTTGGTCAACAACCTGCGCGGCGCGCTGATGAGCTGCGCGGTCAAGTCGCCGGGTTTCGGCGACTCGCGTACCGAGCAGTTGGGCAGTCGGAGGCGGCATGGCCAGCGCCTGCCCCGCCGCCATCAGATCGCCGACGGATGCTGCGCCAGCGGCGTGACCTGGATGGTCATATAAGGAAACAGCGGCAGCGACGACAGCAGCGCGTGCAGTTCATCGTTACTCTCCACGTCGAAAATGCTGACGTTGGCGTAGTGGCCCACGACGCGCCACAGGTGAGGCCACTTCCCGGATTTCTGGATCTCGATGGCCCGCGCCTTCTCCGCGGTCTTGATGGCGTCGGCCCGCTCGGCCGGCAGGGAGTCGGGGATTTTCACGTCCATCTGTACGTGGTAAAGCATGGTGTCTCCTTGAAGGGTGGTTATAGGGTGGGTCCGACCGTGCGGTGCGCCGGCCGGGGCCCGCCCGGTAGTGGACAGCTGGGGCCGGTCCAGCTCAGCCCGCGCCGTCGCCGACCGTCTCGGTGCGGAAGGGCTTGAGCCGGCCGATGAAGGTCTTGCCGTGCTCGAACCAAATCTTGCGGGTGTCGGAAGCCATATAGGTGGCGTAGGCCGCTTCGTTCTCGAACCAGCATTCGCCGATGGCATCGACGTGGCCGATGTTAAAGAATGGCACGTGGGTGTCGGTGGGCTGCTCGGCAACGAGTCGGACCTCGTATTTATAAAGGCCCGGCACGTCGTGCGACATGTCGTAGTGCCGCCGGCATTCGGCGCGAAAGGTGGCATCGGACATGCCTTCTGGCTTCACCAGCAGGTACAGCATGCGGATCATCGTGTCTCCTCTTGGTATGAATCAGCTCTGTGTGGTGCGCGCCTGCCGGCGCAGCGCATCAAGTATGCGCCCGCGTGGGCTCGGCGAGCGCTGTCGCGGCGCGGGTCTCGGTATTGGCACCTTCCGCTGCGCCGATGTGCTCGATGGCGATGCCTCGTGTCTCGGGCAACAGCAGGATGCCGAACACGGCGATGGCATAGGCCACCAGGCAGAAGGCGCCCATGGCGTTTGCTAGGCCGATGTGGGTGGATAGCACGCCGACACCGACGACGGAGCCCGCGCCCACAGACTTGCCCACGTTGTAGGCGAAACCCATGCAGGTGGTGCGCACCTGGGTGGGGAACATCTCGCTCAGGAAAGGCCCCAGCGCGGCGAACATACCGATCGCGGAGAAGCCGACCAGGAAGCCGAGCACAGCAGCCAGCACCGGATTTAGCGGCAGCAGCATATAGCTGGCGGTGACGATCCACGCGCACACGGCCAGGCCTATCAGCGTGGGGCGCCGGCCGATGCGGTCGGCCAGGTCTGCCGCCACGGCGAAACCGCAGAACGAGCCGAAGGACATGATGAAGACTGTGACGATCATCGAGGACGCGGCCACCTGGCGCTGGGCGAGTAGCGAGGGCAGCCAGATCAGGATGGCATAGCAGCCGGCCTGCAGGCCGATCACCAGTACGCTGGAGAGGATCAACGAGCGCGCGTACTTGCGGCTGAACACCGAGGCCAGCGAGGCGCGCGGCGTGCGGCTCTGCCTGGCGCGCTCGAACATGGCCGAGTCCTTGATGTGGCGGCGGATGAAGAGCACGATCGAGGCCGGGATCACGCCGCTCCAGAAGGCCACGCGCCAGGCCAGGTCATGCGGCAGCCAGGCCAGCAGCGCCGTGGCCACCACCACCGCCAGCGCCCAGCCCAGGGCGAAGCCGGATTGCACGAAGCCCATGGCCTTGCCGCGGTGCTTGGGGTCGATTACCTCGGCCATCAGCGCGGCGCCGACGGCCCATTCGCCGCCGAAGCCCAGCCCTTGCAGCGTGCGCGCGACCAGCAGTTGGTTGTACGACTGCGCGAAGCCGGCAAGCACGCCGAAGAACGTGAACCAGATGATGGCGAACACCAGGATGCGCGCGCGGCCGTAGCGGTCGCTGAGGATGCCGGCGCCCCAGCCACCGATGGCGGTGACAATCAGCGCCACGGTGCCGAGGACACCGACTTCGGCCTTGCTCAGGCCCCACGCCGCGGTTAGCGCGGGCAGCAGGAAGCTGAACATCTGCATGTCGAAGGAATCCAGCGCCCAGCCGGAATAGCAGGCCCAGAACGTCTTCTTCTGCTGGGCATTCCCAGCCTTGTACCAACCTGTCATTATTGTCTCCTGTCTGTTCTGACTCTTCTGTCTTGTCTTGGTCCTGCTGCCGCGCGCGGCTCCCGCCCGGTGCTCAGGCGTACTCGGCCATGACCATCGTCGTGAAGTCGAGCGCCACGTCGGTGACCGACTGCAGCGCCTGCGGCGACATGTCGCCGACGATCTCGATGACCGACACCCCTCGCGGGCCGACGGCGAAGGTGCCGAGCTCGGTGTACACGCGGCCCACGCATGCCATCCCGGTGAGCGGGTAGCTGCACTGGCGGCGCAGCTTGCTCGCGCCGTCCTTGGTCAGGTGGTCCATCATCACGAACACCTGCTTGGCGCCGATGGCCAGGTCCATGGCGCCGCCGACAGCGGGGATGGCGTCGGGCGCGCCGGTGTGCCAGTTGGCGAGGTCGCCGCGTTCCGAGACCTGGAAGGCGCCAAGCACGCAGATGTCGAGATGGCCGCCGCGCATCATGCCGAAGGCGTCGGCGTGATGGAAAAAGGCCGCGCCGCGCTCTAGCCGAATCGCTTCCTTGCCGGCGTTGATCAGCTCCCAGTCTTCCTGGCCGGGTTCGGCGGCCGACCATTGCCCCAGCACACCGTTCTCGCTGTGCAGGATGACTTCGCGGTGGCGCGGCAGATGGTTGGCCACCAGCGTAGGCAGGCCGATGCCGAGGTTGACGTAAGCGCCGTTGGGGATGTCGCGCGCGACGCGCGCGGCCAGCAGGTTTCTTGCCACTTGGTCCATTTGCCTCACCTTGCCTGTGCGTTTGCGTTTGCGCCTGCCTGTAGGTTTTCCGCCGTGCCTTCCAGCCCGCACATCGGCTGCGCGCAGGCACCGCCGCGCAGCACCACGCGCTTGACGAAGATGCCGGGCGTGACGACGGCCTCGGGGTCCAGTTCACCCAGTTCGCACACGCGCGTCACCGCGGCGATGGTGGTGGTGGCGGCCATCGCCATCACGGGTGCGAAGTTGCGCGCGGTCTTGTTGTAGACGAGGTTGCCCCAGCGGTCGGCTGCCGCGGCGTTGACCAGGGCCACGTCGACGTGGATGGGATACTCGAGCACGTAGTCGCGCGCACCGATGCGGCGGGCTTCCTTGCCTGCCGCCAGCAGCGTGCCGTGGCCGGTCGGCGTATAGAAGCCGCCGATGCCGCAGCCGGCCGCGCGCAGGCGCTCTGCCAGCGTGCCCTGGGGAATCACTTCCAGCTCGATCTCTCCGGCGCGGTACAGTGCCTCGAAGACATGGGCATCGCGCTGGCGCGGGAAGGAGCACATCAGCCTGCGTACGCGGCGCGCCTTGAGAAGCGCGGCGAGGCCGGTGTCGCCGTTGCCGGCGTTGTTGCTCACCACGGTGAGATCCTTGGCACCCTGTGCGACAAGTGCATCGATCAGTTCGTCAGGCATGCCGGCGCCGCCAAATCCGCCAATGGCGATGGTGGCGCCGTCGGCCACGTCGGCCACCGCGTCGCGCGCTGTTGCGTAGAGCTTGTCGATCATGTCTCGCGTCGTTGTTATCGGGTACGGCAAGATTGCCATGCACCTGCCGGCCAAACAATTTCGCGATTTGCAAGCACCCTTAGCGCTGCGTTAAAGACTGGGCCAGGGCTGCCGTGAAGGTCTGGCGGGAACGTTTCGACATGCTGCGCTCATACCATGTGCGACAAACGGGGAAGCGCCTCGCGCGCTGTGCCGAGTGCGAAGGCGAATGGTGAAAGGAAGGCGAAGAGAAGGCGCCCTGGGCAGGCAGCAAGCGCGACAGGTGGCCCGCTGCCCCCCCGCTAGCCCGCGTCGCTGGCGGGCGCGTAGTGGCCGATCAGGCGGTTCGCGAACTCGCGCGCAAAGCTGGACAAGCCTTCCAGGTCCCGCGCGCAGACCTGGAAGGTGCGCACGGCCCAATCGTCGCGCAGATCGCTGCAGCCGATGCGCTGCTCGCCCTTGAGGCGCGCGAAGGCGGCCTTGGGCATGATGGCGATACCGGCGCCGGCGGCCACCATGCGGCAGGTGGCGTCGTAGCTGGCCACGTGCACGCGGATAGTCATGGGCTTGTGCAGCGCGCCCGCGGCGCGCGTCATGAACATCTGGTAGGCGCTACCCTCTAGCAAGGCGACGAAGGCATGTTCGAGCGACTGCTCGAACCACACGGCCGGCTCCGCGAGCAGCGGATGGCCGAGCGGCGCGACCAGGATCAGCGCGCTCTTGACGAAGGGCACTGCCTGCAGGCCTGCGGTGGGCACATTGCCAGAGATGATGCCGAGATCGGCGCCGCCCTCGCGGAGCACGCGCACCACGTCATCGCTGAGACGCTCGCGCACGTCGATGCGCACATCCGGTTGGGTGGCGAGGTACTCCCCTATGACCGGTGGCAGGTATTCGGTGATGGCGGTGGTGTTGGCCACCAGCTTGACCTGTCCGCTCAGGCCTGCGGTGAAGGGCTGAAGGTTGCCGGTGAGCCGCTCCAGCTCGGCCAGCACCACGCGCGCGTGGTGCAGGTAGACCTCACCGGCCGCCGTCAGCGCCACGCCCTGCGGTGAGCGCTCCAGCAGCCTTACGCCTAGCGTGTCCTCGAGGTTCTTGATGCGGTTGCTGACCGCCGGCACCGAAAGAAACGATCGCTCGGCACCGCGGGTCAGGCTGCGCGTTTCCGCCACGTTGACGAAGAGGCGGAAGTCAGTGATATCGAAGGGGACAGCCATGCAGCAGGTCTCGCAGCTCAATCGTGTAGCGGGGATGATAACCCCGATGCGGGCGAAACCTGGCGCCATGGAGCGGGCGCACAGCCCGGCCGCCGTGCACTACCATCCCGCCGGCTCGAAGCGAAAGCCCTGGCCCTGGCGCCGCACATAGCCGCAGTACGGCTCGCCGAAATGCACCGGCAGCACCAGCGCACCGCTGTCCGCGGCCTGGGTGAGGAAGGTCAGGCGCGTGCTGCGGGCAAGGTCGGGGCGGATACAGTAGCCGGAGTTCAGGTCTGGGCGCACGATCTGCAGCGGGCTATGCAGGATGTCGCCGCAGAAAATTGCTTCCTCGCCGCGCGAACGGACCCGGAACGCGACCTGCCCCGGGCTATGGCCGGCCGCGGCCTCTACCTGCAGGCAATCGGCAATCTCACGCCCCGGCTCGATCATCTCGGCCAGCCCCGCGTCGACCACCGGCATCACGCTGTCGAAGAACGATTCGCCGAACACATCCACCACGCCCGGCTCCTTGTTGCGGCCCTGCTCGCAGAAGACGAAGTCGTCCTTGGGAAGGTAGTAGCGCGCGTTGGGGAAGGTGGGCTCCCAGCGGTTGTCCTGCCAAGTGGTGTTCCAGCCGACGTGGTCGGCATGCAGGTGTGTCATGACCACGTGGGTGACCTTCTCCGGCGGCGCTCCGGCCGCGATCATCCATTCGCGCACTAGAGTGTTGAGCATGTTCATGCGTGCGATGCCCGCGCGCGGCTTGAAGTTGCCTACGCCGGTATCGACGACGATGATATGGCTGCCCGCATGCACCACCCAGAACTGGATCGTCACGATCAGCTTGTTCATGTGAGGGATCCAATGGTGCGGCGCCATCAAGCCGGCATTCGCATCCAGGACCGAGCGGTCGATGTCGGGGAACAGGAAGGCCGGATCGTGCGTGGGACCCGCGTATTCGAGGATACGGGTGACCTTCAGGTCGCCGACGGTGCGCGTTTGCATCATGATACGGTGTCTCCTTCGTTGTTCTATGCGGACCGGGACCGGTGCGCCGGACCGGCGGCTCCGCTTGGCAGGCTCCAAGCATCGGCTATTTCACTGCGGGTGCCAATTTCGCTTTCCGAAAGTGGGGTTTCGGGCGGCTTTACCCGCCGCTGCCTGCGGCATCCGGCGACGTCCGCCCTGCCCCGCCGCCCCTGCCTGCCACCTTTCTCTGCGCCGCCTGAGCGTCCGCGACGGCAGTTCCCTAAATCGCGCCTTGTGCGTGGCACAAGACCGTTTCGTATTTCCAAATGTGAGGTGTGGGAAACGTATCAGCGGGGTGATGGCCGACCGTTGGCGGCGGCCGTGGATGGACAGTCAATGAAGGAACTTAGGGCAGACCTGAAGAACAATCTGTACTGAATCTGGAATCGGATGTCATCCGGCAACTACTTGCCGCCGCCGGTCTTACGTGTCGACCTACCAAAGGCGATCACCCATGGGCTGCCTCGTACGCCGCCCCCTTGGGGTCCACGTACTTGCGCAAGACGAAAGGGCTGTAGCCCGCAAGGCGATTGGCCACCGGCAGATACCGCAGCTGCACAGAGTCGTGATGACCTACTCCAACCAGGTCGCGCCGCGATTGGATGGAATAGGTCATGCTGCTACATCCGGTCGATCCCCCAGACCGCCAGCGTGCGGCCAGCCGCATTGGTGGCCACGCGCGGCACCGGGTAGGTCGTGCCGTCGGCCGGTGTCGCGCTGAGCAGGCTGGGCACATCCCAGCCGCTGCCGGTCAGGTAGCGACTGGTCCTGACGTTGATGCCGGAGGCTTCCCACTGATACCAGATGGCCGTGGCGTTGCCGTCCGCACCCACGGCCACGCGGGGCGCATAGACGTCTCCCGGCACCGTGCCGCTGAACTTCTCCGGCACGCCCCAGCCCGTGCCAGCCGCGTAGCGGTTCGCACCGCCGTAGGCGCCAACCCCGTTCTGCTCCTGCCAGACCGCGATGGCATTGCCCGCTCCGTCGATCTCCACATGCGGGTCGTAACATTCGCCAAGTGTATTGTTCGAGACGACCGTCGAAGTCTGCCACCCGCTGGCGGCAACGTACCGTGCCGACTGGATCGCAAAGGACAGGCTGGCCGTGCTCTGTACCCACAACGCAAGGCCATTGCCGCTGCCATCCACCGCAACGGCCACTTGCCCGTAGACGTTGTACAGGTTGCCGCCGACGGCATTGAGCATGGCGCGCGGGCCCCAGGCGCTGGCGCCGGTTGTGACGCTGCGCCCGTAGATGTCCTGCGGTCCGTTTGACACGGTAGTACCATCGCCCTGTTGCTGCACCCACGCGATGAGCCCCTGGCCGGCGGCGTTGACCGCGACGTGGCTGTTGGCTGCGCTATTGACGCCGTCGCTGACCATGAACGGCGCGCCCCAGGCACCGGACAATGCTGCGTACTTGACGGCCCACACATCAAAGTGGTTCGTGCGCCCGTCGCCTTGATACCAGGTCACGATGGCATTGCCCCGGCCGTCGACGGCGAGGTCCGGCGTGGAGACACCGGTAGCGACGCTCGCCGACGACACAACCCGCAGCGGCGTGCTCCAAGTCCGGGACGCAGCCGTGTAGCGGCTCGCCCAGAGGTTGCTGATGTTGTTCTCCGAGGCCATCCAGATCACGGTGGCATTACCCGCTGCGTCGAAGGCAACACGTGGCAGGAACGCATCGCCAGCGGTGCTCAAAGTGGTCGCGGCTGCGCCGGCATCCGTCGGGAAGCGCGCACGAATGACGAATTGTGAAGCCACCTGCTCAGACCAGGCCACGAGGCCGTTGCCGTTACTGTCTACCCCCACGTCGGGGTCGCTGGCGACCAGCGCATCCTGCGAAGTCCAGTCCGCGGCCGACAGCGCGCCGGCTAGGTTGCCGATGGGCGCCTGCAGCACCGTGCTGCCGTCCAGGTTCGCGACCGTGACGGTGCCGGCGCCATAGCTGACGGTGATGTTGTCCAGCAGTGCGTCCATGCCGGTATGATCCGCCGTGAACTTGCCGGACATCAGGTCAATGCTGGAGGCGGCGTACCTGGCCAGGAGCGGGGCGAGTTCGGCTGTCAGGATGGAGATGGCGCCGGGCAAGGCATTCGAGATAGTCGTGAAAGCAGCGGCACCAGATGTCGCGTAGATTGCGTCGAGTGCGCTCGTGCCCGCCGCGCCAACGACCGCGAGTTGGGTTAGTGGTGTAATGTTTGCCGCACCACTCGAGGGCGAGAAGGAATACAACCGCTGGGTTGCACCGTTCGCAGTCCATTCGGCCTTCAACATGAAGGGCGGCGTAAGATCGGCAGTGGAGAAGCTATAGGTGCCGTCCGTGGTGTCGACGTACCGCTCGTTCCCCGCAGCATCCTTCAGGTAAATTCGGCCGGAGATTGCCGACCCAGTTGCCGCAATGCCCGAGAGGCTCTGCAAGACAGCAGGCAGCGGGGATCCGCCAGTGCCAGTGCTGGCGCTACTTCCTGCCGCAACATCACCACCACCACCGCCACAAGCGGCCAGGGCCAGGCACATGACCAGCACTAATACACGTTTCATTGCGAACCTCCCGATGCAGTGCATCGGCTATCGGCAACTGTGCGGGGTTCTTGAGTCGGATAGCGGCGATCGTTGGCTGGATGGCCGGGTACGGGTTACCGGGAAAGGCCGTGCCCGATGTGCATTTCAAGCGCGGTACGTAATGCGGTTGTGTCGCAGTGAGGGAGGGTGGGCCGCCGTGCGGCCTTCGATGATACGGGGATTGCCAAGATGCGAGCAATTCGCTATCACAAGCGCAACCCACCTCTGATATTGAAGTGGAATAGGCTGCGGCGCTGTCGGCCGGGATTCGGAATCACCCGAATATGAGACGCGGACGAAGCGGGGCAACGTGGCTCGCTGCGCTAGAGCGAGCGCTCGAACGGCCGACCCGTCGCGCACATAAAAGTCGCGTTCTTTATTACTTCCAGCCTTATGTGTCATTTCCGGCTTTATCCCGGCATGCCCCCTATGCCGCCGGCACTGGCTTCAGCATTCCCTCCTGCTGCATCAGACTCGCCAATCCGGTCTCCTCGAGCGCGTAGACGCCGCGCGCTGCCCGCCATACAAGCGCTTTGTCCTGGAGCGCAGAAAGCGCCTGCTGGACATTCGAAACATCGACTCTCGCGTCGGCGCCCGGGTCAATCGCCTTCAAGACGGCGTCATACGCCTCCATGGTGGCTGCCTCGAACGGCGCGTAATTGCTCCCCCGAACGGCCATGACTCGAAGAACTGTGGATTGAAGCGGCGTCAGACTGTGAACCACGCGCATCTGTTCGGTGTTGCTGACCGCGATCTGCTCTTCAACCGCGGCCGCAAATCTTGCGGGGATGTCTCCTGCCGGAAGTCCGAATTCAAACCGAAGCGCGTCAGCCGCGGCACCCAACAGTTCCGGGCGGAAAGCGGCTCGCTTGAACAGCTCGAACACCTCTGCCGGGTCGAGTTTGGCTCCCAAGTCAAGTCGATCACAGAACCATTGGACATAGGCCATGTCCAGCGCCGGGAAGTTGACGAGGGGAGCTCCGTAGAACGCCTGGTCTCGGCTATTGCGAAGCATGGCCAGCTTGTCACGATTGGAGCCCGTCGCGACGATTCGCAGACCCTTATGTCTGCTGCTATTCAGTTCATCCCGCGCGGCCTTTAACGCGAACAGGGCGTCGTTCCCCTTCTCACTGACAATCGCTTGCTGCGCTTCGTCGATTACCAGCACAATGGGCTTGCCCGCATCATCCGATAGGGCGGCAAGTGCCGCCGACAGAGAAATCCCTTCGCCAAGGCCAACCCGATCAAGGGAGAACGACATCCCGCCAACCGCGACTTTCTCCATTCCGGCAGAGCGAGCGAGTCGCTTAATGACGCCTTCATGGCTCGCGAGCTCGGCCCGCACGGCCCCGACAATGACCTCTCCTGGGTCAGCTCGGCGGTCTTCCCACAGATCGGCATAGACTACAAGGGCACCGAGGTTCTCCAACGCCGGCCGCAGATCCTCCCTTAAGAAGGTCGACTTGCCGGTTCGTCTTGGCGCCGCCAGAAAAAGGCCGGAACTGGACGCGGAAGTCGGTGAGACCGTCAGAATTTTGGTGGCCAACTCTGTTGCTAGTGCCTCTCGTTTGAAAACTTCCATCCGCACGCTCCCTAGAATATGTTCGATTAGACCAAACTATAGTCGATTATAGTCAAGGTCGCTAATTTGTGGAGTTTGGGCCATATCTGCACGGTTTCGCCGCTCATTATGTATATCTTGCAGCATATGCTAGAGGGCGAAGCGAGTCTGTCGCGATGGAGCGCTGACGTGGCGGGCACTGAGTACATCCCAGGGCTCCTTGGGGGAGCACGGCGGCAGTCGGGAACGCCACATTTCCTCGTAAGGAAGGCCGCGCCCTATTTGGCCGCCGTCCCCGCGCGGTTTGTCCACAGGCTTATCTCGTGGCGCGGTGGACAAATCCCACCCTCGCCCTCGGGCGCTCCCTTAGACCGGCCCGGGCTTGAACTTGGTGCGCGTCACCGGCGCCCGCCGCCTGGGCGATACCAGGCGGCGCGTCGCGGCGGCTTGCGCATCGGCCCGCTCGGGGCGCCGCAGTGCCATTTCCAGTTGTGCCAGCAGCTCATCTTGCGCCGCCTGCCCATCCGCCAGCGCCTGTTGCGCCTGCGCCAGTTGTAGGCGGAGCGTGTCGCGCTCGGCGTGCTGCCTTGCCCGTGCCTCGGCACTGGCCACGGCGGCGTCCTGCGACCGCGCCTGCTCGGCGCGCAGGTCCGCCGCCGCCTGCTCGGCCTTCTGGCGCAGCGTGCGCTCCTGGTCGATCTCGCGCAGCGCACGGCGCTCGGTGGCGCTGGCCCGCTCCTGCTCGACGGCGACCTGCTCGCGGGTGCGCTCCAGGTCCGTCGAGAATTGGGTACGCAGCTCCAGCAACTGCCGCTCGAGCGCCTCGACCTGACGCACGCCCTCCTCCTGACGCGCCCGCGCGGCCGCGTGGGCCTGGCGCTCGGCTTCCAATTCGCCTTGCAGCACCGCGCGTGCGCGCTGGACGGCGTCGCGCTCGGCCTGTACAGCGGCTGTCTCCTGCTCGGCCACCGCCACCGCCGCCCGCGCCTGGTCGCGCTGCGCCTCCGCCTCGCTCGCCTGCAGCCGCGCTTCGGCGCGCAAGGCGGCCAGTTCGCCGGCGACCGCCTCGTTGGCGGCCGCCATATCGACTGCACGACGTCGGCCGCGATCGCCTTGAGCGCATCCGGCAGACCGGGCTGTTCAATGGTCACGCGCATCTTGTCGCGCAGGTCCCCCCAGAACTGCGCCAGCACCTCGGTGGGCGTGCCCATGCTGCCCTTGCGCACCAGGCCGTAGAGCTTGTTGGCGGTGGGCGTGATCCCGTAGCGGAAGAACAGCAAGCCACAGACCTCGCGGTAGAGCGCGCGCGTCTCGGGGAACTGTGCACGCAGGGTTCCCACGTCGGCGGCGAGCGTGGCCTGCAGGGCGGCGCCGGGAGACGTGGATTCAGGGCTGGCAGTCATGCGGAACAAACCGCGCATCGCCCGCCGATAGAAAGCGCCATAGTAGGTTCACCAACCGCGGATGACCGAATTGGATTGCTCCGCAAGCTCAGCCAACGTCGCTGGACTTCGGCGCGACCACTGCCACCCCCGCACTACCGCACGCATCCGCTTGAGCGCCTCGCCGCTTACCGCCGGCAGGAAACTGGTAAAGCGCCGGCCCTGCTGGCTCTGCGCTTCCCTGGGCCGGAACGTAAAGCCCAGAAACGTAAACTGCACGTTCGGATACGCCTTCTACGGTTGCTGTCCTTGCAGTACACGATCTTCGACTTCTCCGGATGCATGGTCAGCCCACATTCGCCCAGCCGTGAAGCAATGGCTTGCATCACGGCCCTCGCCTGTGCCTCCGTGCGGCAGTGAACCGCCGCATCATCGGCGTAGCGTGCAAAGGGACATTGCGGATCAGGGCGAGCGTGTTGCACTCGATCTCAGCCCAGACAGATCGTCCGAGATCCCTCAATGTCCGGTCGGCGGGAATCAGAATCCTTCGTTCATACAGCCAACAGTTCGCGTGCTGGAGCAGTTCGTCGAGCGTGAGCGATTCCGTGGCATCCTGGTGCATCCATGCCATGCTTCGAGGTCTGCCCACTGGTCCGGGCCAATTGACTTCAAGCCCAAATACCCGCAGGCCCAGATCAGGTGGTCGTAGAGCGTCTTTCCGAAAGCGCTCAATGATCGCCGCGACGTCGCTGTCGGTCAGCGCGAAATACAGTTCCACATCGAATTCCAACAGCCGCATCGGCAACCGGTCACTTCCCACATAGCGAAATCCCAAGCCCGGCATCTCTTGCCCCCATCGAGATGGCGCGATCCGAATCGCGGGCAGTTATGTTACGCCCTCCTCTCATTCGCAGCGGCCAACAGGTGTGGGCTTGTCGGAAAGTGTTGTCGACAAAGGCTTTCGGGGAAACCGCCAGATTTTGCACGAAAAGTACGATTACCCCCTTTAGCGCGTCCGGGAGACCGCGCCAAACCGGGGGTGACTAAGCAGTAAGGCGGTGGTCTACCTCTCCGGCGATGGAGGGATACCATCGTTCAACATACGACCGGAGCCGGCGCGCATTTGAGGTGGCTCATTGGCCTCTCAGCGCTTGTCCGGTCGTTTGCCCCCGTTTTGGCGCGCTCTCCAACTACGACATGACGGAATGCACTATTATAAGCATCAACCGATGCTATAATTTGTGCCGATACTTACGGAGGTTCCCATGCGTACGACTATTGCGCTTGATGACGACTTGATCGCCAAGGCTCAAGCCTATACGGGCCTGGAGGAAAAAACGGCACTTGTGCGCGAAGCACTAAAGGCCTTGATCCAGCGTGAAGCCGCGAAACGACTCGCGAATCTTGGCGGTAGCCAACCGGGCATCAAGGGGGCGCCGCGTCGCCGGCAGGTCGTCGAATGATTCTTGTCGACACGTCGGTCTGGATTGACCACATCAACGCTTCTGATCCTATGCTGATTAGCCTGCTTGCCGAGGAGCGTGTGCTGGCTCATCCATATGTGATAGGCGAGATTTCGCTCGGTAGTCTGCGTGACCGTGACGTCGTGCTTGGCGCGTTGCTCGATCTGCCGCGCGCGCTAGTTGCAACGCCGGAGGAGACCTTTTATCTGATCGAGCGCGAAGGTTTGTTCAATCGTGGAATCGGATATGTCGACACGTCACTGTTGGCGTCCGCGCGCCTACAACCAGGCATCACCATCTGGACGCGCGACAAGCGATTGAAGAAAATTGCCGATGAACTCAATCTTGGCGCGGTGCTCGCGCACTAGATAACGGAAAGGTGATCGCCGTGATGGAGTAGCTGGCGCCCCAGCAGACGGGTGTGCGGCAGTGATCGACTAGAAAGGACGAACGATGAGCCTGCAGATTTCATCTGCGCCGCTTGATGCCGCCTCCAAGGCGATTCTTGTCAAGTTGGTTAGCAACGGCTGGAACAAGGCTGGTGTTCAGTATGTTACGGACGAGAACGTCGTTTCGGCGGCCGAGTTTGCATACCTGCTGAAGCACGGCGCGGTAGAGCTGCGTACTGAGAATGGGGTGATGTTCGCTCCCATTCTCAACAGGTATGCCAAGCCGGCATTTGGTCCTGAGGTTTGAAAGATTGGATTCCAACTGAACATCGATCTCATGTAGGAAAAGCATGAAAATTCTTGCACATAGCCATACGTCTATTGTGGACCAGGCAGCCGGCGCCGTGGTACGCAGCGCGACCAACCACACGGTCGGCGCTCTGATGCGTGGTCACGGTTTGGTAGGCGTCATTGTCATCGCCATCGTGCTCATTTTGGGCGTTTGGGCCGTCAAGCAGCTGTTTTGAAGCGGAATAACAATGTCAGAGGGATTTCACGTACACGGTGCCCACGACCACGCGATTGAGCACGCGGCGGAAATCGGTCATGCCGACAGTTTTTCGGGACGTATTGCGGTGATGACAGCGATCCTGTCGACGGCTGGCGCGGTTTTCGGCTATCAGGGCGGGGCGACCCAAAACGAAGCGCTGCTTCTGAAGAATGAGGCCGCTATTCACAAGACCGAAGCAGCCAACCAATGGGCCTACTACCAAGCGAAGGGACAGAAGCAAGCGATTGCTGAACTGATGGCACAGCTGCCCGGCGTGGATCAAGCCGCCGCCAATCGGGAGGCGCTGCGCTACGGGGCGGAGAAGGAGCAAATCCGGCAGAAGGCAGAGGCGCAAGAGCGAGCGGCTAGGGACGCTGACGAGGCCAGTGAGAATGCTGTCCACCATCATCACCGCTGGGCACAAGCCGTCGTAGCAGTTCAGGTTTCTATAGCCTTGGCGGCAATCACGCTGCTCACGCGGCGCCGATGGTTGCAGGTGGCATCGTACGGGGTAGGTGCGATTGGCGGTGTGCTGGCTATCCTTTCAATGCTCCACATCTAGGAAAAAGATGAAAGCGACAAGCAAACAGCGCGGCTGGATTGTCCGCAGCGGAGACGGCTATCTCTGCCCAAAGGATGGCGACGTTGGCTACACGGCTAACTTGGTCGATGCGAGCACGTTCGACACCGAAGAGGAAGCCAAGGACGCCGGCCGCGATCACTGCGATCCCGGATTTGTAGTGATCCGAGACCCGCGCTAACGAAACGGACAGAAAGATGCCCGGCCCGATCATTCTCGTCGACATGGAGAACATCCAGCAGCTCGCACCGGCTGCGGTGCCTGGGGGAGCCCGCCTGATTGTCTTCGCCGGCGCCAGCCAAAAGTCCATTTCTCTGGATCTGGTGATCGCAGGCCAGGCACTTGAGCCGCCGGCACAATGGATCCGAGCCAGCGGCAGCGGTCGCAATGCACTGGATTTCCACATCGCCTTCGAGCTGGGACGACTTGCCGAGCGTGGCGAGCGCGGCCCCGTTTTCGTCCTGTCGAAGGACAAGGGTTACGACCCGCTCATTGTTCATATCGCCAGCGGCGGCATGCCTTGCAAGCGGATTGAATCGCTTTCGGAAGTACCACCGCCTGCGAAGACGAAGAACAGTGTTTCCGTGCAAGCCTCTGATGGCATTGATATTGGCGCGGCCTTCGCCGCGACTATCAAGGTACGCGAGATCTTGGGCCGGTCACCAAAGACAGCACGGCCGGGCAAGCGCGCGACCTTGGTCAAGCATCTCAAGGCGATGGAGCACTTGAAGCTGAAGGACAAGGATATCTCGGGTGTCATTGACGAGATGCTTGCCACGAAGCTGATTGTAGAGGCCAAGGGCAAGCTCTCGTACAATTTCTGATCAAAGAAGGCATCTGCGAAAAATGCGCTGCCCGCTGGCGTAGCGAAGGTGCTCAAGCGCCTGCACTATCCGCTGGACGTAATCGGCCACATACGTGCCGACCGTGATTCCGGAGTTAAATGGAACCAGGGCTGGCGCGCGGGATGGACCGCTAGCGTCACACACGGAGCGTGAACTGCAGACTGCTTAGGTTTGCTGCGAGCTCAGGACTCCATACACCGCCGGGCGCGCGTCGCCTCGTCAGAATCCGCAGCGTCTTCGGAAATATGCCGACTCTGCAGTCGGCTGTGCATGGCCTCGCATCGGATCAACATCGTTGCCGCGGGATCCTCTTCACCGCCGGCAATGCCAGCCTCGGCAGTGACCCGCAGATACACTTGCCGGGAGGCAACGGCGACGATCACAAGGACGGCGCCGACGCCGACGGCTCGGGTTGCAATTTGGAAGTATTGCGCCATAGCGAACTTGCACCGTATAGCAGGAGGTAATTGGCAGTGAGGCTACACGAGGATGTCCCGGGACGGTGCCACGCCGTTGCGGGATTGACACAATCCGGTTCGCCGCGGCGGGTTGGATCGCTCGTTGTGTGACACCGCATGGCAGTACTGAAGAGAATGCCCCGAAAATCGATCACGGCCTTACTGAACGGCCACTACTGGGCCACGCCCCACGCGCCCTTCCCGCTGGACGGTCCAAACGGCCATGAGGAGGTTTTTCCCGGCGCCCAATGCGTCAGCGACGGCAAATGGGTCACCTTCTATAAGGACGGGGAAGAAGTATGGGCGTGCAATGCCGTATATGCTGCCGCCCATTTCGACTTTGCACCGGTTCCCACCAACCGCTCGCCGACGGACAACTGAGGGTCGGACCGTTCCCCAGGCCGTGGAGTACGTTTCGCCCCTTCCCAACAGCCTAGACATCCATTTTTCGCGGACCGGGCGTTATGTTAAAAAGCATTTTTTCGCAGCGACACAGAATGCAGGGAACGCTGCGGACCCGGGTCGCCCATAGCCCTATGGCCTCGCACGGGCGGTTGTCTCACTATTCGCATATGTCACCAAAGATCCGCGTTGGATTTGGCTAGGGCCTCTGATCGAACCGTCAGTTTCTGTGCATCGTCGGCGTGCGCCCGCGTCTGGCCCATCAGGAAGGCCACACTTGCAACACCTGCCAACGCCATGCACACCGCCACGCCAGCCGCCCAAGCCTGCTGGATGCTGAGCGCGCCGAAGAATTGCCAGATCGACGGAGCTGCCTGCGCAGAATGGTTTCCAGCCTCACTCATACAAACTCCCCGCCCTCGGATACATTGACACCTGGCCAGGGCACACAGTCGGAGGAGCCCCCATCTATCCCAATTGGGCATCGCACCAAACTCGTGCTCCGGTTCCTGCACGCCCTGCACATAGCGACAATGAAGTCTTGCTTCGGTCCGGAATTCAACGAGTGTTGGCATGATGGGGGATCGAAGAGTGTTATGTATCAAATTCTCTAACGTTCTCTAGCTAGAAGAACGACATCATCCATTTCCCGGAACGACCAGGAGCGAGGAAATCGCAGTACCTGCCAGGGGGGGGTGGCCTTACGGCTATGCGGCAGTCCGACCAGTCTTTACGCAAAAACTGATACTGATGTGGGCCACCCTGCGTATTTTTCATTTGATACCCACCCAAAGGCGGGTATCCGCGAGAATAGTAGACACGTACTTTCCAAGTTGCCGCACGCAACGGCAATGGCGTGGCGTATGGTCGAGCTTCCGTATGGCGCGCGCGACAATCCATCTTGATCGGGGTTCCCAGATGCGTCACCACAAGAGTCAACGTGCAACGCTGCCACTCGCCCTATCAGGCGTTGTGCTGCTAAGTGCCTGCACCTCACTGATAAACCCAAAGGATCCTGAAGCACTAGGCGCTGTCGGGAGCTATGCACAGATGCGAGTGGAGGCAGAAGGTCTTCGAGCGTTTGACACAGAGAAGAAGTGTCTTGCCGAATATTCGACGGCTCGGACGGCCATCAATGGCGACATCAGCACGCTTCAGGTATACGTGAATGGTGTTGCTGACGCGTTGTGGGGATACGTTGAACTACCAAGAACAAAAATAACTCAAACTACATTCGACAAATATAACGCCTTCAGCGCTTGCGCTAGCGTCAAAACGTCTACGCTAGCGCCCGTTGTTGCGATGGGGGTCGAGATTGGCACTGAAGTTGTTGGGGAGCTAATCAAGCTGAATCAGGATCGAAGGAAAAAAACTGCTGAAGTATTGAACGGGACGCTCGAAGAGGCGAAATTGCCCATGTAAACTCTAGAGTGGTGGTACATGCATCACGCGTCCCTCTGATCGGCATTGCCGTGGCCCGTTATAACGCCACTGGACGGCATGAATTCTCACATTGTACCTCCAGCCCAATTCGAGTGAAAGTCGGGACCAATCAGTAGGCCTGCCCACTGATCCTTAACGCAGACTGCACTGCCTCTCGTCAATTCGTTGCAAACGAATTCCTGCTGCGCCTCGCCCAACTGCCAGGCACTCGGCCGGCAGGCGCGCTAGCGCGTCGGCGCCGGCCAAGGCAACGTCCTGCGCCCTCGCCCATGCGGCCGCCAGTTCGGTGCGCAGGCCTGCTGCCACTGGCCCGCCCTTCTGGCAAAACGTGCGCTCCTCGCCAATCTCCCGCGGCGCTCAGTGGCGCTGGTCCGCTCCTGCACCACTGCGACCTGATCGCGGGTGCGCTCCAGGTCCATCGAGAATTGGGTACGCAACTCCTGCAACTCGGCCCCCACCACCGCGGGCGGTGCCCGGTCGACGGAAGCCACTACGCCGGCGTCCTCAACCATTCAGAAAGCGGCGTGGCTATGTTGCGACGGGCGTCAAGCACCATCCAGAGCGGGTCCGCGTGTCCCTGCAAGTTGCCCCAAACAATCCGCATATACAGCCCCAGATACTCCCAGGACGCCCACGACTGCTCATATGCGGCGTCTGCTGCGGGGAACAAAGCGATTCGATCTAATCCCTTGAAGCCGTCTGCGACGCCCAGTTCCCATGGCACCCAGCGGCTGTCCTTGCTATTGGCAGTGGCCAGGAGGACGAATCGACTGGTCTGCCGGATTCGCCCTTTCAGAATGGCGGCCGTTTCTTCTGTTGTGTAGGGCGGCATTTCCGGATCGATCTCATCGAGGTACACACTCGCCCCATGCCCTTCGAGCACGCGGGTCGCACCGACAACAAGATCCTGGTCTTTGCTGGAATGCGAAAGAAATGTCGAGCCCGTAAGGCTCCGATGCGTTGCTCTCGCAAGCAGCCGACTTCGCTCCTCCGTAGAGAGGTTTGACGCAAAGTTGCGCAACTCCGATTTGGTGATGAACTGAATCATTGAAACTCCTACCCGCGTCTATGCAGGTTGCTCCAAACGGTCGGGTGGGAAAAATCAGCGCTTCACCACGACATGGATTCGGCCATGAGCGCCCAGCCAACATCAGACTCCTCGCTTCCGGCGCCTGAATGCAAGCAATCGGTCGCCAATTTCCTCCACCGCAAGACAGAGGAAATGCTTTACAATTTGAGCTATGTGGTCACGCTCTGTGATAAGGCACTTGCCGCCGCCTGCGGCAACAAGAACGCACAGCACGCGCACAAGCTCGTGGTGTACGCCTTCTCGTCGTTCGCGAACCTGGTGCAGACCCTCAAGCATGGGGCATCCGAGTTGGCTTCGCCTGCGATCCCAACGGTCGGAGATATACACCTGTAGCCATGGCGAGTTCTTCCACCTCAGCAGGAGCGCTGCCACCCAAGATGGGAATCTGGTGATTTCCGCGTTTCACTTTGGCTACTTTTTGCCAAAAGCGAAACAAGCAAATCAAGCTCATCGCTATCATGCCGCCTCGCCCGGCACCGTCACTCCCCCAATGGGGGTGGATTCCCCTATTTCGCATTGCTACAGCCTTGCCCGCAATGCACAAATAATTGACCACCCTCATGTTTAAAGGCTTCAATCTCACCCTCGGCGCGAGCGCATCAAGGCATCAATCGCTTGTCGAACTCGCAGAACGGACTGAAGCCTCGCAGGAAAACGAGGCTCATACTGCCATCGTGGTGTATGACCACGTCGGGCTGACGGAGCAGTGGCTCGGACACCTGCAATGGCTCGGCACCAAGGTGCCCACGGTGAAATGGATCAAGAGTCGGGAAGCCGGATGGCAGCTTCCCGAGGTGGAGGGCATGTAGATGGGCGCGGTATCTCTTTCTGCCAGCATCCCTGCCCAGGGCCGGGCGCCGTACGATCAGGATATCGAACCCCTGCCAATCCAGTCAGCGGCCAGTGCGCTGGCCTCGGTCGTCCTTGGACGCCGTCTCCTAGTCTGGGGCGGACATGCGGCGATCACGCCCATGCTTTGGGCCTCCGCACGGGGTATGGGCGTACGGTATGCAGAAGCCGTGCATTGGTTCCAAAGCGCATTCTTCAAGACCGAGGATCTCCCCGCAGAAAACAAACACATTTGCCAATGTGACGTACGTGGCAGCTGTTGACGGTGACCTGTCACAGAGCCTCAAGGCCATGCGCGAGGCGATGATGAAGTCAGCGGACTTCGACGCTGCGGTGTTCATTGGCGGGATGGAGGGCATCCTGAACGAGCACGCCATGTTCATCGAGCTGCATCCGCAAGCGAAGAGGCTGCCGGTCGCCGTGACAGGTGGTGCCTCCCGAATCCTCAGCAAGAACTTGCACTACCCCCCCCGACGACGTCGGCCCCCTCGATTTCGTCCGACTTTTCCATCGCGAATTGTGCATCTCGCCACTTGAGCGACGACAGCCGCCACTGCCTTAAATGGCGTGGCCATCGGAAGCGCTACAGGATCATTTAGACCCAAGCGTCTCCGACGGCCGCATGCCGTGGCCTTACACGGCCTTCACGATGTTGAAGTCGTCAATCTTCTTGTGGATGCCGTAGGCCTTGTCGATGTAGTGGGCGGGTTTTGCCTCGAAATCCGTCCACTTCACCGAATAGATATAGGAAGAATCTCCGGTATACACGCGTGAGCTGGCCGTATGCTGGTCACAGTCATTGTACGACGGTGACTTCACGTTAAACATGTTCTTCGACAGAATCTTGAACAGGGTCGGCGTTCGCAACGTCCTGCACTTGCACGACGGACAGAACTGATCGGCGATGTAGTAGTCGAAGCTGCCCTTCTCGTCAGGCAGGACGATGGCAAGCAGCGCGTTGGGCGTTTTAGTGCGGTCGCCCCGCTTCTGCTCGCGCAAGGAATACGAGATTTCCCAGGGTATCCACTGGTCATTCTCTGGCACCGATGCATTCCGCATACCCTTCGAGATCATTACAATCGTCATGGTGCTGTCATAGATCTTGTCCCGCAAAGCGGCCTCAATAGTCTCTTCCTTGAAGTCGCTCAGATCCAGCCCGTCGTCCTCTCCCTTGTTGATGTGATCTTCCTTGCCCAGAATTTCCTGCAGGAGATCCACGTAGTGACGCGCCGTCGTGGTCTCCGTGCGATCTGGCAGGGTATGCACCTGTTCATCCGCATACTTGTACGAAACAAAGATCTTTCTTCCCATCGCTTTTTCCCTTGTTCGTTGCTATCGTGCAGGCTCGTACAGCGGCGGTCAGAGCCGGCAGTATTCGTCCACCATCGTCATCGCTGCCTTGACCGTTTCCTCCACGGAAACGTTCTCGTCCATAGCGGCAGCAAAAGCTTTCTGGAACTGTCGCGAGCGCTCCTTCACCGTCGGAGATAGCTCGCCGGCGATTCGCTTGGCCACCCACCCTGTTGCACCGACAGGGATGACGTGCACCCCCATCTGTTTGGCGATCTCGAATTCCTGCAATACGCCTTCCGAATCCTCTACATCCCCTTTTCCGTCTTCATTGTTGCCAAATAGAAAGATCGCGATTCCCGATTTTTCCAGCATGAATTCCCGATGTTGTCGATACATACGGCTGCGCCGTGGCCTCGCCCCGTCCACTAGCGGAAACGGGAACGTTTGGAGCTGCTCGCGGGAATATCGCTGGGGGTGTCGCTGGATCGTCTGAAGCGCCCCCGCGATTACGGATGGGCCGACGCCCAGCCCGAAGCCGCTCACAATGGTGAGATTCTTACGTATGAGCCTGTCCGCCAGCGACTCGATCAAATCCGCCGCATCATCCGCAGTCCACGGGTAGAACTCGGAAGCGCTTCCGGAGATGAAGACCGTCTGCGCACGATAGCGCGTCTGCACGGCTGCCAGAATTCCCGTGATATCGCTGAACTCGTCGACCATCAGCGCTTGGATGCCTAACCGCGCAAGATCCTTAACAAAGTAGTACTGTTGTTTCTGGCGGTATTTGAAATTGGCCAGCTTCTCTCGTGGCTTGCGAACCTCCCGCCGCAAAATGCAGTAGTGCGACTTGGGCTGCTTCTTCAGGGCGACACGGATCCTGCTCAGGATGTAGTCAATATTCGGGTCCGTAAAGCTGAACCCGAGAAACAGGAACGTTTTGCTAAGTAGGTGCCCCGCGAGCGTGGTGACAAATAGTTCCCTGTCCCGAAAGTACCCTTCGTAGTCATCCTTCGTAAGGACAGCGTTGTCGGCATCTTCGACATCACCGTGCATCTTGTACACCACGGCGTCGGGACACCGAACCGTGCTCTTGAGATGATTGACGGTGTACTTCCGATCAACGACCTTACCGGCTGCTTCGAGTGCGCGCTCGATCATGCGGTCGTAGTTCGTTGTCCAGTAAATGTCGATGGGCAATGATGCGAGAATTTCCTGATTCTCGTTGATGTCGTGACCGACGCTGAACTCGTCGATCAGCTTCTGATTGATGTGGCTGCGATTGAGCCTCTCATTGACGTGATACTGCGCTACCGCGACCAGATTCGTTTCGCGGTCGACATCCAGATCGAGCTCAGCGGCAATTCCGCGCAATAGCTCGGCCCAATTCACGTAGCCGCTACTGACGGAGAGTCCCGCCCCCGCGAAAACCGCCGCCGTTCCCCGGCGCAAGTCAGTAACATAGCGATCGATAAACGCGTCGATTTCTGCCGAGAATTTCTTAGGATTGTGTTTCACAGACCTTTTCTCTTGGTGTTCCGAACCACGCGCATCCCACTAGAACAGTGAGTCGCAACCGGAAAGCTTGTATAACGACGCTACCTGCGCCTTGAACTCCGTTTGGCCTCCGTAGCTTGGATGCCTCACGCAATAGACCGGCGTCGTATTCGCAATCCGGTGGGCGGTGGCGGCGGCGTCATTGCCGATTGCAACGATTCGGGCTGGTCGCAAGTCGCCAACTAGTTGTTGGAGTAGTTCTTCCCCAGCGCACCGCTCGCGGGCATTGTGCTGTCGATTGGAAAAGCAGTCGCCAGGTTCGTGGGGATGTAGTGGGAAGACGTTCCAAAGAAAAATCCGCGCATCAATCTGATCGAGCTGACTCCAGATCACTGCTGCCGTTCGTTCAGCAATGGCTGCGCCCTTTGTTGGCCGTTCTGCTCCGACCTGCACTCCCCAGCGCCGAGCATGCGCAACCATGTGAACATCGTCCGTCAGCGCCAGCCCTGTGCGACGCCCCCCTCGATATCCAAGGTCCCGCCCTATCCAGATCGCATCGATCGGCTCTTCGGCTGCGCGATGCAGCATCGCCGAAAGAACACTGGACCTACGACGCGGTGCATCCCATCGATCATGTACCTCACAGCGGTCGGTGTAGGGATTGAAGCAATTTTCAAACTGCAACTTCGCGACGGATTCAACAAACGGATGAAGTCTCATTACACTGATTTAAGCAGCTCATATTTAATGGTACGCTGGTCGCGGTCACCAATAATTATGCCACCCTGATTGGCCTTAAGTTGGCGAAAAACAGCGTATCCTTGCAAAATTGCCCTTTCCCATAGTTTCAGGGGGCAGTCTTCGACCTCATAACCCTTGACAAATTCTGCAATCGTCTTGAGCATGCCCAACGATACTCTATCGTGGCCTTCAAAATACTGGAGCTCTTTTGCCTTGGAAAAAATCCATGCACTAAGACCTTCTTCTACAACGATAGCTCTACCACTATCCTGCTCTTCATCGTACTTTGGGTTACTCTTTCTTTTATGCTTGATTAAAGCACGAAAGACTGGAGACCAATGCAATACGGACGCGTAGGCCAAATGAAAAACATCGTGAAACCGATATCCATCGCGATCAGAAATATTGTCTGTTAGTGGGTCCCCAATAAAAACCCCCTTCCATTTCAAATATGTTTTCTCGCCAGCTCGTTGACCCACCTCAATTTTGAAATTTCTAGGAAGCTGCTCGTCAAATTCGAACTCGGTGTCAAAGTCAAGACCGTCCAAATCCGACGAAGTTGGTTCTACAAACGCCCCTCGAGCCTTCCGGAGGTTATTCCGAGCCACTGTAGAGAATACCAACCTCGTAGCTTGGAGCCCATCTAGATAAGCTCTCGCGAATGAGATGACGTCGGCCCTAGCCGGACTCCCGATAAGCAATGCTGCCGCAGCCTGCCCCAACCGCACGAGCGTCAAATCAACTGATTCGGTCGCAACGATCGGCAGCGCGATGTAAGCCAGCGCCCCTCCCGCGATATCACTTGCGGCTCCAACATTCTTGAAGCTCCCATGGTTAGTCGCTTCAGCAAAAACTTCCTCAAGAGGAATATGCATACGCCGGCAAAGCGCAGAGAGATACCATAGCGCATCTCCAAACTCCTCTTCTGCAGCCGTGCGATACTCGGGATAGGCGGGTCCTTCGCGAGTTATCTTTTTTGCAGTGGCCATGATACCACCAACTTCCCCATACAGACCTTGCTGGATTGGGGCAAGCTCTGCCTGACTAATAAGGTCAGTGGGCGCTATCTGCGCTTCATACTCTGAAAGTAGAAGTGAGCCTTCTTTTTTCATGGACGATCATCCTCGTAAGGTGAGCCATTCAAATGGAGCTCCCTGATAGCCAATGACCGCTAGTCCACGAAGCCAGCGCTCGAACGCCGCGAGCAGTTGGGCATCATCAAAACACGTTACTCCAATTCCACTCTTCCAAATCGGTCTGCCATTTCGATCACGGAGACCGATCGGAAACTTGGGCCCGATTCCGCCGAAGTAGACATAATCATCACTTAGCAAAACTCTATTCACCGATGTGTCTCTACGAACGTGCTTATAATTCGTTGTGCCGTCGGGATTAGAATGGAAAGAATCTCGTTGAAACCATTCAGAATTCGCATTCTGGCGGTGGTAAATATTGTCGCCAGAACTCTGTTTCCGACTGCCATTGCGAAACGGCATCTTGGCGAGGAATCTGGGATCAGCAGAATATTGGTCAAAGGTTAAGGCCTCCGACACACGCATGGCATAAACAATGTGACCTCCCCGTCGAATGCCTTGGGCATTGCTGCCGCATCCGATGACCCAATCCCCGACTTGGGCACTACGTCGAATGCCTGGCTTGCAAGTTGCAAGCGTGCAGTGTCCATAGAAAGGGTTCGGAGCGAAGCCGCTATCGTAGCGGACTACGTAGGAATGAACGCGGGCCATTTAGCAGGGATGACGCTTAAGAGGCACGGGTTCACAAGATCCACCGTCGGGCTTTTCCCAAGTGTCCTTTCCGTTGATCGCGTCAATGATGGCGTCACCGTTCCAGCCGACCAAAGCATCAGCGTATTCGCTCAAGGCCTGAGGAAGGTCGCACTCTTTCTCGCCATGCTCCCATACACCAACAATGCGCTTCCCCTGCTTTGCTGCGTACTCGATCTCCCAGTTGACCCATTCGCTGTCTTTCGTCTTGGGTGACACGTAGCAAATGAACACACCGGCCCAGTTAATAGCTGGAGCCAGAATTTGCGTCTTGATGTAGTGCTCGTCCTTCGCGTCGTTGAACTTGCCTGTATGGATCGAAGAATCGCGGATATCGACCTTTTTTGATGCAAGGAGATCCTTAAACTTTTTCAGGCCATGATCGTCTTCATGAACATGGCTGATAAACACATTTTTCGTTTCTGCCACTTCAATTCTCCGCTAACATTTTTACGACCGTGGTCATCCTATACGCAGTCATAGAAATAATGTTCAAAAACTGTTGGCCGAGGGTCTGAAGACGGATGTGTAGTATTCCTATTTGTTATCGGTGACCAGCTGATCACCATCGACACCCCCAATGTTGCGGACCTTGTGGGCACGCCATCCATCCTTTTAATAGTGAAATCTGTAAAATAAATTACTCGCCGTTCCTATCTCTTGGTTGCGCGCCACTATGGTTGATCTGGTTTGCATCCTAACGTACGTCGTCGATCGCGCTCAAATGTGAGTGGAATAGACCGGCAAAGTCGATATCACGTAATCCCTCTTCATCGAAGAGATCAAGCCGCCTTGCCAGCGCGAGCGCAGCTCCTCCGGGCGCCGCAACCGGCAGTATCTTGGCCCGCGGGTGGAACCGCACAAACAGGTCGTACTCCGCTTCGACACCGTCCATACCGCCGATGAATACAGCAGCCTTTAGATCCTCACGTGACAGCATCTCCTCGCGCATGTGCAGCAAGCTCGCGCCCAGATTTTGTGGCACTGCCTCGGTCAGAACGACATTGCCAAAGCGCTGGTTCTCCTCGGGAAAGCGGTCCTTGAAGTAATTGCTTTGGTAAAGGATGACCGAATCAGAATAGTCAACACCCAGGTCCTCGCAGATTGCCCAGATCATTGGTGTGATGGCTGGATGCCCACCCCAGACAATCTTGTGCTGCCGGATGAGGGCGACGACCAGTTCCCGCACTGCGCACTGAATGAGGAACGGGTTGGCCGTCTCGTGATAAGTGCCACGCCCGATGACGGGCACGCTCGCCGAAAGAAAGATTGCGCTCACGGGTTAGGCCTCCCAGTCCGCGAACTGCCACCCTGCTTCGCTAGCCTTCACCCAGCGAGCCGAGCGGATGTGGTCACCTAGCCAGTCTAGATGCCCTAGCCAGCGGGGATGCAATCCGACGTGGTCGTAGACGACGGCGACCGATCGATCCGGTGAGTTGATGGCGGCGTCGTGCAGGGTCGTCGATGTCGGTACCCCAACTGTGGGATACACCACGACGTCCTTGCCATCTGGCAATTTGATGTACACCGCCTTGTTCACACCAACGCCTGCAACGTGCCCGCCGATCGTCTCCACCGCGTTGCGCAGGTTGCTGACCAGGTTGACATTGCGGACCGCGTGACTTTCACTTCGGACGGACTCCAACTGCAGACAGATGCGTTCCACCGCCGCGTCGGCCAGGCGACCCGTCCCCACATCCACTTCTTCCGGCAACAACTCAGCGCGACTAGCTGTCGCCGTTCGCATAGAGGGAGTGAAGTCCGGCCAGCCGACGCGCAGCACGCTGATTCCCTTGGAGAGTGCTCGACCAAACTCTGCACTGGTCCACCGGCTGTCGAAGTACCCCGGGGTATCGAGCATGACCAGCACGTCGGAATCGCAAAGGCGATGCCACAGCATTGCTTGGAAGTCTTCGGCGGGTGCGATGCCGTGAGTGTCAAGGAAAACATCGAAAAAACGCGCGGAAAATGCGTCGAAGAGTTGCAGCGCGGCCTCACGCGCTTCGCCCCTGCGATAACTGACAAATACGCGGCGCTGGCGAGGCAACAGCCCCGAACTCTCCAGTAGCGCGGTGGCAATGCGCTGCGCGCCGCCTGCGTTGTACGCCAAGCAGTTCAGCGGCTGCAGAAGTTCGGGTATCTCCTCAGCGACGCGTGTGGCGTCCGAAACCACAGGTACTATCGGGATTCCCCGGCGCAGCAGTTGAGCCACGTTCGCCAGCGGCGCGGCGGTGCCCCCGTAGAAGACAGCAGCAGCCGATCTCTGCTGATCGGGATTGAACGCGCCAGGGCGCACTACCCATCCAACTTCATAGCCCAGCCGCAGGCCAAACAATTGCACGGCTGGCGAGACGATTTGCTCAAGCGCATGGACTTGTTCTTCGGACGGTGCACCGAGTACGGCCAATTGATACAAGACAGACAACGCGGTCTCCTCGCAAGAGTCTTGATCGGCGCGAAGTCAGCGTTTTGCCATACCCCCCACCTTATTACCCGACCTGTTCAACACCTTGCCCACGGAGCCACTACAGGTTTTTTGAAACTAAATGTTACATCATCGCGGCCGTGGATTTTGTGTTTTATCTGTGAAACTCTCACCAGGCTGCCATCGCCACGAGTTGTCACCCTGGTGGCAGCAGTAGGTGCGGACGTACAGTTGCATGCCTCCCAGGAACGATCCTCTCTACCTCGCTCCGAGGGACTGCCCACTTTGGACCCGATAGCCAACTAGAGGGATGGTCGTGATTCGTCAAGAATTCGACGCATGCCGCGCTAAGCGTCTGATTTCAAATCGGAACACCCCTTCACGGCGCGCCCCGTGCCCCCGCGCGACGGGCACCCGGAAATGTTCCACCGTCTGCCCGGCGTGGATCGCCCGCTGCAGCCACTCCGGCATAGCGCCGCGGCCGTCCCAGCCCTGCGCGTTGCGGTAGCGCACCGCCCCAGGCGATGGGGTCGGCGGTGTCTCGATAAAGCAGCCGGCCGCCTGCAGGTCGGCCAGGGTCAGGCCGTGCTGGGCCATCTGGATGCGAACCCAGGTGATCGCTTGCGCGCGCTCGATTTCGATCGACATGGTGAAGGTGAAGTGATTTGGGGCGGCGTCGGATCCCGCGTGGTGCAGTCTTGTGGGAGTGTTGGATTTCAGCGTTGTTCCAGGTGATGGCCGCAGTGGGAATCCGCGCCGGCGTGAGGGCGTGGCCCCTCGCTGCTTAAATTTTAGTCAAATCGACTGACGCCGCCGGCACTCGGCCCCCGCGCGGCTTGTCCACAGGCTTGTCCCCTCGCGCGGTGAATAAATGCCATCCGACACCTCCGGCGTCCCCCCTCAGGCCGGCCCCGGCTTGAACTTGGTTTTGGTCGCCGGCGCCCGGCGCCCGGCGCTTGGCGCCTACCAGGCGGCGCGTCGCGGTGGCTTCCGCATCGGCCCGCTCGTTCCGGCGCAGCGCCACTTCGAGTTCGTCCCGCAGCCCTCCCTGTGCCGCCTCGTCATACTCAAGCACCTGCTCTGCCTGCGCCAGTTGCAGGCAGAGCGTGTCGCACTCGGCCTGCAGCCGCGCCCGCACCTCGGCGCCGGTCACGGCTGCGCCTTGCGCCCTCGCCTGCATCGCCGCCAGTTCCGTACGCAATTCGGCCACCGCCTGCTCGCCCTTCTGCCGCAGCGTGCGCTCCTGGTCGATCTCGTGCAGCGCGCGGCGGTCCGTGGCCTCGGCGCGTTCTTGCGCGACCGCCACCTGCTCGCGGGTGCGCTCCAGCTCCGCCGAGAACTGCGTACGCATCTTGCCCAGTTGCCGCTCGAGCGCCTCGATCTGGCGCCGGCCCTCCTCCTGACGCGCCTGGGTGGCCACGTGGGCCTGGCGCGCGGCGTCCAGTCCCCCTGCAGCGCCGCGCGCGCTTGCTGGGCGGCGTCGAGCCCGGCTTGCAAGACCGCTTTCTCCTGCTCGGCCACCACCACCGCGGCCCGCGCCTGGTCGCGCTGCACTTCCGCCTCGCTCGCCTACAGCCGCGCTTCGGCCCGCAAGGCGGCCAGTTCGCCGGCGGCGGCCTCGTTGGCGGCCTGCCAGATCGACTGCACGGCGTTGGCGGCGATGAGGGCCGGCTGAAATTCGTGAATATCTTAAGCTTCACATATTTGCGAATCCCGGCCATCCCTCTCTAGTTCAGGTTCCAATTCCACGATCCGGAATTCGCGCCTCAAGGAAATATGGACACTCCCTGTATCTCTGCTCTCGTCCTGCGGACATCCACCGCGCTCACCTTTTCAACGCTTATCAACACAGGCTAATATCTTGTCCAGTCGGGTGCATGCATCCCGTCAAGAAATCGGGATCGAACCGACGCAAAAGAATCCTTGCCAGCTTCGTTTCCCCTAGCAGCCATCTCGTCAATCGCCTCAGTATCGTCAAGTTTAATCTCGACTGGGGTTTGCTGATTGACCCTGAGATGACGGGTTGGTCCCAGAAAACTTTCCGCCAAGAGTATTGCACCATGTTGCTGGGCTGCGAAGAAAAGGTCCACGCTGTGCAACGCCCAACCAGCCTTACCTTTTCCCAGGGAATCCGTAAAATCGGACTCACTACTCAAAGTACCTATGCTTAGTACATCTATCCGATCCAACGGAATCTTGAGATGGCGCACCGATTCCGCCAGCGCCGGCAGGATTGGATTATTTGCCCAAACACCACCGTCCAGAAAAATCTCCGGCACAATAGGCCCATTCCATAGGGATTCGTCAAAGTACGTAGGAGCGGCTGAGGAAGCAAGCGCGGCATCGACGGACAGGATATCCCGAAATGCCGTTCGATCTGGGCTGTGTGGCGTAACCAAGGCTTCAGCCTGCCCATGCTTGGCCCTCACTGTTGGAATGACCAGCCGGCAGGATGAGCCCGACATCTTCCGATCGCCATAGACCTCCTGAAGCAATCCACGCAGTGTTGAGGACTCGTGTTTGGACCGTAACCAATGCCGCAGCGTTCTATCTTTTGGGAAAATTAGCGACCCCTTGTCCCGGTAAAACGCCAGTATCTCGCTAGGCTTGATTCCCAAACCAAGACCAATTGCCAAAATAGCCCCGGTCGACGTTCCTGTCACTAAATCAAAATGCGAGACTAAATTGTTACCACCGCCACTCCCAAGCATGTCATCCCATTTTGCCAAAACGGCGGCAGTGAAGGTTCCTCGCAATCCTCCTCCATCGAGCGCAAGGATTCTGAAATTGCGTCCCCTTTCTACGCTACGTCGCACCAGCGGCAAGCGCTTCAACTGATTGACAATCAAATCTACAATGCTCTCAATAGACGTTTCATATGCAATCTTCCTGTTTTCCTCTTCGGACAGCCCATTTTGAAGGCTCGAAAGCAATCCTGGATTGTCTTTCAGATAGCCTGAAATTGCTCCGCCAAAGCCAGCGACGATAAAGCCGGGTTTTCCAAGATCAAGCATCGCATCGAGTTCAGTGGGAACCCCAGCGTTGGCCTTATTTACATCCCACCATTTTCCGCCCACGCAGACCACGACGTCGGATCGCTCTGCCATCCAGTTGCGCATCGGGGTCAAATCGCTGCGGGACTCTCCCTCTGACTCAACCGGGACTACTTGTACAACGGCGTATTTCCGCTGCCTCTCTATTTCCTCAATTTGTTCCGCAGTCGCGGAAAATTTTTGGGCGCGCAAAAATGTCAAAGTACCAATCTCGCCGCCCGCGTCGATAAACGCCCTTGCCGCTTCTTCCAATGGTTCAATAAAGGACGGGTGACTGCCGTGGATCACGGCGCCCCCCTCGCCAAATATCCTCGTGGAAAGCCGTTTCACGAATAGACAGATTTCTTCCTTCTGCATGTCAGGGACGGATCCAGACAGATGAACACGTACGCCCGCAAGAGGTTTCCTGAAAGCCATTGGCATATCCTGTTAATTAGACTTAAACATTGGCGAATCAGCCGCCGGAGCCTTTGCAACACCTACGGCGCGCGCTTTTTGGCCTTGTCAAAGTCAACCTTGTCGTAGAACGGTTGGTCTTCTTCTTTCGCACGAACAATCCATGAATTGCGGATCTGTACTATCCGATGGACCTCACGATCATAGTGAAAGCCGAAAAACACTCTGCGCACCATGTTTTTCTCCGTTCAGATCATAGGCGTAGAGCGATAATAGGTTCACCGAGCGGACTCAGTGAAGTCCTCGCGAAGCAACTCCGGCTCAGGCTTCAGGTCATAGAGTGCATCGAGGGCTTCTTCGCCGGTTGTCTCGGTCTTCTCCCATTTGATCAGATCCTTGACTGCAAGCGGGGTCAGGGCATTGAGGTACAGCGGGTACTGGACATCAAGGCCATCCATCGCGCCCTCGTTGAAGCGCTCCATCGATGCCTTGGTCATCCTACGCCCGGGCGATCTGACAGGCTCCCTGCGCCTGATCACCTGCATCGTGACGAGCTCTGCATAGATCCACGGAGACGATGTCTGGCCATCTGAGTCCTTGTCTAGGAGCTTGTCTGTAGTCATTGCCGCCGGCGTATTGAGAAAGACAACACACTCACAGCCGTCGATCATGTGCGTAAGTGCAGTGGAAAGCATCATGTGCACGTGACTCGTCGACCGGTTTCGCAGTTGGTAGTTGTAGGTCGTACTGTTCAGTTTGCAATACTCGTTGTCGATCGACCGGAGCAGGTCATTCGCATGGCCCCAGACGCAGGAATCGATGAACGCGGTCAGGCCGAACCTTTCATGCAGCCATCCCGCCATTCCGATAGCAATCGCCTCATCGCAATGGGAATGCGAAATGAATACGTCCGCCTTGACCTGCCCGAACCAGTCCCCCTTCACCTTCAGGCCGTTGATGGCGTCATTCCGGATGTATGACGCTATCGCATTTCGGACATTCAGCTTCTCCCCAGCGAAGCGGGCCTCCCCGGAGGCTTTCCAATTCGCGAACAACTCCTTGTTGACACCTTCCAGATTAAAAGCACGGAACATATTTGGTCTTGGTTGTTTGATTATTAGAACCGGGTGTGACGTCGCGCGGGAAGCGACATTGATTCCGGCGCAGGTTTGTGAAGACAGTCTCGGACACGGTACTACGAGCGGAATGGAATCCGATAGCAAAGCCGCAGCGGCGTGACACGCGAGTCGTCTCTGCTGGCGTCACCATCTCGGCCGGTAGCAACGGGCTGATATTCATCTCCTTGCACCTAAGTAATTGGCAGCTATTCGACCCGGTAAAACTCCACGCTTTGCCCCGCATTGACCGCCCGCTTGAGCCAGGACGGCATCTCGCCCTGCCCGTCCCAGGTCAGTCCCTCGGCATTGCGGTAGCAGACCGCCGTCGGCGGAGGGGCTGGTGGCGGCGGATCGAAGCATCCCGCCGCTTCCAGCTCCTCCATCGTCAGCCCATAGTCCGCCATCTGGTCCTAGATCCAGCGGATCGCCGCCGCCCGCTCATTGTTGGCTGTCATCGTTGTCGTCACTGCTATCGCTGCCGCCTTCCGGGGCGAGGGAGGCGGTAGCCGTCCCCTGATTTTCGTCGAGTTTTCGCCCGGCTTGTCGCTCGGCTTGTCGCTCGGCGCCCGGCTCCCGGCCTTGCGCCGTCGCGCCCCACCCTCTCGCTCAGGGGGCGCCACCCGCAATTCCGCCAGCAGCTGGCGCACCAGCGCCGCTTCGGCTGCGCTGCTCCGCCGGGGAATCGAAGGCTACGCCGTGGCACGCCTGAACCGCGCATGGTATCGGGGCATGCCAAGATAAAGATTACCCCGCGGCGAACTCGATTCGCGGATACGCGGCGACGTCGCCACCGTTGCGACGACAGTGCGCGCAACGACGGACCACCGCCTCGGCGCTTCCCGGGCGTCGCAAAGAAAGCTCAGGGTATCGTCATGCTTGATCCTGACGTGCCATTCTCCAACGCAGTATTTGGCGTCGGAGAACTTCTCCCGCCATCGGCACGAGAGCGTCTCGATGCGGTATACGAGGGGCGCCGTGGCGCCCTTTACCCTGTCAGCCCTTGACCGGGCAGTCGGGGTTCAAGCAAGCACTTCCAAACCATGCTTCTGGACGACTTGCAGCAACCTCGCTGCCATCCCGCTAGGCTGCTTCTGCCCGCTCTCCCATTTCTGAATGGTTGACGTACTTGTGTTCAGGTAGCGAGCAAAAATGGGCTGGCTCACCTTGACCGATTTGCGGATCTGAACGATGTCCTTAGCCTCGAAGTGTGGCGGTTCTTCCAGGCACAAGTCGTCATACTCGCGCATGGTTTTCTTGTCGATGGATTTCGCCTTCAGGAGGCCAGATGCGGCGCTGTGGATCGCCTCAAAGGCGTCGGTCTTGAATCGTTTAGCAGTCATGGCAAATCTCCAGTAGCTCCCCTTGACCGAGCAGTCCAGCGATCTGCGACGCGGAGGCCGCCGCGTAATCCTTGGAAAGCTTCTTGAACCCTTCCAGTTCCTTATCGCTGATGTTTTCCCGGTCCTTCTTCGCGAACAAGTAGGTGAATATCCATCGCTTGCCGACCTTGTTGAGGACAATTGAGCGATGCCTGTTCTTGTTGAGCCGCTTCTTCCAAACGCCGCCGCCTAGATCATCGCCTTGGCTCAGCATCAGTTCCTGTGCAGCCTCACATAATTCAGCATCGTCGATTCCAGCCTTGCTTGCCGTTTTGCTGAACCAGGACGTTTTGAAGACACGCTGCGCAGGACTTTTCATGTAGCTGGTCAGAAATCAGATGGTAAAGTCTAGCACTAGGTGCAACACTTTTCAATAAAGCACACGACAAGTACGCATACCACACCGCTCCGCGGTCACCTGCTGAGCAAGCGTTACGCAGATCAGGCGCCCATAATGTATCGCATACAGCACATAAATAGTCACTTCGTCCGTCCCGCCTTCTGCTCGGCTTGGCGACTACTTGCTGGATCTGCGGCGCTATGCACTGACCACTTGGACGAGTATGGCCGTGATCAGATCGTGAGCGGGCTTGCGGTAGCCATCCGCGATCACTCGGTCCGACCGATGCGGAAATGTTCCACGGTCTGCCCGGCGTGGACCGCCCGCTGCAGCCAGTCCGGCATGACGCCATGGCCGTCCCAGCCCTGCCCCTGCGCGTTGCGATAGCACGCCGGCCCCGGCGAAGGGCTCGGCGCTGGCTCGGCAAAGCAGCCGGCTGCCTGCAGGTCGGCCAGGGTCAGCCCTTGCTGGGCCATCTGGATGCGGATCCAGGTGATCGCTTGCGCGCGCTCGATTTCCATCGACATGGTGTAGGTGAACCGATTTGGGGGAGACGCCGGATTCCGCGCCGCCCGTTTTGCTTAAATTTTCATCAATGCCAACGGGGCCGTTGGCCACCCGCGCCCGCGCGGCTTGTCCACAGGCTTGTCCCCGCGCGCGGTGGACAGACCCCCACCCGCACAGCGCCCCTCAGGCCGGCCCGGGCTTGAACTTGGTCCGTGTTGCCGGCGCCCGGCGCCTCGGCGATACCAGGCGGCGCGTGGCGCTGGCCTCCGCATCGGCCCGCTCGGCCCGCCGTACTGCCATCTCCAGTTCCGCCCGCAGCTCGTCTTGGGCCGCCTGCCCGCGCCTGAGCGCCTGCTCCACCTCCGCCAGTTGCCGGCTGAGCGTATCGCACTCGGCCTGCAGCCGCGCCCGCGCCTCGGCGCCGGCCACGGCGGCCTCCTGCGCCCGCGCCTGCGCGGCCGCCAGCTCGGTGCGCAGGTCCACCACCGCCTGCTCGGCCTTCTGGCGCAGCGTGCGTTCCTGGTCGATCTCGCGCAGCGCGCGGCGCTCGGTGGCGCTGGCGCGCTCCTGCGCGACCGCCACCTGCTCACGGGTGTGCTCCAGCTCCGCCGAGAATTGGGTACGCAGCGCCTGCAGTTGCCGCTCGAGCGCCTCAACCTGGCGTATGCCCTCCTGCTGGCGCGCCTGCGCGGCCGCGTGGGCCTGGCGCTCGGCGTCCAGCTCCCCCTGTCGCGCCGCGCCGGCCCGCTGGGCGGCGTCGAGCTCGGCCTGCACGGCGGCTGTCTCCTGCTCGGCCACCGCCACCGCGGCGCGCGCCTGGTCGCGCTGCGCCTCCGCCTCGTTCGCCTGCAACCGCGCCTCGGCCCTCAGCGCGGCCAGCTCGCCGGTGGCGGCCTCGTTGGCGGCCTGCCAGATCGACTGCACGGCATTGGCCGCGATCGCCTTGAGCGCGTCCGGCAGGCCGGGCTGGTCGATGGTCACGCGCAGCTTGCCGCGCAAGTCTTGCCAGAACTGCGCCAGCACCTCGGTGGGCGTGCCCATGCTGCCCTTGCGCACCAACTGATAGAGCTTGTTGGCGGTGGGCGTGATGCCGTAGCGGAAGAACAGCAAGGCGCAGACCTCACGGTAGAGCGCGCGGGTTTCGGGGAAGTGCGCACGAAGATCGGCGACGTCGGCGGCGAGCCGGGCCTCGGCGGCGGCGGCGCTGGGCATGGGCGGATCGAGCGGGCTGGCGGTCATGTTCTACGTAGAACGTTCGGTAAATTTCTAATATATTACTACGTAATACGTCAAATATATAACTAAAAAGACAAATATTTAGACATAAGTAGGCTTCTGTCTATAATAATCACTACACTCACCTCGTGACTCCCGCTCCACCCATGGAAGCCCTCTCCCTCGCCGCCCTGCCGGCCACTCCGATCGAGCGCCTGCGCCTGCCCGCCGAGTTGTCCGGCGCCGCCGGCAGCAACCGGGCCCGCGGCGGCACCCCGCAGATCTCGGCCACTGACGACCTGGCCGCCGTCACCGCCTGGCTGGCGCGTTACACCGACACGCCGGCCACCCTGCAGACCTATCGGCGCGAGGTCGAGCGCTTGCTGCTGTGGGCCGTCCTGCAGCACGGCAAGCCGTTGTCGTCGCTCACCCATGAGGACCTGCTGCTGTACGAGCGTTTCCTGGCCGATCCGCAACCTGCTGCGCGCTGGGTCATGGCATCGCGCAAGAAGCTGGCGCGCGGCGCGCCCGGGTGGCGGCCCTTTGCCGGCCCGCTTTCCCCGGCCAGTGCGCGCCATGCGATGGTCATCCTCAACACGTTGTTTGCCTGGCTGGTCAGCGCCGGCTACCTGGCCGGCAACCCACTGTCGCTGGCGCGCAGCCGGCGCGGCGCGGCCAAGCCGCGCATCACGCGCTACCTGAGTCACGACATGTGGCAGGCGGTCAAAGACGCCATCGATGCCATGCCGGGCACGAGCGAACGTGCGACCGAGCGCGAGCTGCTGCATGTGGCGCGTTGCCGTTGGCTGCTGACCGTGCTGTATCTCGGTGGCTTGCGCGCGGCGGAGGTGGCCAGTACGCGTATGGGGGCGTTTTTCTGCCGGCGCGACAGCCAGGGCCTGGAGCGTTGGTGGCTAGAGGTGACGGGCAAGGGCGACAAGACGCGGCTGGTGCCCGCCACCGACGAAATGATGGTGGAGCTCGCGCGCTATCGCGCCACTTACGGCTTGCCACCAGTGCCGCACGCTGGCGAGGATCGCCCCATCGTGCTCCCGATCATTGGCAAGGAAAAACCCTTGTCGCGCGGCGCGCTGCACCTGGTACTCAAGGAGATCTTCGCGCTAGCGGCGGAGCGCCTGCGCGCGCGAGGAACCGAATGGGCAAGCCGGGCCGAGGTGCTGGCCAGTGCCTCGGCACACTGGCTGCGCCATACCGCGGGCTCGCATATGACCGACCAGCAGGTGGACCTGCGTTTCGTGCGGGACAATTTCGGGCACGCTTCCATCTCGACCACCAGCGCCTACCTGCACACCGAAGACGATGCGCGGCATGAGGCCACGCAGGAACGGCACCGGATCGGCTGGAAGCGCTAGGGTTCGCTACTCGTTTCCTGCTAGGTGCTCTGATTAAGGCGAGTGTATGGGGGCTGGAACTCGAATTCGCGTGACGCAGGCGGCAGACTACCCGCGTCCCCATCGGCCATCAGAGTCTTCGCTCTGCGTTCCACAATCATCCCATCGCCAGTGGCTGGCTGCAGCTCACCTCGTACGATGTAGACGCGCTCGGCGGCGTGCTCGCCCTGCTGACGGCACACATCTCTGAACCTGAGCGGCCGGAAATTACAGAAAACTACCCTCATCCTCGAGCTCGACGCATCGATATCAATGTATCAAACGCGGCTTCAGCTTCAACAAATCGTTACAAAGCGCTCCCCGCCTCCTTGTCATCGTCGCCCGATTCCGCGGCGTTACTGGAGTGCGCGGCCAATCCTGCCGGGCATCAACAACCAAGGAGCTCACGGTGTTTGCTCGCAAACTGATTGGAAGTGTGGCAATCGCCGTTCTGGCGGCGGGCATGGCTGGTGGTGCAATGGCAAACGATACCCAGTGGCAGAAGAATCACCCGCGTCGCGAGCAGGTCAACGGACGTCTGGCCAACCAGAACGCTCGTATCCACCAAGAGGTCAAGGAAGGTGAAATGTCCCGCGGCCAGGCGGCCAAGCTGCACAGCGAAGATCACCAGATCAGCGCCGAAGAACGCACTATGGCAAGCCACGACGGCGGCCACATTACCCGTGCCGATCAGCGCGCCCTTAACCAGCAGGAAAACGCCGTGAGCAAGCAGATCGGCCGTTGATCGCTCGCTATGGATTCGCGTCCTGGTTTCACTGCTCGCCAGGCAAGAATCAGGACACACGGATCAGGGAGCAAGTCGACGACCCAGTCGTCGCAGCCCGCCGCCCGGCGGGCTTTTTCTATTTCGAAAGCACAGGGACCAAGCACTGCGGTAGCGCGAGCGGCCGCGTGGGAATGCTGTGCGGGTGTTCTTGTCCAATCATTCGGATGTACGGGGCGCGTCAATGAACACACGTATCCGAACGGAATTGTCGCGGTGAGGGTGCGTAGGCGGGCCGAAACTTGGCGGAATCGGTCTTGGTCATGCGGCCAGCGTGTGCGCGTGCGGAGCATCGTCACTAGCCCGCCCTACTGGGGCCTGCACGACTATGGCGTGGCGCGGAGCCAGCCCGGCAGTCCGGCCACCTGATCACAATGACCAGCACGGATGCATTCAAATGTCGTGTCCCGCCCCCCCCCGATCATGCCAAGCTGACGGCCTTGCCGCCACGCCAGAAGCGCGATTAGGGCACGAACCGCTCCGCATCGGGGACCCTGCCGCCGCCGCCGCTGGTGGCCCCGCTGATGACGAGGACGCTGCCGTCGCGAAGTAACGTGGCCGAGGCGGAGTGGCGGCTGGTGGTCAACAATGTCGCCGTCGTCCGGGTATTGACGTCGGGGTTGTAGAGCTCGTTGCTCGCCTAAGCAATACCCGGCCCCCCCCCCCGCCGCGAGCACGCGGCCGTCGGGAAGGACCGTCACAGTCGGATGGGCGCGCTGCCGGCTCATCGTGCTCGGCGTCAAGGTGAACGTGCGGGAATCGTAGCGCCAAGCCGTGTCGATGATACTGTCCGTGACCAGCACACTGCAGTCATTCAACAGAACGGATTTGCTAATAAAGCTATCGCTGGCCGGATACTGAATTGCTGTCGTTCACCGCAAACACCTCGGCATTGACGCCTCCGCCCCGGATGGCGCCGCCTACGAGCAGCACGCCGCTGCCGTCGGCCAGCATCGTTGCGCCGTGCTGGGCGCGCGGCACAGACAGCCGCGTAGCCATCGTCGTCCAGATGTTGGCAACCGGGTCGTACATCTCAACTGTGTCCCGGAAGCTTAAGGCGCTCGATACGTATCCGGCCGAGGATAAGGACTTTGCCGCTGGGCCGCAGCACGGCGCGGTGCCAGAGACGCACCTCGGACATGCTAGCCACCGGCGACCAGATCCCGGTGGCGGGATCATAGATCTCCGCGGTGGCCGTTTCTGTGCTGCCCCCCTGGGTCCCGCCGGCCACCAGCACTCTGCCGTCTGGCAGCCGCGTGGCCGACGCGTCGATACGTGGGACGGCCACGCTTCCGGTGGGCGCCCAACTGTTCGTGCCAGGGTCATAGACGGCCGCCGAGGCGGTGACAGCGCCAGTCGACAAGACCCCCCCCCGCAGGCAAATGCGCTGGCGCATCGTTTAAGGATGCGCGTCCGGGTTCAACTGGGGGCGGTGCAAGCGCGTCCTTAACAGAGAAACGGCGTTTGCCGGCCAAGATACAAAAGTTTCTTGAGTTTCTCGAAGAGGAGCTCAATAAAAGGCAGATAAAATACCAAACTCGTTCCAGATAATCCGCTAGAGAGTCAAGGCTTGAGAGTTGAATCGACAAGTATTTTTAAGGAGTTCTTATCAAGTCCCTTAAGGCCAAACTGATGCCTGTAGAGGATAGTCCCGTAAATTTTGTCGTAGAGAAGTTCTGCTGGTTGCGCCGTAGTGATGCATCCGTCTTTTTGGCCTTTCTTTATTATACTGAGTCCAAGCTTTCTTCTGTAGTTGAGATAGCGGTCAACGAAAGTTTGAGAGGTTCCAGTTTCTGCGACACATTCTGCTAGCACCGCTAGCATCACTCTGCCCAAATCCCCCTGTAAAGCTGCCACATAGCGCAGAGCATGGGCGTGAATGGCTTCATCTGCCGGGTCATCTGGTGATATGAATAGAACTCTGTTCGTATGAACAAGGAACGCATCAATCAACAAATATAAGCGTTTGTCCCACCATTTATATATGGTCATTTTTGAGACGCCAGTCTCCGCAGCTATCGCCTGTATCGTCGCGCCCTTCAAACCGAACTCGGCGCTCAAACGATAAGCCGCATCCATCACTGCCGTTGCGGCCTCCTCCGAACGTGGACGACCCCGGGGCTTGGGTTCGGAAACTGCTGTCTCCTCTGACTTCTTTCTCATGAGTATTGCTTCCATTAGCGGATCTGAAATGTGAAGAAAATCTTATGCCATTGTAATGGGATTTCCTTCCCAGTGAACTACGCAATCCAGCACACCACGCACCTCGCTAGAACCCCGTCACCGAATTGAAATGCCCGAATTTTGTGCATTGCAACGCAATAGTGCACCAGCTTGCACCACAAACGATACTTAGAGTACAGAAATCAGGGGTGCGCGTCACGCGCAACGGCTCGCCGTTGTCTCAGCGCAACTCAAAGCCGTAAGACCACCACCGCTGGTTCGTCTTTGCTACCGTGACCTTACCCTCATGCCTGCGCTGCGGTCGTGGCGGCGCCACTCTGCGTTGCAGCAGCAATCCGTACACTCGCATGACCCGATAGTCCCGCTTCACGTTGACGGGCGGCGCGCTTTTCCGCGCTTGTTCCCGGCGCAGTACACCCCATACCCGGCGATAGCCGTAGCTGGGCAAATGCGCGACCGCATCGCGAATCGCCTCGATCAACCCTGCATCGTCGGTTTTCCTAGCATAGCGCCCATCCTGCCAACCTGCAGGACGAGCCAGCTTCTCTGCCACATTTGGGCGCGCTACACCGAGAACTTCGCAGACCCCCTTCACAGGTCGTCCCCGGCAATGAGGGTGAGCACGCAATCCATTTTCGCACTTCATCACCTCCACTGCCTCACGAGGAATCTCGCTCTCCATGGTCTTCTTGCCCAGCAGGCGCTGTAGCTCACGGACTTGCCTGAGCGCGTCGCTCAACTCCGATGCCGGCACGACTTCATCACCGCCACTGACCGCCGATAGGCTGCCGTCCTGATTCAGCTTGCGCCAATGAAAGAGCTGATTCGGATATACGCCGTGCTGGCGCGCCACCATCGCGAGCTTCTTGTCCGGCGACCGCCGCCGGCGCTCCGGCCCCGTGGACTGTGTCCGGCGATTCAGGGGGCCGCTCCGGCGGAGCCTTGGCACGTAGTTTGCTAGGACAGAAATATATTTATGTACCCATCGTACAGTAATTGAATTTTGATGCTAAACTGAGGTGAAACGATGAATGGGAAAATTCACATGGAGACTCAAGCAGCTGCTGCCGGCGATTTCCGCCTCTATCGAGCTGGCGATATCGCGCTGCAATCTGGTCGCACATTCAAGGACATGTTCATCGCATACAAGACTTATGGAAGTTTGAATGCGGACAAGTCCAATGTGATTCTCTATCCGACGTCGTTCAGTGCGCAGCATTACGACATCGAATTTATGGTTCGAGAAGGTGGTGCGCTGGACCCTAGCAAGTATTTCATCATCATTCCGAATCTTTTCGGAAATGGCCTTTCGAGCTCGCCGTCGAATACATCTTGGCCAAACGTCGGGACGCGCTATCCCAATGTCTCCTACTTTGATGCAGTTCATGTCCAGAAGAAGATGCTACTGGAGTTGTGGGGAGTTGAGCGGGTTCAACTTGTCTATGGTTGGTCGATGGGAGGTATGCAGGCTTATCACTGGGGCGCGTTGTTTCCCGACGCGGTCGAGCGAATCGCCGTCGTGTGCGGCACAGCCAAGTGTTCTCCCCACAATCGGGTCTTTATCGAAGGCGTGAAGCACTCTTTGATGGCGGATGCTGCTTACCAGGACGGTGTCTTTACACACTATCCCGCGCGCGGCGTCCGTGCGATGGGTCGCGTTTATGCAGGTTGGGCACTTTCGCAGACTGTGTACCGAGACGAAATGTGGCGCAGCCCGGCATATGGTTCCCTGGAGGATTACCTGGTGTTGTATTGGGAGACCACGTTTGCGCGTCGCGACCCGTCCGACCTTCTGGCTCAAATGTGGACGTGGCAAAAGGGCGATATCAGCGACAACACGACTTATGGCGGAAACCTGAGTCAGGCGCTTAGCAGCATCCGCGCCAAGACGCTGCTTATGCCGGGCGCGCAGGATCTCTACTTCCGAGTGGAGGACAACCGCCGCGAAATGGAGCATCTGAAAAACGCTGCGCTCAAACCGATTCCCTCTGTCTGGGGACACCGTGCCGGCAACCCTGCAGGCCTGACCGAAGAACGTGACTTCATTGAAGAAAACGTCAAAGAGCTGCTTTTGGCATAGCGGCCGAAGACGCGACTGACCAAATAAAGGATTAAAGTAATCATGGAAAAACCAGCCCAATTTCGACTGAAAGCAAGTGAACTGATGCCGCTTTCAGTGAAGTCTGATTTCTCTGGCGTGATGCGCGCGCTGGGGCACTTCGGTGCGATGGCGATAGCCGGAACCGCGCTCTGGAATAGCATCGGGACATGCTGGGCCATCCCACTGACTGCCATCACAGGCTATCTCATCGCATTCCTGTTCACTACCGAACATGAAATGGCCCACCAAACGGCATTCAAGACCCGTACACTCAATTACATCTGTGGGCATTTCGCGGGATTCGCAATTTTGCTTCCGTATGAGTATTACCGCGCATACCACTGGGATCATCACCGTTATACTCAAGACCCCGCGAAAGACCCTGAGCTGGCCGTTCCTCTACCTACTACTCGTTTCGGACTGGTATTTTTCTGGTCAGGAATTCCGACATGGATTGACCGCGTTCGCATGCTGCTCGTGCATGGCGTTAAAGGGAAGGTCACTAAGCCTTGGGTTCCTGAGAACAAGCGTGGCTTGATTGCGCGCGAAGCGAGATTCTATTTGCTTGGCTATCTCACCATCATCGTGGTTTCGATTGCTACGCGTTCTCCCGCCGCTCTACTGTTATGGGTTGTTCCTGTAGTGGTTGGCCAGTGGTTCCTTCGCCCTTACCTGTTGGCAGAGCATACCGGTTGTGAGCACGGCCCGAACATGCTGGCGAACACGCGCACTACATATACCAACGCGCTCATCCGATTCTTTGCTTGGAACATGCCGTACCACGTCGAGCACCACGCTTATCCAGTGGTTCCGTTCCACGCTTTGCCCAAGCTCAACGCAATCTTGGCAACTCACATTACGAACACAGAGAAAGGATACCCAGCGTCGACAGTATCTGTATTGCGCTACATCAAACATGAGATCCGCGGTGAGCCAGTGAGCAGGCCACAGCCGACTGATTCTTAAATTCCATCACCCGCCGTTCCGTACCTCAACTCCACGAGCCACGTTGAAAGGAAATTCCATGGATGCCAAGAAAATAGATGCCATCGCGCAACTGGCGTTGGTCGCAGCGGCCAGCTTTTTTAGCCAAGCACCGGCGCTTGCGCAAACTGCTGAGAAACAACAAGCCGGCGGCACGCTGAACATGCTGATGCAGCCGGAGCCGGCTACGCTGATCCTCGCACTCAATCGGCAAGGTCCGACTCAGTTCGCTGCGGGTATCGTCAGCGGCGCCGGCCACGATGCCGTATATGTCGCTGGACAACTTCCAGTAGCGATGACTTTCGTACCGAGCAAAGACGGCGTTTCGTACAACGAGATTGAAGACGCGAAATCAGAGCATCTCGAAGCAGGCTGCAATGTCCTGCTGGACGCTATGCTGCGCGCAGCTTCTTGAGGGCGTGAAAATGGCTTCAATCAGCTATCTGACAAACATTGAGTTTGGTACCGGGGTCCTGCAACAGCTGGAATCCGCCTTGGCCAGTGCTGGTATTCGTAGGCCAATGATTGTCACCGATACCGGTATCGTAAAAGCTGGCATATGGGAAAAAATCGCCGCCCACTTGAGCGAGGAGCACCGCCGGGTTATCTATACGGATACTCCTCCTAATCCCACTGAAGAGGCGGTGGAACAGGCGACCGCCCTTTATTGCGCCCAGAAGTGCGACGGCATGATTGCCATCGGCGGCGGCTCTCCGCTGGACTTGGCGAAGGGTGTGGCGGTGTTGGCTACCCACGAGGGGCCGCTTTCTCGATATGCGGGAATGGCTGCAATGCCACTCATCACGGCGAGCGCGGCGCCATTCATCGCCATCCCGACAACTGCCGGCACTGGTAGCGAGGTTGGGCGCGGTGCGCTGATTTGTTTGCACGATGGGCAGAAGAAGCTCATTGTCAGTCCGCATTTGCTCCCCAAGCGCTCGCTGTGCGACCCCGATCTGACAGAAGGTATGCCACCGGCGTTGACCGCAGGTACGGGGATGGACGCCTTTACTCATTGCATCGAAACCTTCCTGTCGCCGCGGGTGAATCCTCCAGCAGAAGCGATTGCATTAGATGGCGCCGCTCGTGCCTGGAAGTGGATAGAGCTGGCAGTTAAGAACCCCACCAATAAGCAGGCTCGCTGGGAAATGATGATGGCGGGCATCGAAGGTGGCTTGGCTTTCCAGAAAGGGCTGGGTGCTGTGCACGCGCTCTCCCATCCACTCGGTGCTTTAACGTACCCGAAACTCCACCACGGAACAGTGAATGCGGTGATCTTGCCAGCAGTTCTACGCTTTAACGAGGCGCATGTAGGTGACAAGTACGCACGCCTTCGTGTTGCACTCGGCCTGCCTATGACAGCGAATTTTGCCGAAGAAGTCGAAAAGCTCAATGTTCGTATCGGAATGCCCCAAAACCTCCGCGAGCTGCAGGTTGCCGAAGACGTTGAAGATTTTGTAGTTGAAGGAGCGCTGAGCGACCACTCGACGCTGACCAATCCGCGTGCCCTTACCGAGGAAGACGCACGAAAGTTGTTTAAGGAAGCTATGGGCTGATCCGGATAGATGGTTAGCTCAAACAGGACCCTGCGACGAGTATTTCCCAGGGCAACAGAGAGGCGCATGATTCCGCAGGCACTGCCCGGCGGACCCACCGAAAGCACAGCAAAAATGAATACCAGCTACTCTTCAACTCGCCCTCCAAAACTGAAAATAGCGTCAAGAAGATTGCCGGAGCCAGCGTCATTGGGACAACCGTTGAGTGGTACGACTTGTTCGTCTCCGCGACAGCGTCCGCTTTCGTCTTCAATAGAATCTTCTTCCCGAAGTTTGACCCCTTGATTGGTACCTTGTTGGCCTTTGGTACCTTTGCATCCGCATATTTGTCCTGCATCACGTTCACGTTCTTCCAGGCCGAGCGCGATGCCTTCGTAGCTGTGGTAGGCAAGGCGGTTGTAGAACTTCAGAGCGTGTTGAGAAATCGGCAGCAGGCCTTCCTCCTGAGCCGAATCGGCCATACCGTCAGCAGTATGAGTGTGAATCACGCACGCCAAGTCATGCCGTGCCATGTGGACGGCCGAGTGAATGGTGAACTCTAAAGCGTTTATACATGCCGACACCGATCAGCGGTACGCTGGCCAGGAACGGAATACGCCAGCCCCAAGACAACAGACTTTCGGTCGACATGATGGACCGCAAGGCAGTTCGACCGCGAAGAGGCTGCGGAACTCAAAGAGTTGGGATGGAAGGCCGCACAGCGGCCGCATAAATAAGGTCGTATCGTGAAAAAGACTGTAATTATTGGCAGCGGGATGGCTGGTTATTCCGTTGCCCGAGAAATCCGCCGCCTTGACGTGGAACACGTCATCACCTTCGTTACCGATGAGGGTGGTGGCTACTACTACAAGCCGGCGATTTCGAACGCGCTGAGGATGAGAAAGACTGCGGCAACGCTGGTATTGAAGGAAGTAAGCCGCCTAAGCACTGAGCTCAGTGCCGAATTCGTGCTCGGCGAGGCTGAGAATGTGGACATCGCCAACAAGACGGTGGTGCTCAAGGACGCAACCGATCTGGAATATGACAACTTGGTGCTGGCGACAGGTAGCCGGCCTAGGAAGATTGCGTTGGCAGCGCCCGAGAATCACGTCTTTGACGTCAACTCTCTTGCTCAGTATGGCCGCTTGCGCGAGCACTTGCAGGAGGGTATGCGCATCGCAGTCATTGGCAGTGGAATGATTGGATGTGAAATCGCTGAAGATTTGATTCAGCATGGGGTCAAGCCCCTGGTGATTACTCCTGATGCATATCCACTTCAACGAATGCTGCCAATCGAAATAGGCACCTGCTTGCAGCGTATTCTTTATGAAGCGGGAGTGGAGTGGTACTGCGGGATGAAGAGCATGGAGGTATCGGCTGACAGCACTGGCTACGCAATCTCTGTGGATGAACTTGCTCCGGTGAAGGCAGATGCCTTCCTGGTTGCCGCCGGCCAGGTACCCCGGGCAGAGCTGGCCAAGGCCGCTGGCATTCGAACTTCTGTCGGCATTGTCGTCGACGAGTGCGGCCTCACGAGCGAGCCGAATATTTACGCCCTGGGCGACTGCGCTGAGTACAAGTCTGGGTGGCTGCCGTACATTGCGCCTATCAGTTTCGCGAGCAAGGCAGTAGCTCTCTCCATCACGGGCGAGGCAACGAAGATGGCTTTCCCACCGATGCCCGTGAAACTGAAGACTCACTTGTATCCAATTTCTTTGCTCCCCCCGGCGTCCTTGGAGGACGTGACGGCCGAATTGGAGGCAACAGAAGGCGGCCAGAAACTGATTTACAAGGACAAGTACGGCTCGATTTGTGGGTTCGTCCTCGCCGGGGATGTAGCCCGTGAAGCTGACGCAATAGCCAAAACAATTACCGTAGCGATCTAAAGAAAAAAGAGCAGTTAAGATGAAAAAAACGTTGATGTGTGTAATCTGTGGATGGATTTATGATGAGGAGCTTGGTGCCCCCGACCATGGAATCGCGCCAGGTACGAAGTGGGAAGACGTTCCCGATAGCTGGAGCTGCCCCGAGTGCGGAGCTGGGAAAAGCGACTTTTACATGATTGAGTTGTAAATCATGATGATAGTCGGGCTGTTGAATCGACAAGCGCGGCTCAATGCCGGGATCAGTTTCTCCTTGGCGAGTTCCAGCGAGTCGAGGAAGGTGCGCATGGGCGTTTTGCAGTAACACCATCGCCCCTGATGTTCTCGCCGGTTGTTATACTGGTCAAGCCGGGCATCGAGATCGAGCCGCAATGTGCCGATCGAGTCGTAGACCTTCTTGCGGAAGGCGATGCGATAGAACTCGTTGAGCATGGTTTTGTGCAGCCGTTCGACGATGCCGTTGGTCTGAGGCAACCTGGCCCGCGTACGGATGTGGTCGATATTTTCCACGGCCAGATGGAGCTCGTATTCGTGATGCTCGGGGTTGCATTCTTGACGCACTGCGCTTCGCTCCAAGCGCCGACCTGTACCGCTTGTATCTGACCATCGGGCGCATGCTCGACGATTCGAAGCGGATCCTGGAGAGCCGCCGGCACCTGCATATCGGCATGACCGTCAGCTACGCCGCCGACGATCTCATCCAGCCGCTGCGGCGGGGCCGTATCCTCGAACTGCGGCAGACGCAGGCCGTGGTCGAGGACACCGCCACGCGCCGGCGCTGGGCCTTGCCCTATGCCGCGGTCATCGCCGATGCCACCGCTGCGGCCCAACCGTCATCGCACGCCTCTCCACCCCCGCCCCATGCGCAACGTGCTGACTTCATGGTCGGTGACACGGCGGCCTTTACGGACCAGCACCTGCATGAGCGCATCGGCACCGTCGTGCGCGTCAACCAGAAGACCGTGTCCGTGCAGTGCAATCCCGACGAGGGCCACTGGCGGGTCTCCTTCGCGTTTCTGCGTAAAGTGGTCGATCTGTAGCCGTCACCCACGGTCAGAGGAAGGCGTCAAGTCTATTACAATTGGGTTCCGCTGACGCTTGCCGTGATAGCTCCCAGCGCAGGGCCATTCTTTGTCCTGGGAATCAGCCCTTAGCCTTCCTCGCGAGGCAGGTGGACAAGCATGGTGAATCGGCTTGATCGCTCGACCAGCGTTCCGATCGCGGACCGGTTCAGGCCGATGATCAGGTCACTCTCCCAATGCCCTGACACAGCACGATCCTGCGCTTCTGCAGGCCGGTTGGAGATCATTACATCCTCGCTAACGTACGCTCAAGCCTTGGCTTGGGCCCTGGCCCTCGGCACGCGCAACACCCGCCCAGTGCGCAGACAGCTGACCAGCTCGCGCTTGAGGGCACCTCGGCTCTGGATATAGAGAGCCTGGTAAATGGCTTCGTGAGAGATGCGCATGGATTCGTCATCCGGGAAGTCGATCTGCAACCGGTTGGAAATCTGTTCGGGCGACCAGCCATTGACCCATTTACGGTCACCGCGATGCGGTTTGTTTCTCCCTTTGAACGGCGCTTGCCCGGGCCCGGAAATCTCACGGCCATCAGCGGCGCGAACCTTGCCCTCCAGACGGTCTTGCACGTAGTAGTACAGCCGTGGGTTAGTCACCAGTTTCGAAGGTTTGGGGCGTTTGGCAACTAGTTCCGCCTTCCACTGTGCAACCGAAGCTCGATACTCAAGCCGGCCGCCACGAGTTGCAGCGTTACGCGTCAGTTCCCGGGAGACCGTTGATGGGCTGCGTCCGATACGGCGAGCAATCTCGCACACCCCGACGCCCTGGAACGAAAGTAGTCCAATCTCTTCTCGCTCCGCGAACGACAAGTACCTCCCGGATACTGGGCATGACATGGAAAGTGGCATGCCACCATTATGGCGGAACCAGCGAGTGCCTACTGCCGGCGACACGCCAACCGCCTCTGCAGTCTTCTCACTTGTAATGCCTGTTGCGATTTGCTTCCAGAATTGCCGCTCGATCTCACGCCGATGCGACAGCGCACCTGGCGAGCGCATCGCTCCTCGCCCTGTGCATCCACCCCGCTGGCCGTCCCATAAACACCTCCTTGATCAAAGGTGTTCCGACGACCGGTTGAATCCGCCCAGTATTGCAGCCATGAGTTCCAGCGCACCATGCGCGACTGGGGCGTGCGCTCGTCCATGAGCCGGAAGGGGAATTGCTGGGATGCGCCCACCGAAAGCTTCGGGGGACGGCTCAAGACCACCAGTTTGCACGGAAGAAAGTTCGCCACCCGGCGGGAGGCCATGGACGCGGTGCTGGACTGGATGGCCTTTTATAATCACCGACGGCTGCATTCCGCGCTGGGTTATCTCAGTCCCATGCAATACGAGCAACGCTGGCATGCGGCACAGCGTAAAAAGGCCGCATAACCCGAGAGTTAAGAGCTACACCAAACAGGGGCAACATCGGTCCAGTCATGTTGCGCGATCGCATGCTCGTCTACGTCGCGACTGAAAACCTGATGAATCCATGGCCGTGCGGCGTGGGGCAAAGAAGAAAACATGAGAAAAAAGTCCGTCAGCGAGCCTGCGTTTAGGCAAGTTTCGAGAATCAGTTGACATGTGGCGGCAGCAATGGTGGCTTTCCGCACTGGCGCAGCAGTTCGCCCGCGGGTCGTCGGGAGCCATCGGCTGTAGCATCGCGATAACAAAGTCGCTGGTTTTCCGCAACTTTCCGCCACCGATTGTGCCAATGACTAGGGCATCCAGCGTAACAACATCTGCGTTGTCATGCTACGCCTCATCGGTCCCGGTGGCGATCGCTTCCTCATGGTCATCGTACATTGAAAATGGCTGCGCATCTTCGGGATACACGAAGCACCCATATCGCCCAGCAGGTATCCGCAAAACTTTGCTGAAAATGGATAACGGCGGGCTACAGCCCTCCCGCAGAATACGCTTGAACCAGCCTCTTGTCGCCGTTTCGTTTTGGGAAGGTATCAGGCCGCCTGGACGGCATTGGTTTGCCTGCGATTGTTCCATGTGGCGGATGGTATCCCGGCCAAGACGCCACTTTGTGGAAGAAATCAACTTGTAACGGAGTTCACAAATGATTGATCAGGAAAAGACGACACTAGACCGCTTGCCGCTGTTCAACGGCACATCGCAACATGAGTCGTTCTCCAGCTTCAAGGAAATTTTGCCCACATCTCGGATGCCGCAGTCCGCGGTGCCGTGCGAGTTTCCCGATGGCGAGCCGATCTCACTCCCGCCAACCTATGAGTTTGGAGGCGCGACCCGCTCCCTTGAAGGATTCCTTTCGGATACCGACACGGCAGCGCTACTGGTACTGAAAGATGGTGTCGTTCGCTACGAGCGGTATGCTCTAACCGGCGGCCGAAACGTGCAGTGGATCTCGTGGTCAGTCTCGAAGAGCTTTGTCTCGGCTCTGGTAGGTATCGCCATAGCCGAGGGCCACATCCGTAGCGTTGACGATGCAATCAGCGACTATGTTCCTGTACCGACGGGTTCGGCATATGACGGCGTCCGGATCAAGGAAGTATTGCAGATGTCATCGGGTGCACGCTGGAATGAGGATTACCATGATTCCAGTTCGGACGTTTTCCGTCTCGGCGCCGCTATGAGTGACGTGGGTACGCTTGATGCGTTTGTCGCCGGCATGGTGAGCGAGAGTCGGCCCGGCACGGTGTGTCGCTACAACTCGGGAGACACGCAGGCGCTCGGCGCCCTGGTGGTTCACGCAACAAAGCGCTCACTGACCGACTACATGAAGGAGCGGCTGTATGAACCGCTCGGAATGACGTCGCCGGGCTACTGGCTGATTGACAGCGTCGGGATGGAGATGGCGTTCGCAGGACTCAACCTTACCGCTCGTGACTTTGCAAAACTGGGAGAGTTGTATCGAAAGGACGGTGTCTGGAAGGGCAAGCAGCTCGTCCCCAAAGCCTGGGTGAAGGCCTCGATCACTCCTGACGCACTCCACCTGATGCCGGGAATGCCAATCTTGGCGGACCACACGTTGCCACTCGGCTATGGCTACCAATGGTGGATTCCCGACGGCAATCGAAACGAGTTCAGCGCGATCGGTATCTACAACCAATTCGTTTATGTTGATCCTTCCCGCGGCGTCGTCATTGTCAAACTCTCGTCGAACCATGCATACGGGACAACCATGACGGAAGAGACAAATCGGGAAATTGAGACTATCGAATGCCTTCGTGCAATTTCGCAGCAATTTGACTGACCTTGTGAGCTAACCAGTGGCGCCCCGGTTAACAGGGTCCTCAGAGGTGGCGCCGTTTGTTCGGACAGGGGATCCGGATTTTTAAGTGGAGGCGCTGGGGCAGTCAAGCTGCCGATTTGATCGCTGGCAGCGTGGCGAAGTATGCCTCATTCGGAGTCTTGTCTGCCAGACTGGAATGGGGCCGTGGTTGGTTGTACCAGCTCAGGTAGTCAGCGACGGAGCGGCGCGCATAACTGACCGAGTCTTAGGCTTTCAGGTGGACCTCCTCATATTTGACGCTGCGCCACAGGTGTTCGACGACCGCGCACGCCGCGAATTGGCGGGATCGCGTCGATGAGTGGCAGCAATTGGGTGACGTCGTTGCGGTTCGCCCCGGTCAGGATTGCACTAATGGGGACGCCATTTGCATCGACGAGGATGTGATGCTTGGAACCTGGTCGCGAGCGATCCGTGGGGTTCGGACCAGTTTTTCGCCCGCCCCAACGGCTCGCACCGACGATGAATCGACGGCTGCTCGGGAGAAATCGAGCTGGCCGACCTCGCGCAACGTCGGCAGCAGTAGCTCGCGCAATCGCTTCCAAACGCCGGCCGTCTGCCAATCGCGCAAGCGCCTCCAGCAGGTCGGCCCCGACCCAAATCCCAACTTGGTCGACAGGTCGCACCAGCGTACGCCGGTCTTGAACACGAACAGGATGTCGTGCAGTGCAGCCCAGTTCGAAACCGGTGGCCGCCCTGGACACTTCTTGCGTCGAGGTCTCGGCGGCTGCAGCGAAGGTTCGATCAGTGCCCCCAAGTTCGTCGTCAATGATCGGCGCGATCATCCCCTCGGTTCCAGTTGTTCAGATGGCCAAGGTTAACAGCTTGCCGAAAAGGTTAACAGCCCCCGGGGCTCCTTTTTAAAAAGTCTCTAAGAAATATAAATAACATTCAGCGATTCATTAAGAATCTAGCGAACTAGACTTAATAGTAATTCGCGCGCATTCCAAGAACCAGTTAGCGGGTGCGTCAAGCCTGCTGCCTGCACGAATTACGATACCGAATGGCACCGTCGGAGATGCTTCGACCAAACCGATCTCTTCACTCGAAGCCAGCCACGGTGTCGATAACATTGCACGTGGGACTGGAGCGATTACGTCGCCTTGCGTGATCAGGACCATGGAGGCAAATGACGATGGGCATTCGATCACGGTGCTGGGCATAGAAACATTGTGCTGCGTTAGCCACCTGCGGACGGCTTCGCTAATGCCTCCGCTCGAACTATCCATTATCCAAGCCGCATCCGTCAAACTATCTATCGTACGCAGAGCTTTACTGAAGCGGCCTCGGCGCCCTACGATCGCTATGCTCATCATGCCCCATGGCTCAAACGACAGATCTGGCCCCAACGTATCAGGGAGCAGCGCTGTGATCGCCAAATCTACCGTGCCATCGCGCAGCATAGGCAATGTCTGCGACAGGAACGCGTCTCGAATGCTGAGGGTCGCATCAGGGAAGCGTGATCGAAATCTCTCCAGGGTCTGCGGCAGACACAGGACAGAAAATGCCGGTGTTACTGCGGCTGTGACGCGGGGTGTGCTCCTGCCGAGCATGGCACGTACAGCGGCACGAGCCTCGTCCATTTCCGCAAGAATCAGCTTCGCGTGATGCAGCAGCTCGTTCCCCACGTCTGTCAATTGAACGCCCTGGGGACTCCGATGTAGCAGGGTGGCATGCAGTTCAAGCTCAAACTCACGGATTGATTTTGTCAGCGCGGTTTGCGACAAGGAAAGTGCCTTCGCCGCCGCGCGCATGCTGCCATATTGGGCGATGCTGACCAACGCCCGAAGCTGATGATTTTTCATTTCTGCCTGAATCGCAAAGGATGAGCAGCCGGCGGGGGGGCCCGACTACTAGACTAGGTGATAACCAAAAGTGCTCGCGCTTAAATAATATCAGTACCCGCGGCAGATGACTTTGGTTAGCATCTAATCAGCTTAACGCGCGGTGCGCAGAGCCCAGAACTCTAGTGGAGACCAGATGCCTTTTTCAACCAACCTCCCGTACGCAGCTCGAGCGTCTACGGATCTCGCTGACTACGATGCCGTCGATGAAGACAGAATTTATGCCAAGGTGACTCGCAGAATCGTCGGCTTACTCTTTGTCTGCTACGTTTTCGCCTTCCTCGATCGGGTCAATGTCTCATTCGCTAAGAGCGCTATGCTTGCGGATCTTGGCTTCAGTGAGGCCGTCTTCGGACTCGGGGCGGGAATCTTCTTTGTGAGCTATTTCCTCCTGGAGGTGCCGAGTAACCTGTTGCTCGCTCGCTTCGGTGCTCGGCGCTGGATTGCGCGAATTATGGTTTCATGGGGCCTGTTGTCCGTGATGACGCTCTTTGTGCAAACACCCATGCAGTTTTATGTGCTGCGCGTCCTTCTCGGGGCGGCGGAGGCCGGCTTTTTTCCAGGGGTCATGCTGTATCTAACGCAATGGTATCCGGCGCAGCGTCGTAGTCGCGTTATCACACTCTTCATGGCTGCGATTCCGATGTCGAGCATCGTGGGCGGCCCGCTTTCTGGTTGGATACTGAAAAGTTTTTCAGGTGCGTATGGACTCGCGGGCTGGCAATGGCTCTTCCTCATCGAGGGAATTCCCGCCGTGTTGTTAGGGATCGTTACGTTGAGGTTTCTTGATGACTCGATCAGTAAGTCAAGGTGGCTTACTGAAGGGGAAAAGCAGTTTCTGCAGCAGCGAACGCAAGGTGATCAGAGCCACGCAGTCGTGCACAAAATGAGCAAAGCACTGAGTTCACCGACGGTCTGGCTACTGGCCGTCGTGAACTTCTCTATCCTTGGCAACGTGACCTTGCACTTTTGGATGCCGTCCATGCTGCGCTCCGCCGGATTGATGGACCCGGTCAAGCTAGGGTGGATGGTCTCCGCGATCTATGTAGTCGCACTCGTCGCCATGCTTATCCTTGGGCGCACATCTGACCTGATGCTCGAGCGACGCTGGCATGTCGTCATTCCCGGCCTGGTTTGCGCCGTTGGCACGGCATCTATGCCAATCGTTCTCCATGACCCGCAGCTTCTGTGGCTGGCCTGTTTGGCCGCGATTTGCGGAAATATCATCGGCAATGCCTTGTACTGGAACTTGCCGACGGCAATTCTGTCTGGCGGGGCGGCCACAGTAGGCATAGCTTTCATCAACGCCTTCGGGCAGATCGCGGGCTTTTCCAGCCCTACCATGTTCGGATGGCTATTCTCAGCGACTGGTAGCCCAACATGGGGCCTGACCATCCTCGCAACCTGTACCGCACTGGGAAGTTTGGCCGCTCTATTGATCCCCTCGCAGCTTGTCAATCGATAAGGAAGAGTGAGTCAAGACTATGAAATTATCCGAATACTTGCTCCATGATGGACTGGCACTAGCGATGCTGGTTCGAGAGAAAGAAGTCCGCCCCATCGAGCTGTTGGAATGCGCAGTCGAGCAGATGTTGCGCGTACAGCCCTTCATCAACGCGGTCTGCTGGGAGGAACTCGACATGGCGCGTACCGTCGCGTTCTCCATGGAACAGTCGCCCGTCCGCGGAAGCTTTGCAGGCGTGCCTATGCTGGTTAAGGACATCATGCTTGCAGTTAGCGGGTTCCGCCTTACCAATGGTTCTCGGTTATTCGCAGGTGTGCGCTGTGAACATGACAGTGAACTCGCGGCGCGCCTAAGACGTGCCGGGTTCAATTTCTTCGGTCGGACAACCACGCCTGAGTTTGGCGCTAATTGCACGACGGAAAGCCCAGCTTACGGCGCGCCTACTCGGAATCCCTGGGATACCGACTACTCTTCTGGGGGCTCGTCGGGGGGCGCTGCTGCTGCAGTGGCAGCTGGCATCCTGCCCGTGGCCCACGCGTCCGACGGCGGTGGTTCGATTCGAATCCCCGCGGCCTGTTGTGGCCTATTTGGTCTCAAACCCACGAAGATGCGCAATCCACTTGGTCCTGTCGCTGGGGAGGGATGGGGAGGGATGAGTGTTGAACACGTCGTCTCGCGTTCGGTTCGGGACAGTGCTGCCGTTCTCGACGCAACGCACGGCGCTGATCTAGGCGCGCCATATGCGGCGCCGGCCTATATGGGCAAGTATCTAGCGGAACTCGAGCGACCGTTGCAGCCGCTGCGCATCGGACTGATATTAGACTCACCATCCGGCGCACCGGTGCATCAAGACTGCATCGCCGCCGTGGAAGATGCGGCGCGCCTGTGCGAGGGACTGGGTCATCAAGTTGAGCACGTGACATTGCCGGATCTGGACTTCGAGGCATTTGGCCATGCGATGCGGCTCATTGTCGCCGCCGGAACATCTCAAGCAGTGCGAGTAGGGAGCGCCTCGCTCGGGGTGCGTCCCAGCCTTGAGAGCCTTGAAATATCGTCATTCACGTCCGTGGACTTTGCGCTTCGTCACTCCGCCGCCGACTATGCCGACGCAATTGCGCGGATGCATCAGGTCGGGCGCCGATTAGGGACATTCATGGAGTCCTACGACGTCCTACTCACGCCTACACTCACGACTCCGCCGGCGCGAATTGGCCGCTATGCTGCCGATCGAGACTACGTCACCCATCGTACCGACACGTTGCTCTATACCGCCTTCCTGCCCTACTTCAATGCTAGCGGGCAGCCAGCGATGTCGGTACCGCTTTTCTGGAACGAGAACGGTTTACCTATCGGTGTGCAGTTTGTCGGAAGGCTTGGCCGTGAGGATATCTTGTTCCGGCTGGCGGGCCAACTGGAGCGCGCGCGCCCGTGGTTTGATCGATTAAGTCCGCTCGCGTTACCACCGCAGGCGGGCTAACCCAGGGTCGAGTTCCTCCTCTTGATGAACTCAACGCGAAACTAATGCCCGGTTCGGCTCGCCAAGCTTCTCCCCGTCGTCCAAGGCGGTTGACTATTGCGAGCAACTAGGCCCTCAATTCTTCCATCAAGCGCGTGCAGTCGGATTCGAGCACACGGCCCGGGCAAATTCGTGCTCGATCTTCAGCACGCGAGATCGAACATGGCGGCTACAATCCTGATGCTCGAACTTCCTCGAGAACAAAAAGGAGCGAGACGAGCGGCTATCCGTTTTTGGCAAATTTTCATAGCAACAATTTATGTAGGAACAGAGATTGCACGTTGCGATGAGTTAATCATAGGCGCTTTGCAATGCATAACTTGACAGATACTCCAATCGAGAGCAACCCCTACTTATTGGGCTATCACCGCACTCATGACGTAGAAGAGCACGCCAACAGCTACAACCACTGGGACGTTCGACTCGACCAACTTTCAAGCGGAAAATTCGAGGGAGAGGTCATCAGCCTGCAGCTTGATGGGATGCAGATGATGCGTGACCGGGCTAACCAATCTATTAGCAAGAATGGAGCGAGTTCACCTAGCTCCATAACATTCAGTCTGTCTTTAAAGGGGCCTGATGCGTTCCGATGTGCCGGGCGCCGCCTTGATGATGTTAGCCACCTCATCGCCCGAAGCAGCCAGCATCCTGAAATACAGGCACCAAAAGATTCAGACGTCCTCTACATTGATCTCGATGAGGCAGAGCTAGCCGAGGCACTTGGACGTCAGCGTAGAAAGTTCAGACTAGAGGACCTGCCTAAATGCTATCGGAGATCCCAGACTGGAGATCCGGAGGGACTCGCACAGCTCGCTCGCGGGCTACTGGATAGCAGGATGCTCGGAAGCCCCATCCTGAATCATGCAGGTCTGCTTAATGGCGTGCGCGACGCAGTACTCCTCAACGTTCTCGACCTTCTAGATGCCGATATCGATTGCCCGCCGCTTACGCCCACAGCCCGCAAAAGGACGGTGGATCGGGCGAGAGCCTATGCGGAGACGCCACGAGATTCCCCCCTTTCCATTCTTGAACTGTGCAACTTTGTCGGTGCTAGCCGGAGAAAGTTGCAATACTCCTTTCAGGAAATCGTAGGTATTAACCCGGTAGCCTATCTTCGCACCATTAGGCTTAACGCTGTGCATCGTGCACTCCTTCAGAGCGCACACCCATGTTCGGTGCAGGATATTGCCTTGAGTTGGGGATTCCTGCATTTAAGTCGGTTTGCCATTGACTATGCAAAGCTCTTTGGGGAGAAGCCATCCGAGACCGTCCGGCGAGTTCGCGGTTGTGTTGACAGAAACTTTGCCAAAACTGGCTAACGCCCGTTGCTCGAAATCCGCCACCCAGTGTGTTGAGCCATCCAACACAAGAGAGGAGAGTTTCGATGAGATTGTCGGTGATGAGTTGGGTGTCTTGTTTTTCTATTGAGCTTGCCCCCGAAAAACGAATCCCTTGCTGAGCGTTTAAACTCAAGCAAGGAGAGTCGAAAAGATGAGCAAAACGAAGCGAGCGCGCTACACGCTCGAATTCAAGCTGGAAACGGTTCGGCTGGTCAAGGCCGGCCAGAGCATTGCGGCGGCGGCTGCGGCGCTGGGCGTGCCAGGGCAGTCGATTTCCAACTGGGTCAAGGCTGAGCAGGAAGGCAAGCTCGGCGGGGCCGGCACGAAGCCGGTCAGCGCGGAGCAGATGGAATTGTCGAGACTTCGTGCCGAAGTGGCACGCCTGAAGATGGAGCGTGACATCCTAAAAAAGGCGTGCGCGTACTTCGCGAAGGACTCGACGTGAAGTACGCTTTTATCGAACGCAATCGTCACCACTGGCCGATTTCGGTGCTATGCGAGGTGCTGGAAGTCAGCCCCAGCGGCTTTCATCAACGGCGGCAGCGCGCCGCCAAGGTGGACAAGCCACAGCGCAGCCGCGTGAGCGACGACTCGCTGCTGGCGCATATCAACCCAAGTAACCTCGCTGCTTGAGTTCTTGCCGGATCACTTCAGGAAAGCGACAGCCCTGGACGATCCGTTCCTCGATATAGTCGCGATAGGGATCCAAAGGCGTCGGACTCCGCGCCTTGGGTACGCGCTCGGGGAATGATCCACCCCCAGTGACGAACCTGCGCACGGTTCGTTGGTCGATTGAAAGCTCGCGCGCTATTCCTTTCATCGAGCCGCCCTGGGCGCGTAGCGCCATCACCTGCTTGTATAACGCCAGCCGCGTGGCGCGTCGCTGATCGCTCAGACGCTCCCATGACCGTTGCGAGTTTGGGCTCGGAATCCCCTGCCGGCCAAGGTTCACCTTACTGACGTTTACTTGCTGGGCGGCTTGGCGCAGCTGTGGCCCGAGTCGGTATAGCAGCCTCTCGACGTTGTCGCGCAGGTTGCTCAGCAGATGCCAGCGATCCGAGACTTGCTTGGCTGCCGGCAGCGCAATGTCGACCGCTTCGGAATAGGCCTCGGCTCGGTCCCTGGCGACAATCTCGATCGATGGGTGCACACGCATTCACGCAGCCACCGCAATGGCTTCCCTGCCGGCGAACACTTCGATCGGCTCACGTCTCTCCAGGTCGACCATGATTGTTCCGTATTGGTGACCGCGTGCGATCGCCCAGTCATCGATGCCGACGACCCGCGGTCCTGGTTTGGGCCTGCGCTCAGGTACTCTGCGCATTTCCCGCAGCACGGTGTCGGCACTCGTGCGCAATCCTTAGGCGTCGGCAAGCCGGGCTGCCGCCTCACCACCGAGTGCGTGGCCCAGCGCGTGCAACGCCCGAGCCTGCGATCGCGTACGACGTTGATGCCGCCAGGCCAAGGCGTGGATGTTCTCGGCAAACGTACGACGGGGGCAGTTGGCGTTCATACACTTGAAGCGACGGACCTCAATGGAACGACCCGCTGCTCGAGCATTGGAGGTTCTACCAGCTTGCGCACATAGCGGCCGTGGAGTCGGTGACTCCAACTATGGCAGGTCGGGCACGGTGCCCTGCGAACTGTACTGCGGGCTTCGATAGTAATGGTCTCCCCTTGCACGTCGCTGGAGACGAAGCGCTTACCCACACGGGCGAGAATACGATCAATCCCACCGAAGACTTGCCTCATGGTAACGATCAACGTCGACCAAACCGGCCGGAAATCAAGGGCTTGACGCGGCCGTCACACAAAGTGCGGGAGACCCTGATCGGAGATGGCTCCCATCATCACCAATACGACTGCTCGTAGATTCGATCTCATTTTCCTCTCCATCCCTTCTTCAAAAGAATGCCAATACAAATAAACGGAAGCTGCCTCGTCCCTGCGGGAATACGGGCGTCATGGATGGCCTCCGCCCCGTTTGGCGAGCTGCATGGGCATCTCGGCTTCACTCGCGGATGGCACTCGAGGCGTTTTTTTGCCAGCCTTCGCCTCGTCAACGACATGCGCATGAGCCGAATCGCGGAAGGCATGGGCTTCCGAAATACCGAGAAAGGGGGTGAGTTCCAGGAAGGCAGGGATCAACTTTCTCATGTAAAGAGTTCGGGTCATTTTTGCGGATTGCTAGTTGAGCGGGCACAGGGTCCCCGAAGCTCTGGCGTCTGCCTTGACGGTGCATGACTCCAACGTTTCAAGACGGTCCGCCCACATTCGCGCGGGCCGTCGTCCGACGCTGGCTTAACGGGTAAATATCTGGGCGGTTGTGATCGCCATGTCAGCGCCGGGCAGGTTGACGTCCTTCAGCTTCCGCATGGAATCAGCATCATAGACGGCCACGGTATTGAAAGTTCCGGCTAGGTATATCTTGGTGCCTGCCTTGTTCAGGCTGAGGCAATAGTAGCTATGGTCCAGCGGCGCGCTTTGAATCAGCTTCTTTTCGCGAATATCGTATTTGGCGAGATGGTTCAGCACGCCGAACATCAGGTTCGGATCCTTGGGGGAGCGTCCGCCGGTGAAGAACACCTCGGTAAAGGGCCCGAAATCCGTGACTTCCGACTTCCCGGTTCTCAGGTCGATATCGATATAGCCGTAGACGACCTCGGCGCCTTCCGGCTCCTTGTTCTCGTCCCTGTAGCGCTCCGCCGTAAACAGCAGGTTGAAGGTGTGTTGCGGCCGCTGCTGGGGCCAGGCGGAAAGCACGTCGGGCGCCCCGTAGAGCGGGCGTGTCCAGTGACGCAGCGGTATGGCAACTTCCGTCTTCCCTGTCGCGGGATCCATCTTGTAGACATCGGCCCCCACGACGAACAGGCTGCCATCGTCCGCGGCCTGGAGCAGCGTCGTCTGGCGCGGTGCGGGGAAGGTGCGGGCGGGCTTGGCTTCGAGCCCGGCGTCGGTCGCATAGACCTGCAGGCGCGGCGTCTCGACGGCGTAGTTGTCCCGGTTCATCCTGGTGGGATTGACGATGCTGTAGATCTCCTTGCCATCGCGGCTCAGCCCGATGGAAAAGAACGCCTTGGCACGTTCGGACCAGTCCTGCGCGAGAGCGGCGTGAAAAACCACCTTGCAGGTGTCGAGTTCCACGCCGTAGAGATCGCCGTAATGGTTGTTAAGCACATACGCGCGGCTGCGGTCGGGGCTGATCTGCACCGTGCCCGGCCCGAACTTGTCCGGCAGGGTGCATGTCTTGTACATGCTGTCGGTTTCAGCATCCACGACATTCAGGTTGTTCGGATAGTTTGTAACGGCGAGATACTCGTGGCCTTTGCGCAGCGGCAGATCGCTGGCGGCAAACGCGGGCAACGCGAAACGCCCCAGCGCAATGGTGGCGGCGAGAGTCAAGAACGTCTTGTATCGCATGGCTGAATCCTGTCTGATGCGCATTGTCTATTTTTTGTCCGCCGGGAATACAGTCCCCAGGTTGCGCCAATCCTGCCCCGAATCCATTGCGCTCTTGTTCCAGTCCGGGTACGTGTTCATCATGTCGGGAACCTGGGCAGGCCACCAGCAAGGATCCGAGCAGCCATACAGATCGGACTCCATCGGCTGGCAGAGCGACGCGACACCACCGAATACATCAACTTCCCAGCCCGGGTCCGTTGTCGCGGTGCATCCTGCGATCGCGCTCATTGCAATGACTTCTTCCAGACGATCTTCCATTGCCGCCTGCTCGAGCTGTCGCGCCTTGTTGTTGATCGGCTTCAAGTGCTTCATGTTAATTAGCCTTCCGCGGTGTGATATAACTGCTAATGAACGCCGGATTGGATGCCATGATCCGGCTATAGACCTCGATGCCGAAGTCGATCCAGTCACGCATCAGTTCGCAGTAGTGGTAAGTCGGATGCGTGGGGTCGCCGTAGCGCGCATAGCTCTCGTGGTAGCAGCCGCCCGAGCAGAGATTGCGTATGCGGCAGGTTTCGCAGCCGGTGCCGCTGCGGTCCAGGCGCTGCGAAAGGAAATCGGTCAGGCCAGGCTCATCGACGCCGGTATGGACGTTACCGAAGGTCGGTAGCGACGATCCGGTAAAGCGATGGCACAGGTTCAGGTCGCCCTTGTGATCCACTGCGAGCATCTTCAGGCCAGCGCCGCAGGGCAGGGCTTTCTTGTGCCCTTCGTGGATATCAGTGATGAGCTGGTGCAGATTGGAGAAGCCGATATTCCGGTGCTCCAGCGCGGCTGCAAGGTAGCGCCTGCCGAGCGCCTTCATACTGGCAAATACGCCCTGCAGCTCTTCCGCGGTCAGGTTGAACGTATCGATATCGCCGGAGGTGACGGGCGCGAAGCCAACCTCGGCAAAGCCGATTTCATTGAACAGGTGGTCCCAGATCGCCTCGACGTCGGAGGTGCCGCGGGTCAGGGTGACGCGCGCGCCGACCGGCCGGCTGGTATAGCGATCCAGCAGCATCGCGACCTTGCGCCGGACCACATCATAAGTGCCGCTCCCGCCCACCGTCAGGCGATTGCGATCATGGATCGACTTCGGGCCGTCCATGCTGACCGAGAGGCCAAAACGATGGGCATTCAGGTAGTCGACGATTTCCTCGGTCAGCAAGGTCGCATTGGTGGTCATGACGAAGTCCACCACCTTGCCTGCCGCGGCAAAGCGGGCTTCGCAATGGTCCACCATGTATTCGATCAGCTTGCGGTTGCTGAGCGGCTCGCCGCCAAAGAAGACTACCGTGTAGCGCGGCTCGTCGGGCGACTGGCTCAGCAGCATTTCCACCGACGCCTTCGCCGTTTCGACGTCCATCCGCTTGCCGGCGGATGGTTTGTCCAGATCCTCTTTGTAGCAGTACGTACAGCTCAGGTTGCAGCCGGTGTTAACGTTCAGCACGACCGTATTCAACGCCGTGCCTTCCACGCGCCGCATGCCGAACTCCGGCGTGAGCGGCATGCCGTTGCTGACGATTTCCAGCGCCAGCAGTTCGCGCAGGGTCTCGTCGACCTCCGCGCCATGGAAGCGTCCGGACAGGCGTGCCATCAACTCTTGCGTCGTACACTGGCTGCCCCGCAGCGCGTCGATAATCCCGGCGGTGAGACTGTCCATCGCGAACAGCGAGGTGCTCGGGATGTGAAACAACATGCGCTGGTCCGGCTCGACCCTGACCTCGTGCACATTCCGCTCGACTAATTCCAGCATGGCGTCCATTGGACTCTCCTTCATCCGCGTGTGAGCGGACTCGCTTCCGGTTTCCGATACTCTTCCAAACCCGCTCACGCGAGCACCACGCTCCATCAGGAGCCGGCGGACGCGGGTCCTCCCGTTATGCGGCGCATCAGGGAATGGGGGGGTTGTTCCAGCGCTGGACGGTGACGATCATGTGCGCTTCGCCCTTCTGAACGCGGCCGCCGTCTTCCACCGTGGCGATGACTTTCAGGTTGCCGGCATTGTTCGTCGACATCGTTCGGGCGGGATTGGGCCCTGCGTCGCCGGGCATGAAGATGCCCGCGTCGGCGCGCATCGTGCCGGCGAAGTTGACGTCGCGATCCTCCACGGCGCGTTCGTTGAACGGTGCCACCGACCAGCGCGCCGGGACATAGCCCACGCGGAACGCCTTGCCGTTGGCATCCTGACTCCATGCTTCCGCGTCGAAGCGCCCTTCCACCTTCGGCGCGGCCCCGCCGTTCCCGCCGACGCGAGCCACCGAGTACGCCGGCAGAACCTTGACATCCGTCACTTGCCGATAGATGGCAAGCCCGGCGCCCTGGACCTTGCCGATGCGGATGGGGCGCACGCCGGTTGCCGCCTCGTCGCCGATCCGGACCTTGACGCGCACCTGCTCCGGCGAACGCTGCATCACCCGTACCACCTGGATGCCGGGGCCGAAGTCCGGCGTGCCGTTGAGCTGCGTGCCGACTACGGTCAGCTCCGCCTCGGCACCGGCTTTGACAAACTCCGGCTGCACGGCGAGCACGCGACCGGATGCCGCCACGCTTGCTTGTACGGCATGAAAGTCGAGGCCGCGCTCGTCGTGCACGGCGTCGAACATCCGCCCCCGCAGCTCGCCGTCTTTGGCGGTGAGGACCTGGCGCATCGTTACGCCATCGATGGAGATGCTGCCACGCCATTCATAGCCGGTATAGACGATCGCCGTACCGCTGCCGTTGAAGGGGCGTCCGTCGGCGTACTGGCCGTTGACGGAGACTTTGAAGTTGTCGCCGCCGGCACTGGCCACGTCCATTACGCCACGGATATCGCCGCTGCCCGGCATATGGCCGCTGAAGCTCCAGCGGCCACGCAGCGCTGCCGCCTCCGGCTTCTGCTTTCGCCAGTCCTTCCAGTCGCTCCTCTCATACGGATATTGCTTCTCCAGCATTGGCACCACTTCCTTCAGCGCGACCTGCAGCCAGTCGCGGTCGCGCCCCATCGCGGAATACTCCACGGAGGGCCACTGGCCGAGGTGGAAATTCACCAGGTGCTCCCATTCCTTGATAGGGCGGCGCTGCAGCAAAGGACGCGCGGCGGAATGGCAGCGTGCGCACATCTCGTTGAACAGCTTGGAGTCAACTGCCTCCACCGTATTCATGCGGCGCTCGATGCCGTAGCGGGCGCTTTCGGCTTCGGCCGGCGCAAGACCTTGCTTGTCCGCCAGGTACTTGACCACGATGCGGCGGTCTTCGTCGCTGATGGACAGGCCGTGCATGGTCTGCATCCGTGCAATGGTCATCAGCCACCCTTCCGGGGTCTTGCGCTGGTGGCTGATCCGGCTCCAGGAATCCTTGCCTTCGGCAGCATGGCAAGCGGCGCAAGTCTGGCTGATGACGGCCTGTGCATCGCGAGCGTGCGCTGACGAGCCAATCGTCATCAGGAAGCCTGCGGCCCCAAGACTGCATAGGATCATGGTCTTTCGCAAGAGGATGGGTAACACAGTGGAAAACACAGTGAGGCTCCTTTGCCTTGAGTCGTATCGGTCCCGGCCCTGCAAGGGACGGCACGCTTTATCTTTCGAAGGCTATTTAGCAGCTTCCGTGCCAATGGCAGGACAAGCGTGCACGGCGGGAAAACACGGCCTAAATGCGAGCCAATACCCTCACCGGAGCTCGGCTCGCTGTATTACTTTGCGACTGACTGTTTCATGCGGCCGCTTTCGTGGCGACTACTACGCATCGGTGCTGTCGCACGATCTCACGCTCCAGTCTCGGCAGTCGCAAATGGAAACAGCGGCAGCGGGCGTCATTGGCCGCAAAAGTGAAGCGGAGGTCCGTTTCTCCATTACCGCGGGTCTAAGAGGCAACTGGTATGGAAGCTGCTTTTGCGGGATCCCGTCCATGGGATCCCATCCATCGATGGTTCTTCAATAACCAGGAGACACTGCGACATGCAACCCTCTCTCACCTCACTGCCGCAAACACAGGCATTTCTCGCACGCCAGCCAAAGATGCTGATCGATGGCGCGTGGCAAGACGCCATCAGCGGCGCCACCATGCCGGTCCGTAATCCTGCGACTGCCGAGGTGCTTTGTCGCGTTCCCAGTGCGCAAGAGATCGATGTCGACCGCGCGGTTGCGGCGGCGCGCAAGGCCTTCGACGATTCGGCATGGAGCCGGACGCGTCCGCGCGATCGCCAGAATCTCCTGTGGCGCCTGTCCGACCTGATCGAGCGGGACGCGCAGCTGCTGGCCGAGCTGGAATGCGTCAACAACGGCAAGAGCGCAACCATCGCAAGGGTCATGGATGTGCAGCTCTGCATTGACTTCCTGCGCTACATGGCAGGCTGGGCGACCAAGATCGAGGGGTCCTCCGTCGATGTCTCGATGCCGCAGATGCCGAACGCACACTTCCACAGCTTTATCCGCCGAGAAGCCGTTGGCGTCGTTGGTGCGATCGTCGCATGGAATTTTCCGCTTCTGCTTGCATGCTGGAAACTGGGCCCGGCACTCGCGACCGGCTGCACCGTGGTGCTGAAGCCGGCTGACGAGACGCCGCTGTCGGCCCTCAAGCTTGCCGAGCTGATGGCCGAAGCAGGTTATCCGGACGGCGTGCTGAACGTCGTGACGGGATCCGGTGCCATCGCCGGCGCTGCGCTGTCCCGCCATCCTGGCGTCGATAAACTGACCTTCACGGGATCCACTGAGGTCGGGAAGCTGATCGGCAAGGCAGCAATGGATTCCATGACGCGCGTCACGCTCGAACTCGGCGGTAAATCGCCCACCATCGTGCTGGAAGACGCCGATCCACGCATTGCCGCGGCCGGTGCCGCGGCCGCGATCTTCTTCAATCAGGGCCAGGTCTGTTGCGCAGGCTCGCGTCTTTATGTGCACCGCAAGCATTTCGACAATGTGGTTGGCGAGATCGCATCCATCGCCGACGGCATGAAACTTGGGAACGGGCTGGACCCCAACGTGGAAATGGGGCCGCTCATTTCGGAGAAGCAACAGCAGCGCGTATTCGGCTATATCGAGCAAGGACGCCAGCTTGGCGCGCACGTGGCCTGCGGCGGCGCGCAATTCGGGCCCGGCTACTTCGTCAAGCCCACTGTGATGGTGGATGTGGACCAGAAGGGCCCGCTGGTGCAGGAGGAGATTTTCGGTCCGGTGCTGGTGGCGATGCCGTTCGACGACATCGATGACGCAATCCGCATGGCCAACGACTCGCGGTATGGTCTTGGCGCGAGCATCTGGACCAATAATCTCTCGGCGGCACATCGCATGGTTCCCAAGATCAAATCCGGCTCGGTATGGGTGAACTGCCATAGCGCCCTGGATCCGGCAATGCCGTTCGGCGGCTTCAAGCTGTCTGGCATCGGCCGGGAAATGGGCGCGGCGGCGATCGATAATTACACCGAGCTGAAGTCCGTGATCATGAACGTCTGACGCAGGGGCGCTGGCGCGGGGCTAGCGCCGCGCCTGGCACTAAACTACGGGATAACGGTGCGCAGCGAGCCAGGCGTGCAGCGCCTGCCGCTGCCTGGGAGCAACGGTTTCCAGGACGCGCGCGTTGGGCTCGCGCTGTAGTGCCCTGATCACGGGCGCCAGTTCGACGCCATTCAAGTGCCAGATCCCGACAGGCTGCTCGGGAGTGATCACTACGTCCGCTTCATCGATCAGGCCGTCCCGGATGACCGGCGCCCTCTCCACCCGCAGATGGCGAAAATCAACGGGCACTACTAGCGGCTGCTCGTCCGGCCAGCGGTTACGTGGCTGCCAGAAGGGCGAACACGCCCAGCGATGTTCCGTGGCGTAGAAATCGCGGCCGATCCTGGCAAAGCGGGCAAAGAGGTTGTCAATGCGCTGCTGGTGAAAGCGCCGCGCCAGCGGCGCGCGCTCTGGTCGAGTCAGTATCGTGTTGATGACTGCCGGCGCTTGCAGCGCCGACGACAGCGACTGGAACATCCCGTTCCCGGACAGCGGGTCCACGGCCATGGCGGCATCGCCAACGCGAAGCCAGTTTGCTCCGACGGTTTGCGCGCAAAGCGTGGCGGTACTGCTGCGGGCGTGCAGGGTGGCGGGCCGGCGCGCGCTTGCGCCGAAGAATTCCATTGCCACTACAGAGCCGGCACGCCGCGCGGCACAGAAGGCCGCGAGTTCATTCTTGCGTGGCAAGGCGGCACTGCCCGCATCCAGGGTCCACTGCCAATAACATCTGCCGTCGCGCAATCTTGCCATCCATGCCCAACCGTCCTGCATGCTCTCCACCGCGGATCCGCGGGGACCCGGCCGGCCTTTCCATTGGCTCAGCAAGCTCAGGGTTTCCGGACCGCGCACGCCTTTGCCAGCGGCGGGCGCCAGGCGTCCACGCGCCTCAACCAGAAAGTCCGCCTCGAGGTAAGCGGTGCCTTGTTCCCCTTCAATTTGAGCGCGATGGCTGCTGGAACAGGACTGCACACCGCGAACGTGTGCCCGGATGACATCGATGCTTGCGCGCCGAAGGTCTTGGCGCAGGGCTATATCGAAGCGGCGGCGATCGACAAGGTATTCCGCGTTGGGTGCCAGCGCGGTGCCGTTCCAATGCACGTGCCGCACCGAGGGCGGGTAAACGCATTGCGCCGCATCGCTCAAGCCGGACTGGCGCAGGCCTTCCAGCACGCGTGCCGAGACACCCTCGACCGCGTCGAAATGCCGCCATTCGCTGACGACGCTGACACGGTAGCCGAGACGGCCGAGGGATAACGCGACCGCGGCGCCCGCAGGACCGGCACCCAGGACGAGGACGTGGGCGACCGTCATGCCAGCCGCTTCCTCTCGATGCCGACGAACGCGGCATGTTGCTTCAGGTGCGCCAGCAGTTCGTGGGGACGGACCCCGGCTTGCATCAATGCGGCGATAGTGCCGCTGATGGCGGCGCATGCAATACTCGCACCCGCCGGCCCGCGCGGGTCGGTTGACACCACGGCGCCAAAGTCCGCCTGGGCGCTGCCGAGCCAGGACCATTGGCCGCGGCCGCAGCGCGCGTCCCCGGTCACGCGCAGCACGTTCGGGTAGCTGGCGGGAAACACCGGCAAGCCCTGCGCCGGGCAGGCGGCGCACAGCAGGATGCCCGCTTCCTGGGCGCGCATGCAGGCATCGCGCATCAAGAGACGATCGGTGCGCACGCCCAGGCTCAGGTTGATGATATTGACCTCCTGGTCGATGAGCCAGTGCATGGCTGCGGCAATCTGCAACGGGGTGGTGTGCCAGCGGTCGTGAAAGACTTGAGCAATGCAAAACCGGGCGTTCGGCGCGTGCTGGCATATCGTTTCCAGTACGGCACTGCCGTGGCCAAGGCGATCCGCCTCGGCCTCGCCTTGACCGAGCTGCAGCTCCGCATCCAACCGGAATCGTTTCGCCGCCTTCACCACGCCTGCATGGCGAGCACGAATACCACTGTCGACAATCCCCACACGCACTTCCCTACGCATTTTGAGCATGCTCCTGGCGATGTGGCCGCAGCATGCCGTCGGCGAGTGTCAGATGCAAATCCGCCCGCGCGAGCGTGGATGCCCGATGGCTGATCAGGATCCGGGTACGGCTGGCAAAGAGGCGATCTACCTCGGCGATCAGCTTGCGCTCGGTCGCTTCGTCGAGCGCCGACGTGGATTCGTCGAGCACCAGGATGGATGCATCCTGCAGCAGAGCGCGCGCTATCGCGACGCGCTGCTTCTGCCCACCGGAGAGCTGCTGGCCCCGCTCGCCGACCTCGCTATCCAAACCGTCCGGCATGCTTTCGATCAAGCCGTCGAGCCCCGCCATGCTGGCGATCCGCGCGATGGTTTCACGGGAAGATTGCGGCGCGCCATAGGCTATGTTGGCGGCAAGGCTGCCACGAAACAGGATAATTTCCTGGCTCACCACGGCGATGCGCCTGCGCAGCGCGTACAGGTCGAGGTCGCGCAAGTCGGTGCCGCCAAAAAGAACACGTCCCTGCGGGGGATCGTAGAACCGCAGCAGCAGGTCGACCAGGGTTGATTTTCCTGTCCCCGACGCGCCGCTGATCGCCACCTTCGCGCCTGCGGGTATGGTTGCCGTGATGCCGCGCAGAACCCAGTCGTTTCGTTCGGCATGCGCGAACCAGACGTCCTCCAGACGCAGGTCGCAGCCGGCCAGCGGTGGTTGCACAGGGTGCCGTGGCTGCCGCACCGTGAGTGGCTCGCGCTGCAACTCGATGACGCGGCCGAGACTGACCGTCACCCGCTGTATTGCGACATATAGACCAAGCAGGCTCTTTACCGGTCCCACCGCCATACCCATATAGGTGGAAAACGCGATCAGCGATCCCAGTTGCCACTCCCCGTGGATGACCCAGTAGCCGCCGACGAGAAATGCGCCTGCCCGTGACACGGAGGTTAGCGTTCCGGGTACAGATTGCGTAAAGAACTCTGTGAGCTGCAGCTTCAACAGGCGTTGCATGTAGCCGTCGCCAAGCTGGTCAAGACGACGCTGCTCCGCGCCTTGCTGCCCGGCGGATTGAATAAACTTCATGGCCGGCAGCGTCTCGACCAGGAAGCATGACAGATCCGCGGAGCTCTGCCGCAGGCTGCGGGCGTCGCGCTCGACCTTCTGGCGCATCCAGCGCAGCCAGAAGAATTCGAAGGGAATCAGCACGACGATGAGCAAGGACAGTTTCCATGATAGCGACAGCAAAAGCACGACCGCGCCTGCCAGGCCGATAAGGCTCGATACGGCGGAAAACAAGGAATCGAGCGCAAAGCGTTGGATTTCCGCGACATCGCCATCAAGCCGGGAAAGAAGATCGCCGATCCGCCGGCGGCCGTAGAACGCTGGCGACAATTTTTGCAGGTGGGCATAGAGCGCACTTCGCAACGAGAACAGGATTCGGCCAGACAGGCGCGTGTGCAGATAGCGGTTGGCACCGCCGAGTACGTTGCCCACCATGCCCGCGCAGACCATGGTTGCCGCGGTAGCCACCAGCACGGGATAGTTTCCAGCCAGCAGGCCCTTGTCGATCAGCAGCTTGGTCAGCATGGGCTGCGCCAGTACGAGTAAGGTCGCGCACATCGAAAGGCCAAGCAGCGCGGCAATCCCCAGCCGGTGCGGCCGGATAAACCCATATAGCCATGCGAGCGCTTGCTCAAGCCTCGCGCTGTCGTCCGTCTGTGCCAGTCTGAGGAGAAACCCGAACATATGCCTTCCCACACGGCCAACAGCCGTGCCCAGATAAGCGCGCCCAAATAGGCGCGCGGTGCACTTGCGATATTTGATGCGCTATGTCCGTAGCTGCTTGAGCTTGCGGTAAAGCGTGGCGCGGCTGATTCCAAGCGCTTGCGCGGCCGCGGAAACATTGCCTTGATGGCTGCCGAGGCTGTCGCGAATCAATTCCATTTCACGGTCCCGGATCAGTCCGGCGGATTGACGCGCACCCGCCTGCAGCTCGTCGAGAGCCGCGTCTGTCAGATGCTGCGTGCCTAGAGCGGTCTCGCCTTCCTCCCGCATGGCCAAGGCCGAGCGCAGCACCATCTCGAGCTGGCGGATATTTCCGGGCCAGTCGAATTGCTCGATCAATTCGGAAAGCTCGGAGTCCAGGGTCGCGTGTGGTGCGCCAAGCTTCGCGAGCAGTACGTTGGCGAGGTCCCCGATGTCCTGGCGCTCGCGTAACGGTGGCAGTGAAACGCCGATGCCGTTTATGCGGTAGTAAAGGTCTTCGCGAAAGGTTTTTTCCTGGACCAGGAGTTTCAGGTCCCGGTGTGTGGCACAGACCAGAGCGACGTCGATGGCTTGCTCCTCCGCAGCGCCGAGCGGCGCAACCTTGCGCTCCTGCAGGACCCGCAGCAGCCGAGCCTGCAGGTGCAGCGGCATGTCGCCAATCTCGTCGAGGAACAGCGTGCCGCCGTTGGCCTGACTAAGGCGGCCGACGACACCGCCCTTGCGTGCGCCGGTGAATGCGCCTTCGCGGTATCCGAAAAGTTCGGATTCGATCAGTCCCTCGGGAATCGACGCGCAGTTCACCGCGACGAAAGGCTTGCCCGCCCGCACGCTCGCATCGTGCAAAGCACGTGCGGTCACTTCCTTGCCCGTGCCGGTCTCGCCAAGCAAGAGCACGGGTACGTCGTGGTCCAGCCCGCGACGCGCCATGTGGAGCCCTCGTGCCAGCCGATGGTTGGCGCCCGCCAGCCGGTCAAGCGACCCCGGCGCCGCGCGGGCCGTGTCCGGCTCCGCGGCCGGGATGGATGGCGCCGGACGGGGTATCTGGACCGCCCTGAAGAAGAATTCCCCGCTGGCGTTCGTAACCTTGGAGACGCCCTCGCGCATCACACGGGCAACCAGCTGCGATCCCCGGATCCCCAGGATGTCTTCGCTGCGGCGCCCAACCACGGCGCTCCTATCCTGCATTAGCAGTGAGCAGGCTTGCTGATCGGCAGCGAGGATGTCGCCGTCGCAGCTCAATACGACCATGCCGCGCCACGCCGAATCCAGATGCGGTTCACGCCGATGAAACGCCAAGACGATGTTCTCGGGATAATACGCGCCGAACAGCCGGCACTCGATCTGGCGCGCGGCCAGCATCAGCATGGAAAGACTATCCCGCGGCTGCGTCAAGACCCCTTCCCGCGTCACGTCGAGGACGCCGATGAGCTGGCCGCGCGGATCGCGGATCGGCGCGGAAGCACAGGAGAGGCGGCGCAGGCATTCCAGGTAATGCTCGCCGCTATTGATCAGCGTCGGCTTGCTGTCAACGAGGGCCGTGCCGAGCGCGTTGGTCCCTCGCATGGCCTCGCTCCAGCAGGCGCCTGGGGCGACATCGCGGATGCCCAATTCCTGTAGATAGTCCGTCCGTCCCTCAACCAGCAGCATGTTGGCATCGGCGTCCGCTAGGATGGCGATGCCATCGTGCCCATAGCGTGCGACGAGGAAACTCATTTCCGGCGAAGCGGCGTCGATCAGCAAGCGGTTGGCTTCGCGCAGCGTCTTCCAATCGGCATCAAACTGGATGTCCACTAGCTTGCTGTCCGAACGGTCGATGCCATGGCGCATGCTGCGGTCCCAGGAGGCTTCGATTTCCTGCCGCAGCACACCTTGCGGGAGCATGCCATCAAGCTGCAGCGACTTGCGCAAGCGTTCCGTGGCATCAGGCGTATCGAAAGCAACGATCTCGTTCGGAGGGAAAGAATCCATGATGCGCCTTGTTCTTGCTAAGCCTGCGTGATGCGCCGGGCTTGCCCGGTGCAATCGCCGTTCATTAGGGAATGGACAGTCGTGAGGCAATATCCGCGCACCGCTGTCTCTTTGTGTGATCTTCGAGGCTGTCGATCGACTGTTGCCGCAGGTTGAGGCAAAAAGTGAGTAGGCCGCATTTCCCGATGCCTGCTCGCTATGCGCTCTGGCGCGCGTGCAAGGCAGATGGGAGGCCGTCAGAGCGTCATCCGGGAGCAGTCACTCGCGTATCTCACACGCGACTGACTGTAACAGCGCCGCCGCAACGGCGTTATCGGGATTGCGCAAACTTGCGCACGAGGGGAGGGATGCGTCGAGGTTGCTCCGGCTTGGCGCCGGAGAATGTTCAGCGGAGGGACTGGGCGGTCATGCCACGGGCCTGCCGGGCGCCCTGCAGTGTCTCGGAGGGAAGTTCGCCGAAGAAATTCTTGTAATCCGTCGAGAATTGCCCGAAATGCCAGAAACCCCAGCGCACGGCAACGTTATATACGCCGGTGAGCGCATCCTCGCAACGCTGCAACTGGCGGCGCACACCATTAAGCCGGAGCGCGCGCTGGTAAGCCACGGGCCCCATGCCCAATACGTCCTGGAACGCATAATTCAGCTTGCGGCGGCTGGCAGCGACCGCGCTGCACACCTCAAGGATGGAAATCGGCTCGTCCGGCTGTGCCAGCATGACTTCGCACGCGCGGTCCACCAGACGCTTGCGTTGAGCCGCGCTGCGCTCGTGCGTGTCGCCGGGAGGGATTGGCAGCGCTTCAAGCAGCTCGATCAGCACTTGATCCGTCCAGATGTGCCGCGCGTCGCTGTCCTCAAGCAATTCCGGTTGTAACCGCAATCCTTCGAGCATGGCACTCAATTGCTGCCGCAAGCGCGCGCCCGCGGCTTCGTCCAGGCGAGGCGCGGCAAGTTGTTGACGGCTCAGGATGTGCGGCTCTTCTTTATAGATCCGGGACAATGCTTGCCGAACCGAGGCAACCTGTATCGCGATCCCGCACACGTCGAAGTTGCCGGGCGTGCGGATATCAAACTCCGCATCGTTGCAGACAATGGCGTGGTCCCCTGGCACGCGCACACCATTGACCGACATCTCGCCGTTCGCCCGCATAGGGATGGCACAAACGAAACTATCAGTGCCGAGCGAACCACGCTGGCGTACGGCTATGTTGTAGCGCTCCTGGAACACCAGCATTTCTTTCGGCAATGATACCTGCAGGAACTCGCCGGAAAAGCGGCCGCGCCCAAGCTGGTCGTAGCGCAAGTTCCAATCACGCTGCGCGAGCGCATGCTCGTCCACGTCGCAACTACAAACCTGATGAATCCGTGGCCGTGCGGCTTGGGGCAAAGAAGAAGACATAGAAAAAACGTCCGTCGGCAAATCCGCATTTCAAGAAGCAAATTTTGTGCCAACGAAATTCAGTGTCAAGCTCGGTTTTTCCCTTAGCGGTATGAGGTTCCCCTTGTTTTTCGCCTTCCAAGGGTAAGGGAGTCAAGCCGCTATGGCCCGTGGGTCTTCCCAGTCCCGGAGGTACTGGGCCGGGGACACATAGCAGAGCGCCCCATAAACACCTCCTTAATCTATAAGGGTGTTGCGACGACCAGTTGAATCCGCCCTGGGCGCCTCGGTCCGTGTGGTGAATCAATCCCGATGCGGGCTTGCGGCGGAACCAAGCCATCGCCAGCGTATCTGTCACGATATCTGCCGTCATCCGGGGCCGAATCGACCAGCCAACCACTTCGCGGTTGAACAGGTCAAGCACGATGGCCAGATACAGCCAGCCTTCGTCGGTCCAGATGTAGGTCATGTCCGCCGTCCAAACCTGATTTGGCGCTGCGGGCGTGAAGTTGCGCTCCAGTCGGTTCGGCGCGATCGGCAGCGAGTGCCTGGAATTCGTCGTGGCCCGCCAGCGTCGCTTGTGCCGGGCACGAATGCCGTTCTCGCGCATCAGCCGCTCGACCCGCTCCTTGGAGGCTGGGAAGCCTCGCGCGCGGATTTCCCGGAGCATGCGTGGCGATCCATATGCGCCTTTGAGCTTGGCATGGGTCACGCGGATCAACGCCATCATTTGCGTATCGCGATGTTGAGTGTTGTTCTCGACGCTGAAGCCGAGCATCCACGGCGAGTTCGGCCGCATGGACGGCGGCGCTCGTGAACGTGTTGCGCGCGGAGGAGTAGAGCCCGCTCAGGCGCCAGTTGTCGATCTGCTAGTGCGCGCCCGCGGGCACGATGGCGGCGCGGTCCCATCTGGCGTTGACGGTGGAAAGCCGGAGTCGCGTAAAGCCGGCGCCAGCAGCATGGCGTCTACCGGCTCAAAGATAGGTCTTCCCCACTTTCTGTGACGGCGGCGTCGAGGGCTTTATTTCGGGCCGATCTGGCCCCACGTTGATTGTTACCATGAGCCAAATTCTCGGGGGCATCGATCGTATTCTCGCCCGTGTGGGTAAGCGCGTCGTCTCCAGCGACGCGCGAGGGAATGCCATCACTGTCGAAGCCCGCAGTACGGTTTGCGCGGCACCTTGTCCTGCCTGCCGTCGTTGGAGTGACCGACTCCACGGCAGCTATGTGCGCAGTCTGGAAGAACGACCGATGCTCGAGCAGCGGGGCGTTCTCGCCGTTGAGGTGCGTCGTTTCAAGTGCACAAACGCTGGCTGCCCCCGTCGTACGTTTGCCGAGAACATCGACGCCTTGGCCGGTCGGCATCAACGTCGAACGCGATCGCGGGCTCGGGCGTTGTACGCGCTGGGCCGTGCCCCCGGTGGTGAGGCGGCAGCCCGGCTTGCAATGACCCGGACACGACCATCGGCACGCCCGAACGCCGGAGTCTGCTGAGGCCGGAACGACGCCTAGGCAGGGTCAATGAACTTCCGGTCGGGCGGCAAGCTCGTCCAGAGCTGTAGACCATGGCGCCCGCTTGCAGGCGCCTCTGCGTGCAGGATGCCACGACCAGCACGAATCCGCTGGGCGTCCCCGGGGCCGAAAATGTCCCGAAACCCCTCACTGTCGCGGTGTTCGACTCCGCCCTCCAGCAGGTAGCTGATCACCTCGATGCCTGCGTGGGGGTGCGCTGCGTCGCCGATGCCGCGCCGGCCGAGGTGACGATTGACGATAGTGATTGAGGAAGACGAAGGACCCGAGCGATACGCGGTCATGCAGCTGCAATGCCCGCCATTGCAGCATGTCGCCGTCATCGATAATACGGTGCCCGGGTAGGATGGTAGCGATGGGGCGTCCTTTCATGGCTCAGGCCCCTAGGGCTGGCGGACTACACCGCTGCCGCAACAACGTTGTCGATTTGCAGCGTGCCGATGGTGCCGTGAACCTCAAGCGGTACGATGTCCTTACCATGCGCGATCACGCCGCCCTCGATGTCGATCTCCCGCGCGGAACCGCCCGTCTTGATGCTGAGCGCAATCGCCGACAGCGTCACGACCACGCCCTTCACGAGGGAGTCACCTGTGCCGCCGAACGTCTCGATGCCGCGATACACGCGCAAACGTCCGATCGGCTGGCTGATCTGGATGCCGACCGCGCCATCTGCATGTGTCGTGATACGGTCAATCTCGGCGAGGTTGACGGTGCCGTCGTAGACATTAAAGCCACGGGCACCTTGGCCGAAGGTCTCAATAGGGGCATGCACGCGCAACTCATTCACTGTGCCGAAATTGACAAAGCCGATGCCGCTCGGGCCATACGACGTGAGTTTCTCGTGCGCGTCCCACTGGTCGACCGCACCCCAGTTGTCGAGCACCATGTCATTCACGCCATAGGTCACGACCGGCCCAAGATTGCGCACGATGTCGACGAACGCGTTGTGCACAGTAAAGACGCCGCCGGTGATCTGATCCGGCGCGCCCGAGGCGATCTTGCCGTCGCTATACACAGCACCGGTCTCCAGGACCGGCACGGTGAGCCGCCCACCACCGGGCGTACCGCTTACAAAAATTCCGCTGCCGAGTACCGGTGCCGTCGGCCGGCCGGCCGACAGACCCTTGAGTTGGGCGCTGATGACGACGTTCGGGTCGGCCTGCATATTCCAAAGCGTGAATCCGCCCTGTGTCACATGTACGCCATAGCCTTGCGGCCTATCCGACTGGCCGCGAGCATCCGCCGCGATGACGTCCAGCCCGTCGACGGCGACGTGTCCCGCGCGGACCTTGTCCCTGGCCAAGAGTTGAACCTGGCCGATAGTGGAGACATTAGCCAGGCGCAACTGGCCCAGGCTTTCGACGCCGGTATCGTTGAAGATGGCACGCTTGTCCGGCGACGTCTCGACGTGCAGGTCCGTGATGGCATTGTCGGCGCTGAGCTGGAGGCCATCGCTACCTTGTGCAAAGCGGATGACGGCGCCGTTGCCGTCGCCAGCCAGTGTTTGTCCAGGGGCGAGCCGGATCGTCGGCAGATCGGTCAGGATGCCACCGACGGTGATGACCCGGCGCGCCATGTCACGCGTTGCGGCCTGAAGCGCTTCCGGGGTGTCAACGAGTTCTACTTGGTCGTTCATACCATGTCTCCGAGATGACTACGATGCAATGGGATCAAACCAGGTGCGCAGCCGGGGCAGGTCCCGGCCGAAGATAGTTCGGAGAAAGCTCGCTCACGGACCTGGCCCCGGCCAGAAGCATCGTGCTGCGCATCTCATCGCGCAGTTGGTCGAATACGCTCTGAACGCCCATCGATCCGCCGAGGGCCAGACCGTACATCATGGGCCGGCCGACGGCAACGACCTGCACCCAGAGTGTCAACACCCTAAAGACATCGATCCCCCGACGGATGCCGCTATCGAGAATGACCGGCACCCGCCCTTTGACGACGCCTACTACCTCCTGCAGCACGCCGATCGATACAGGCACGCCATCGAGCCGTCTTCCGCCGTGATTGGATACCTGGATCGTCGAGGCGCCGGCCTTGATGGCCGTATCCGCATCTTGCGCGGGTAGGATGCCCTTGACTACGACCGGCAACCCAGTCACCGACCGCACGAAGCCGATATCGTCAGGTGTAAGTCCGACCTTCTGATCGGCAAAGTCGCCGCGACCACCATAACGTGGATCATGGTTGCCGAACGTGAAATTGGGCGGGAACGGGCTCCCCAGGCTCACGAATGTGTCGCTAATACCCGGACCCGATGCATCCGCAGTGATGCTATTCGCAATGTACTCGGCTTGGCGTGCACGCAACAGAAGTTCGCGGGTCACGCCGACATCCGCATTAACGTACAGTTGGAACCACTTCGGCCCCTTAGTCGCGCCGACTATGGCTTCTAGCGGCTTGGACGCCGCGCCTAAAGACTGACACAGCGTTCGCGCTAGCCCCACCCCGGCGGCCATCGCTACCTCGCCGCCGGGATGCACGAACGTATGCGCCTTGGCCGGCGCTGCAATGATCGGGTAAGGCAGGCGATGACCAAGTAGGTCGATGCCCAGATCAATGTCCTTGGCCGCAACGCCTGCCAGACGATGCATCAAGATCGGATAGTCGCAGAATGCGCGCCGATTCTCCCGTAGAGTCCACTCGTCGCGCGCCGCTTCAGCGATGAAAACATAGGCTCCGGATGTCGTCACCTGCTTGGCCTGGTTCTCCAGGCGGTCAAGACTGATGATGTCGAGCTTCCGATTGCGAGCAGCCGCAGGCACCACGGTCGCGCACTCGGCACGCGGCTTGGCCGTGGCCTGGACTTTGGATGCACCGGCGGCAGCCAAGGCCAAGCCAGCGCCCGCACTGCGCAGCAGATTGCGGCGAGACTGATGCATCCATTACCTCAATATGGCTGAGACTCATAAAAAAGGGGGGCAGGACCATCGACATCGCCATCCAGCGATTTCGCGCTGCGTATGCTTCCCTTTGCTAGTGCGGGCGGTCTACCACTCCCCGCGCCGGCGGTTGGTCACCATCGATGCATATCGACGATGTTGAGCGTCTTCATGGTGCTGAAGGCAATCCACTGCTGCACCTCCTTGCTGAACTTGACGTTGCGATAGAGCTGGTCCCACGACTGCCCCGCACGGACCAAATTCAGCACCTGCCGATGCAGGCTGACGATGTAGTTGCGCAGCGCGGCCTGGTCGGCCTTGATGGCTGGCGTGAAGTGACCGACATCGATGATGTCGACGTCCTGCTTGGCGACCCAGTCGAGCGTTTCAACCCAGCCCGGATAGTAGAAGTCAAGGAAGTCGTTGTAAGGCATCGACTTGCTTTCACATACATCAGTGCACTGTAGCGCCTTGTACTTGGGAAACAGCACCATTGTCACGTTGTCTGAATGGCTCGGTGCCTCGCGATGCAGCAGCACGGTCTCGCCGCCCAGGTCGATGCGCATGTCGGTATCGAACACCCGGTTCGTCACGGCAGTAGGAATCCTCTCGCCGACGATGGGCTCAAGTGCGCGTCGGTTGGCAACCACGATCGCGCCGTCCTGCTGGAACACCTGGCCCCCACTGATGTGGTCGGCGTGCCCGTGGGTATAGACCACGTACTTCACGGGGACGTTGAAGCGCTTCTTGATCTCGTCGCGCAGCCAGCCTGCCGTGCATGTCATGGCGGGATCAATGACCAACGCACCCTCCTTCGTGACCAGCACGAAACCGCTGTGTACAGCCAGCCCGGCTCCTGTGGTGTGACGATAAAGATTGCCCTTAATCTGAACCAGGTCGCGCGGGTTGTCGGGGCAGACCGCTGCCGTGAAATCATCGAGCATGGGGCGATTACGATACGTCGAAAAATCGACCGTCACCCCCGTGTCGCTCGCGGCAACGGCCAAGTGAAACGGGAGACTGACGATCACAGCCACGAGCGATCGATGAAAGAGGCGCATCGAAATTTCCCTTTGGTGTCAAAAGACCATGCGTGACTGAAATTCAGCTTCGCACCCATGGCCTGTCATGAGCCATTGATTCTCCAGGCATCGGCATCACCAACTCCGCGCATCGAATGTTCATTTCCGATAGCCGCCCTTTCCTGGCCCGGTGCGTATTAACCATGTGTTTCAGAAGAGTCTAGTCGAACACACGCCTTGCGGGAATGAACATTGCCGGCAATACTTTGTCCTGCTGAGTAGGACAATATGATGGGCTCGCTGAAGAGGTGCGACGTGGACAGGCTTGAAGATTTGTTGTTCTTCGCTGAGATCGTGGATCACGATGGCTTCTCCGCGGCTGCGCGCAATCTGGGGCTACAGCGCTCCAAACTAAGCCGGCGCATTGCCGAACTGGAACAGCGCATGGGCGTGCGCTTGCTGCAGCGCAACACCCGCCACATATCTCTGACGTCGGCAGGCGAACAGGTCTACAGTCACGCTAGGATCCTGGCCCAAGAGGCAAGGGCTGCTTTTAACATCGCCTCCGAACTGTATGGCGAGCCCCGCGGCGTGTTGCGCGTCGCCTGCTCCTCCACGCTGGCGGCAAATGCGCTCATTTCGGTAGTTTCGCGCTTTTGCCGGCAATACCCGCACGTGCGCATTGTCATCAATGCGGCCGACCAGATCGTCGACCTGGTTAGCGAGCGAGCGGATCTGGCCTTTCGCGTTTCGTCCACGCCCCTCGACGACTCCAGCCTGATCACGCGCGTGATCACTCCCGTCCCGATGGTGATGGCAATGAGTGCCGACTTGTTACGGATGCGGCAAGGCAAGCTCCTGCTGCATCCGAGCGAGGTGCCTGAACTTGGCCTGATCGCACTGGCGGCGCACGACGGGATAAAGAAAATCGACTTCTCGCAATCCGGCAAGAACCGATACCGGCTTCGTCATCTCCCTAGGCTGATGTGCGGGAACATGTCAGTGCTCCTGTCGGCTGTAGGCGCCGGCCTCGGCGTCGCCGCCCTGCCCCGATATTTATGTTTGACGGCCATCGCGCATGGCCAGTTGGTGGACGCGTTCGATCCGCAATCCGAGTGGCAGCCAGATGCGTCGCAGTTGTACTCGCTAATGCCGACACGGCGTGGCGTGTCGTTCACGACACGCTTGTTCCTGGATTTTGCAACGCCGTTATTGGAGAAGATTGTGAGCGCTCAGCATAGCCATTCCTTGGTTCTCCCCCTCCCCGCTTGAAAATCGGCTGCGACGATTGGTCCAGCCCAAGGCCGCCCTTGGATACTACCGCCATTCCGTCCAAGTGGGCATCAATCATGCATGCCTGACTTGTTGGCGTCATACGGCCGCCTGGCGATCTACCCACCCGATTGCCGTGCAGCCCTCTTCGGATCGATCAAAGCGAAGATCCGGGGGAAGGTGGAACATCCATTCCGGGCGTTGAAGCAGCAGTTCGGCATGGCCAAGGTCCGTTACCGAGGTCTCGCGAAGAACACGGCGCAACTGAAGACGCTGTTTGCACCAAGCAATCTCTGGATGGCTCGCAGAGCGCTGCTTGCGTACGGCGTGTGACGCCGATTGAGGGGCCAGATGGCCTCCCAACCGGGTAGGGAACGGGATTGCGCTGACGCAACCATCTGGATAGCCGCGGAGATCCAAACCGCGATGGTGTCGATAGGACGCCTGGGTCACGAAACTGAGTCTTTCAGGCGATCCTTAAACAGTTCAGGCGCCAGAAACTCAATTGGCGCGTGAGCAACCGCAAGTCGCCGAAGTATTCGCTCGGATGGGTTCCGTTCAAGGGCGAAGGCATCAAGTACAAGAACGGGCAACTGCACTTCAATGGTCTTCAGATCGGCCTGTGGGACTCGTATGGCCTGTCGAAGTATGAGCTTGGCGCGGGCAGCTTCAACGAGGACTCGCGCGGGCGTTGGTACGTCAACATCGCTGTCAAGGTGGAGGTCGAAGAAAAACGCGTGCCGGATGGCTCGGGCGTGATCGGCATCGATCTTGGTCTGAAGACCTTGGCGACGTACAGCGACGGTGAGAAATTCGAGCCTAAGCGCTTCTATCGCGAGTCTGAGCAAGCGCTTGGCATCGCTCAACGAGCGAACAAGAAGCGCCGCGTGAAGGCAATCCACGCCAAGATCGCAAACCAGCGCAAGGACGCCATCCATAAGGAAACATCGGCGCTGGTCAAAAGACATGCGTGCATCTTCGTAGGCAACGTGAACGCGAAAGCGCTGGCAAAAACGCGTATGGCGAAGTCCGTACACGACGCCGCGTGGACCACGTTCCGGACACAACTCAAGTACAAGGCCATCAGGCAATGTGTGGTGTTCGCAGAGGTCAACGAAGCGTTTTCAACCCAAACGTGCTCGTGCTGCGGAGTCATATCCGCGAGCAGTCCGAAAGGTAGGGCCGGCCTTGGAATAAGGCAGTGGACGTGCTGTTCGTGCGGGTCGGTCCACGACCGCGACACGAACGCGGCCCGGAACAGTGCCCGCCTGGGACTTCAGGCGCTCGCTGGAGGAATCTCCGGGGGTTAGCCCGGAGAGGAAGTCAAGAACCTAGAGATGAGTTCATAGGCGGTACTCTTTACCGCGCTCACGTGCTTGGGCACATGCCGGTGGCTATCGTTTGCGCGCGATTGGTGAGATGTAGGACCGACCGCGCGCACTGCGAAAGAGGCGGCCGAGCGCGGCGTCGCCACTATCGTTGGCAGCGTCACGGCAATGGTGCCAAATGTCTTCCGAGATGAAGGCCCGGAGTTCAACCGCAGCCGCGAGATATACAAGCGTTTCTTCCGCATCACCGCTGGTGAGTGCCCGGCGCAATAGCGTGATTGCCGCATCGCGGTCATGGTGGCTGACCAGAGGCTCGAACGGCGCCGCCTCAACCATGGCCTCCCGGATCCGGTGCATTAGGCTCTGGCCCATACTTGTCTCCTTTTATCGCTTCCCCGCTCTGCTGCGGGTAACTCCGGAGTATCGGCATCCGACCCTCCTACTGCAATTGCGTAATAATCAGCGAATGATGCGGTTTTCGCATGCACTGCAGGTATCACTCATGAGACGCAACATTCCCAGCACTATTGCGCTGACGGTTTTCGAGGCAGCAGCCCGGCAAGGCAGCTTTGCCCGCGCTGCGAACGAAGTCTGTCTAACCGAAAGCGCAGTTAGCAGGCAAATCGCGACGTTGGAGACTTTTCTCGGCGTGAAGCTCTTTACGCGCGTTCGCAAACAAGTGGTCCTTAACGATGCGGGCCGCCTTTATCTTAAGAACATTGCGCGGAACCTATCTGACATCGAGGCACACACATCGGCACTGATGTCTCACAAGGGCGTCGGCGGGGTTCTGGAACTCGCGGTTATTCCTACCTTCGCCAATAGGTGGCTGCTACCTCGGCTGCGAGACTTCAAGGAACGGCATCCTGACATCATCCTGAATCTGTCCGAGCGGCCCCTTCCCTTCCGCTTCGACGATACGAACTTTGACGCAGCCCTTAACTTCGATCACCCATCTTGGACCAATGTGGTGAAGGTGGACTTATTTGCCGAGGAGTTGGTCCCAATTCTTAGCCCCCGATACTTCGACGTGGAGTCGTTGTCGACTCCTTCGAATCTGACTGCGGTCCCACTGCTGCATAAGTCCACAAGGCCGGAGGCGTGGAAGCACTGGTTTGAATTGGCCGGAGTAGCCGACTTCACGCCTGTTCCGGGCATGCATTTCGAGCTTTATGGCATGGTGATTGAAGCTGCTCGGGCCGGCTTAGGCGCTGGGCTAGTACCTCGCTTTTATGTGCAGGACGAGATTGCACGCAACGACTTGGTGGTGGCGTTCGACCTGACGCTCAAGCATGAGAAGCGCTACTGTCTTGTCTATCCCGAACGCAAGAAGGAATCGGCACTGGTCCAGGTGTTCCGGGACTGGGTTGTTGGCATTGAGGCGGAATTCAGTGCGAGACTAAAGTAACTCCTTTTTTGTGCCGCTTAAGGCACGTATTGGCCAGATACTTGCGTCGAACGCACGAGTAGTGGAGAAAAACTCGTTTTACGCCCTAGTGGGTCGTCCGGAAAATAACTAGCTCAATAGTGCAGAGCGAGTTCAAGATGTTTCTTTCGACGATACCAATGGCGGCGCGGGACCCTATCCTTGGGCTGAACGAGCAGTTTTCCCAAGATCCTCGCAATGACAAGGTCAATCTCGCTGTTGGCGTCTACTACGACGACTCCGGCAAGATACCCCTTCTCGATTGCATTGCGGAAGCGGAGGCATCGCTCGTTGCATCCCGACTTGCCCGAGGCTACCAGCCAATCGACGGGCCGACCGCATTCCAGGATGCTGTGCTTCCCGTCGTGTTTGGGCCAATGGGCAACCTCTCGGATGCGCGCCGAATCGCGACGGTACAAACCGTGGGAGGTACCAGCGCATTGCGGCTGGCGGCAGACTTCCTCAGACAATGGGGGGGTGCTGATCACGCGATGGTTAGCGACCCCACCTGGGACAATCATCGCGGCGTCCTTGGTGGCGCCGGACTCTATGTGGGTACATATCGCTATCTTTCCGCCGGCGCCAAGACGCCAGACCTGGACGGCATGATTGCAGATCTCTCGTCGGCTGCTCCAGGCACCGTCGTGGTGCTCCACGCCTGCTGCCACAACCCTACCGGATATGATCTACCTGCAGAAGCGTGGTCGGCAGTCATGGAGACGATTGCGCGCCGACAGCTGATTCCCTTGTTGGACAATGCGTATCAGGGTTTTGGCGATGGGCTCGAGGATGATGCGTCCGTTGTCCGGACCTTCCTTTCGTCGGGTCTGCCCTTCCTGGTTGCCACTTCGTTGTCCAAGAACTTCTCGCTGTATGGCGAGCGCGTTGGCGCCTTATCAGTCGTCTGCCCCGACACGGAGGCTGCAGCACGCGTTCGCTCCCAGCTTAAGGGCCTGATCCGCACAAACTATTCCAACCCTCCCTCGCACGGCGGTCGCCTCGTAACGACCGTACTGTCAACGCCCGCACTACGAGAACATTGGCAGGCCGAGTTAGAGTCAATCCGACTTCGCATCCTTCGAGTCCGCCAACATCTGGCCACGGCTCTTCAGTCGTATGGCATCGACAAGGATTTTTCATTCATCACGCGACAGAAGGGCATGTTCAGCTATTCAGGGCTCGACGCGGTGCAGATGCGGCGTCTACGTGAGGATCACGGGATCTATGGCGTAGACACCGGGCGTATCTGTGTGGCGGCTCTGAACAGCCGCAACCTCGAACAAATTGCCAAAGCGATGGCCTGCGCCTTCCAGGCGCAGGCAGCCGCGTTGAGTTCGTGACAAAACCTCATCTTCTCTGGAGTTCTTCTCGTTTGTCAGCAAGTAGCGCTGCGACCAGAATTACATACAGGAAGCGGCAAGTCGCTGACCATCCTACCAATCACAGGGACACTTCCATGCAATACCAGCTCTTCATCAATAACGAATTCGTCGATCCCGAACAGGGCGAATGGTTCGATTCTCTGGACCCGTACAACGGTGAGCCGTGGGCACAGATCCCGCGCGGCACCCGTGAGGACGTGGATCGTGCAGCGCAGGCTGCGCATGCCGCGCTGAATGGTCCATGGTCAAAGCTCTCCCCGACGGCGCGGGGTATGCTGCTCTACAAGCTAGCCGGGCTGATCGAAGAGAACCTCGATCTTCTTACCGAAGTCGAGGCGCGTGACAACGGCAAACTGCGCACCGAGGTTCGGGGTCAAGTCGGCTATGTGGCCAAGTACTTTTACTATTACGCCGGCATGGCCGACAAGATTCACGGCTCCGTTGTGCCGATGGACAAGCCGAAGGTCTTCAACTACACGCGGCAAGAGCCTATCGGCGTAATCGGTACCATTACGCCTTGGAATTCTTCCCTGCTGCTGTCCGCATGGAAAGTGGCACCCGCGCTGTGCGCAGGCAACACCATCGTGGCCAAGCCGTCAGAGCACACGTCCGTTTCCCTGCTGGAGCTTGCAAAGCTCTTCGTTAAGGCTGGGTTCCCCCCGGGCGTGTTCAATGTCATCACCGGTTTTGGCAAAGACGTTGGCGAGCCGCTGGTCGAGCACCCGCTCGTTCCAATGATCGCCTTTACGGGCGGTGACGAAGGCGGCCGCCGCGTCAACATGGCTGCCGCCAAGCACTTCAAAAAGGTGACTCTGGAGCTCGGAGGCAAGTCCCCCAATATCGTTTTCGAGGATGCCGACCTGACCAATGCCGCCAACGGCGTCATTACGGGCATCTTCTCCGCCGGCGGTCAAACTTGCATGGCCGGCTCGCGCCTGCTGTTGCAGGAGAGCATCCACGACGAGTTTGTTGAGCGCCTGATCTCCATTACGAGCAAGGCCAAGCTGGGAGATCCATCGCGCTCCGATGTCCAAGTGGGCCCTGTGGCGACCCGTCCCCAGTTCGAGAAGGTCGTCGACTACATTCGCATCGCAAAGGAGGAAGGTGCGACGTGCGCATTCGGTGGCAATGTACCCACCGGACCTGAATATGGCGCGTGCCAGTTTGTGGAGCCCACCATCTTCACGAACGTAACGAACAACATGCGAATTGCGCAGGAAGAGGTGTTCGGTCCCGTGCTGGCGGTGCTGAAGTTCAAGGACGAAGATGACGCACTGCGTATTGCCAACGATATCCGTTTTGGCTTGGCAGCCGGGGTATGGACAAAGAGCCTGCACCGCACGATGTACATGTCTGAACGACTGCAAGCCGGCACAGTTTGGATCAACAACTATCGTTCTACCAGCTTCACGACGCCATTTGGCGGGTACAAAGACAGCGGCCTGGGTCGTGAAGGCGGAATCGAAGCGGTAAAGGAATTCCTGGAGACCAAGAGCGTCTGGATCTCCACGGACCTGGAAATGCCGGACCCGTTCATTCGCAAGTACTGAACCCCTTCGAGAGGAGACATATCATGAGCACTGAAAACAGTGCCGCGCGCTTCGATGTAGTGGTAATCGGCTGCGGCATCTCCGGACTCTCTGCCGCTGTGGCTGCAGCCAGCCAAGGCGTAAGCGTGGCGGTTCTCGAACGTGCCACGTGCGAAGAATTCGGCGGCAACACACGTTGGACAGAAGCTTACTTCCGCATGAAGAGCGATTCGGAAGTCAGCGACGATTTCGATGAGTTGCTCAGCGCCAATGCAGGTGACAATCTTGATCCTAACGTGATTCGAAGCATGGCCGCGCCGTACGAAGACTGGCCCCCATACGTCAAGGCCCACGGCATGCCGGATCCGGAACTGCTCTCGACGTTGTCATGCGAGGCGGGACCCACTGTGCAGTGGCTGCAGTCCTTTGGCATTCGCTTCGACGCCCTGCCGACGTACTTTGTCACTGCTGCTGCACCGCGATTAATGCCGGTCGGTGGAGGGCTTGCCATGATCGAAGCCCTGCACGCGCACGCTTCCGATCTTGGCGTGAAATTTTTCTACGAAACCACGGCCACACGACTGGCGCGACGCGACACGAGTGGCGATCTTCGTTTAAGCCTTGTCGATGCGCAAGGGGATGCGTTTGAGCTGCTCGGCCGCAACGTAGTCATAGCCTCGGGCGGCTTTGAGGGCAATCAAGAGATGCTGACCCAGTATCTCGGCCAGGCAGCCAGATACGTCCGACCGGTGGCACGAGGCGGGTACTACAACAAGGGCGAGGGCATTCGGATGGCGTTGGACCTCGGCGCGGCGCCGGCCGGTGACTTTAGCTCCTTTCATGCCGAGCCCCTCGACCCTCGATCAGCTCAAGTCGAGGCGCTGGTCATGAATTTCCCCTACGGGATCCTTGTCAACAAGCTTGGTCAGCGCTTTACCGACGAAGCGCCGGGCCCCGTCGACGTGCACTATGACCACATATCGCGAGCCTTCAAGGACCAGCCCGACGGCCTTGCCTACGTAATCTTCGATGAACGAATCAATGACGTGCCAAATTGGAAGAAGGGCATACGCACCGATCAACCGCCGTTGCGAGGGGAGACAATCGCCGAGCTGGCCGCCAAGTGCGGCATCCCACCAGATGCCCTTGAGCGAACCCTCCAGTCGTATAACAGCGCCTGCCAAGCTGGTGAGTTTCGTCCCCTCGAAGTCGACAACCTCAGCACCGTCGGCATTGTGCCGCCCAAGTCAAACTGGGCACGCCCGATTGACACCGGCCCGTACTTCGCCTACCCGATCATGGCTGGCATCTGCTTTACGTTCGGCGGCGTCAAGGTCAATCGCAATGCACAAGTCGTAGACTCTGATGGCAAGGCGATTCCAGGACTTTATGCCGCTGGCGAAGCGTCGGGACTCTACTACCAAGTTTACACCGGCGCCACTTCCGTGATGCGTGGCGCCGTGTTTGGCAAGCTCGCCGGCGAACATGCGGCCGCACAGTCGAAAAAGCGTTGATATCGATGTGGTCCGTCGCTACAGCCGTTTTAGGACGGCTGTTCCCAGAACACAAGCTACTAAAAGTAGCGAGAGACAATGATGAAATTCGGAACTCAGATTCCACGGCTCACCGGAGTCGTGCGGGCAGGCACGCGTGTAGCGACGGCAGCCCTTACCTTCGTTGCGACCCTTGGTGCCTCGCAGCCGGCCCTTTCCCAACCTGGCTGGACTCCTAACAAGCCCATTCGTCTGGTAGTCCCCTATGCGCCTGGTGGCGGGACCGATGTCCTGGCCCGGTTAGTAGTTTCCGGCATCGGAAACAACCTCGGGCAGGCAATTGTGGTCGAGAACCGGCCCGGCGCGAACGGCGTCATTGGTGCCAACGTGGTCTATGGATCGCCGGCAGACGGCTACACGCTTCTGTTTGCTGCAGCTGACTTCATCTCCGTGGCACCGCACATTCACAAGAAGGTGGTGCAATTCCAGCCCAACGGCTTCCGTCCCGTTGCCCCCGTGGCGAAGATGGGATTCGTCTTGGCGAGCAGGCCAGACGCTGACACAAAGACTGTGCAGGATGTTGTCGCGAAAGCCAAGAAAGGTTCCCTCTCTTATGGGCACTGGGGACCGGGCAGCATGGCGCAGATGGGCATGGAGCTTCTGAAATCAAAAGCTCAAATTGACAACATGCTCGAAGTGCCCTTTGGAGGCGCGGCGCCCGTCATGACCGCGGTCATGGGAGGCCAAGTCGATTACGCGTTTATCCCGACGCCACTAGCAGTTGCCAACAAGACCAAACTGCGACTGTACGCTCTTAGTTCTCCGGAGAGGTTTCCGTCGATCAAAGACGTCCCAACTCTGACGGAAAGTGGCTATGCCATCGATGCCGATACTTGGTTCGGCATACTGGCGCCGCCGAACACGCCGCAAGCGGTTGTGGATGCGATTCAAGCTCAAGTCGCCCGGGCCACCAGCCAACCCGAGTTCCGAGCGCGAATGGCGGACATGGGTTATACACCGATCACCATCGACCCCAAAAAATTTGGCGAATTTGTTCAAGCCGAGAACCAACGTTGGGGCGCCGCCGTCAAGGCCGCTCGCATTCGCGTGGAAGAGTAAGTGTTGCAGCTCGCCAATTCTGCGATTGGTGCGCACTAAAACTGCGAACGTGGCCGCCGGAGCCGTGGGTGCGGCTCGATCGCAGCCACCAGGATGATCGCTAGGTAGACGCGCCGGCCGAGGAACCGCACCGACCCAAATAGATCCGCACCATTTGGTGTGACATCACGCCGGCGTACCGACACTGGAACCAGCGCCATGGGAGATGTGGAAACAGCACGGAGGGGAAGCCGGCGACCTTGGAGCAAACCCACATGACACAGGACGAGGTTCAGTTGGACTCCGGTGCCGGCACCCCCAAGGAACATTCACGCTCGTGAAAGAATCCATTTGCCCGATGCCGGCCGGGGCGGGTTAGGTTAATTCTGTCGTCCGGTGGACGGCCAAGACGACGTTCGCCACGCGAGTGGCGGCGGGAATTCACGCAGGCGCGTCAGCGGATGGAATGGTTGACTTGCCGATGCGAAAGACCCTTCCGTTCGGCTCTCAAACCGCGATCTGACCAAGGCACCGGCGCAAGCCCCGGAGTTCAGTCCGGGGTAAGCCGGGAATTTTGGGGTTAGTGAGGGGTCTGCTGCTGCTCAATGTACTGGCGCAGGATATCCAGCGGAGCCCCGCCGCACGACGCCGCGAAGTAGGACGGGGACCAAAGCACGCCCCGCCGCTTGAGCCACGGATGGAAATCCCCGAACTGTTGCCGCAGCAGTCTGCTCGACACGCCCTTGAGCGATGCGACGAGCGCTGATAGGGCGACCTTCGGCGGGTAGTTCACCAGTAGATGGACGTGGTCGTGCTCGCCATTGAACTCTACCAACTCGGCCTCGAAGTCCTTGCATACCCTGGCCAGGATGGCCTGCATTGCGTCAAGGTGCTCCTTCTTGAACACGTTGCGCCGATATTTGGTCACGAAGACCAAGTGTACGTGCAGGGCAAAGACGCAGTGCCGTCCGTGCCGTAAATCCGTATCAGTCTTGCGTGGACGCGCCATCTTCTTCTCTTGCCGAATTTGGAAGACCAAGCGTACTATACGGGAATGGAAACCGTAAAGACACTGAAGCTGCGCATCAAGGACAAGCACGCGAAGGCGATGCTTGCGATGGCGCGCGACGTGAACACGGTTTGGAATTTCTGCAATGAAACCCAGTATCGCAGCCTGAAGCGTTACTGCAATCGCCCGAAGGTCTGGCTGTCAGGGTTCGACCTTCAGAAACTCACGGCGGGCTTCAGCAAATGCGAAGGCGTGCGCGTCGACTCCCGAACGGTTCAAGAGACGTGCAAGGAATTCGCGACGCGGCTTAAACAGTTCAGGCGCCAGAAACTCAATTGGCGCGTGAGCAACCGCAAGTCGCCGAAGTATTCGCTCGGATGGGTTCCGTTCAAGGGCGAAGGCATCAAGTACAAGAACGGGCAACTGCACTTCAATGGTCTTCAGATCGGCCTGTGGGACTCGTATGGCCTGTCGAAGTATGAGCTTGGCGCGGGCAGCTTCAACGAGGACTCGCGCGGGCGTTGGTACGTCAACATCGCTGTCAAGGTGGAGGTCGAAGAAAAACGCGTGCCGGATGGCTCGGGCGTGATCGGCATCGATCTTGGTCTGAAGACCTTGGCGACGTACAGCGACGGTGAGAAATTCGAGCCTAAGCGCTTCTATCGCGAGTCTGAGCAAGCGCTTGGCATCGCTCAACGAGCGAACAAGAAGCGCCGCGTGAAGGCAATCCACGCCAAGATCGCAAACCAGCGCAAGGACGCCATCCATAAGGAAACATCGGCGCTGGTCAAAAGACATGCGTGCATCTTCGTAGGCAACGTGAACGCGAAAGCGCTGGCAAAAACGCGTATGGCGAAGTCCGTACACGACGCCGCGTGGACCACGTTCCGGACACAACTCAAGTACAAGGCCATCAGGCAATGTGTGGTGTTCGCAGAGGTCAACGAAGCGTTTTCAACCCAAACGTGCTCGTGCTGCGGAGTCATATCCGCGAGCAGTCCGAAAGGTAGGGCCGGCCTTGGAATAAGGCAGTGGACGTGCTGTTCGTGCGGGTCGGTCCACGACCGCGACACGAACGCGGCCCGGAACAGTGCCCGCCTGGGACTTCAGGCGCTCGCTGGAGGAATCTCCGGGGGTTAGCCCGGAGAGGAAGTCAAAGGTGCCCCGTGCTGCCAAGCCTCAGTTTATGGTTCGGGTAGAAATCCAGGCGATTAATTGCATTTTTGCCGATCGCCGGATATTCAAAAATAATGAATAGGATAGACCAGAGGAAAACAGTCACTGTCTCAAAGACAATGTCGTCGATTCTTGTGGTGACCTTGTGCTTGGTCGCACGCCACTCGGCAAATATCGGGCGGCTCCAGCTTCGCGAAATGGTCGGCCTAGCTGGTGCAGTGTCGCCAGCCGCTGCACGGCGTTTCCGGATCTCAACGACAATCTCGAACCGCGGGTGCGCCAGATGGTGCGGCCCACGGCAGCCATCCAATAAGCACCTCGTTCACGAGTATCTCGACTTGCGCTGGTAGTCGCGGCCTTCCGGCCCTCTTGTCGGCGCGGACGGGATTCTACTTCTAGCAAGTACGCTGGTCGCGCCAGGTCCCGATTGGACAAGATCAAGCGATTGCTGGGCAATGCAAGCGGTAGACCCTCTTATCATCGAGCGGCCCGGCCCAGCCTCCCCAGCCAATTGTCAGGGGACTATTTTTCCCCTCGGACAATCCCTCCAAGAGCGGGATACCGAAACTGCTGCAATGCACCATACTTGCCCACGGCGACTTGACTGACCCCGTGTTGCCATTCCTCGAGGGTGTGGGCGCCAACCCTGCCGCCCACACCCCTTTTTCTACCGGCTTCCCCTTAAATCCCACGAGGGAAACCAGCATTACTGCGTCGATGCCTTGACGTTGGTGCGCGTGCCGCGCTTGATCAGCTCTCCCGCACGAGCCTTCCTGGGGACGCCTTGTCTGACCTGGGAGTCACTAGCGTGGCGAGGACGGACCACAAAAAATCCATCTCTATATATCGCTCAGTTCGCGCAAAAACGACTACCCGCTTCACTAATGCCGCGATATGAAAGAAACGCAACTAGTGAGCGGGCAAACCTAGACGTGCGGGAATATTGCCGCGTCGCCGATGCCAAGAGACAGCTTTGATTCAACTCGGCAAACGGATTCCGGTGCTCGTGCTCATGCCTCTGGAATCAGAAATTTGTCGCGATTCTTCCCCAGCCACGCCGGTGCACGACCACGCCCGGTCCAAGTGGCGCCGGTCTTCGGGTCCATGTACTTCGGCGGCAGTGAAGTTTTCTCCTTTGCCGGCGCCTTAGCCTGATCGCCAGCTGCCGGGCGCCCGCGGCGTCGTTTCGGAGCCAAGTCCTCAACCGTGAGTTCGTACTCCGCCATTAAACCCTGGATCTTCTCGATAACTCCAGCGATCTCGCTTTGACGAACCTCAGCCAGCTGAGTTTCGAGCTTTTCTTTTTCTGCCAGCAATTGTTTGTAGGTAGCCATGTTGGTCTCCATCAATTAAGAACAGTTCGATATCCTACAGCACATCGCCGAACTTTCATCAACTCCTTGCTTGTAGTCCGCTCAGATACTATTGAGCCAGTATTTTAGCGAGTGAAATTGGAGTAAGCAGCCGATGTGCAGAATGAAGTACGCCCAAACAAGCATTTCGGCGATTGTCGGCCACCCCAAGCAGAAATTGATGGACAAGAAACCAACAAGGCCCTCGCTGTGACCGTCGCACTGGCGGAATCTGGCTGGGCGAACATCCAACTAGCTGAATGAATGGTGTTCCAGAAGAGCGACGAAATCGCAGCTCCCCTCTCCTTGTGTCACCAAGTCCGCGCCCGCATTCTGCAGTGCCCGCACCTATCAAGCGCCGGGAGGGCCGTCGGGCTCGACGCGCCCCCGACGGCTACAATACCGTCGAGGGCGCAGGGACTGTGCGCCGAGAATGTGAGTGGAGAAGTGAATGGCGACAGCTCGAGCTGGCACCAAAGGGGAGGCACTAAGACTCCTCGGGACAGAAGGTGTGACGGTGGTGGAACTAGACTATGAGACTGGCTGGCAAGACGCCATTGAACTTGGTCGGCTCGGCCAGAAGGCAGGGATACGCGTGGAGTATCGCGGGCAAGAGAACATCGCAGTCAAGTCGCCGACGGCATTGGTCGCCGGACTGATGCGGGCAAAAGCGACCTTCAGGCAACGAAACCTCTATTGCCAGTTTGAGTTGAGTGAACTACCGGCAACTGAGTTGGAGAATCTGGAGGCAAAGGCATCAAAGCTGGGGGACTATATTCTCGCCGGGCGCTTGATGCGGGAAGTGGATGCGGTATGGGGAGAGTAAGCACGTTTCTTCCGGTCCCGCTAGCCCTCATACACCATCGCATCGCCAACAAGGACAACCAGTTTAGGATCTGAGTAGGAGTCCTGTCGATTATGCATTCTGGTGATCAAGGTATGCTCGCCATGTACAGTCACCCGCCGTGCCCACATGCTCAGTCAGATGAACTAGTCCAGACATCGAGCGATGCGAAGGTACCGGGACTCTGAAAGATCCATGCAGCCTTCTGCGCCGGCGACATCCGATGCGCTTGTGGTCGACCGACGGACCTAGACGAAGCAGCGCGGAGCCTGGAAATTGATTACGCCACGAACAACCTCCCGCATCGCCAGAATCAACGGTCGGGTGTCATCGCGGCGCCATTGCACAGCATAGTGAAGTGGCTCCAGTGCGTCGCTATCCGGCAAGATTCGCAGCGCGCCGCGTTCGACGAGCGAGTCAGCCCACAGTCTGGGCATGAATCCGAAGCCAAGCCCTTCCACCACCATACCAACGACGGCCCCCCAGCTGTTGCACATCAGGCGTCGGCCGACCATCACCCCTCGGCGGGCCAGCCATTGGTCGAGCACCCGAGTCCCGCCCGCACCGACCGGGAGTGTCAGCAGCGTCTGTTCGCCCATAAGCACCCGTGGGTCGTCAGTACCGGCCAACTCGAGGAACGACTGACTTGCGACCCACGCGAAGTCGACCTGGCCGATTCGCTCGGCCGCCAAGCTGCTGCGGGTGGACGGTCCTCCCGTCATGGAGGCGCTGCTCCAACACCTGCCCGATATCCACGTGAGGCTCCAAAAGCAGACCCGGATGGAGTGACGACACCTCACGCACAAGCTTTGGCAACCAAGTCAGCCCGCTCAGTTCTCCCATTCCGATGCGGCATCGCCCAATCAGACCAGGACGTTGCCAAGCCGACTGCTGCAGGTCCGCAGCGGCATTTGCCATTCACCGAGATAGCCAACGAAGGCACGTCCCATTGTGCTGCCGATCATCGGCAAGGAAAAGCCCTTGACACGCGGCGCGCTGCATCTGGTGCTGAAGGAAGTGTTCGGGATGGCCGCCGAGCGCTTGTGCTCACGCGGCTCCGAGTGGGAAAGCCGTGCCGCGGTGCAGGCCAACGCGTCGGCTCACTGGCTGCGCCATATCGCGGGGTCGCACATGACCGACCAGCAGTTGGACCTGCGCTTCGTGAGGGGCAATTTCGGGCACGCGTCCATATCGACCACCAACGCTTACCTGCATACGGAAGACGATGCCCGGCATGAGGCCACGCAGGATCGGCACCCCCTGAAGGGCGAGGTGCAAGCGGGGATCTTGCTGGATCGCGCGCACGACCACAAGAAAGGGTTTCGGATATGGATATGCGCGACTCCAGGTGGGGTCCGAAACCCCGCCCGGCTTGGCTAGGCCACGCGCGCCCGGCCTGCAGGCGCGGGCTCGGCCGCAATCAGCGCGCGCGTGTAGGGATGCACCGGCGAATTCCAGAGCTGCTCCTGCGGCGCGTTTTCGACGATCTGCCCCGCCTGCATCACCATGACGCGATCGGCCAGATAGCGCACCACGGCGAGATCGTGTGAAATGAACAGGTAGGCCAGGCCGAACTCGCGCTTCAAGTCAACCAGCAGGTTCAGGATCTGGGCCTGGATCGACACATCGAGCGCTGACACCGGCTCGTCGCAGACCACCAGGTCGGGCCGCAGCAGCAAGGCGCGCGCGATACCAATACGCTGGCGCTGGCCGCCGGAAAACTCGTGGGGATAACGCCCCAGCGCAGACAGCGGCAGGCCCACCCGGTCGATCATCAGCGCCACCTGCCGCAAGCGCTCCCTCGCGCTGGACACGCCATGCACACGCAGTATCGTCTCCAGCGTGTCGCGCACGCTGCGGCGCGGGTTGAGGGACGCGAAAGCGTCCTGGAAGATCATCTGGACGCGGGGACGCAATGCACGCAGCGGCCCCGGTTTCAAGGCGCCCAGGTCCACACCGTCGAGCAGCACCCGTCCGGAAGTGGCGGGCACCAGTTGCAGCAGCGTCTTTCCGAGGGTCGATTTTCCGCAGCCCGACTCGCCTACCAGCCCCACGGTTTCGCCTGCGGCAATGTCAAAGGACACGCCCCTTACCGCATGGGTAACGCCCGCGCGGGTGGCGTAGCGGGTATGCAGATCAATGACTGACAACAACGGCATGAGAATCCTGTTTCTCGCTCTGAGAATGGCCTGGCGCGGCACTGCGGTGAGCGGGTCCGCAGGCCACGTGGTGCAGCGCTGCGCCCGGCGGCGCCGCGCAGGAATGTTCGCATACCGCTGAGCGCAGCGGTTCCGGCCTTGGCGGCCGTACCAGGCACTGCGCCTGCGCCTGCGCGCAGCGCGGCGCGAAGGGGCAGCCGACAGCCTGTCGCGCGGACTCCACGCTGCCGGGAATCTCGGCAAGCCGGGTGTCGCGATAGAACCTGCCCTGATCGAGCCGCAGCGAGGCGTCGAGCAGGCCGCGCGTGTATGGGTGGGCCGGGGCCGCGAACAGCTCGCCCGCCTGCGCCTCTTCCATCTTTCGCCCGGCGTACATCACCACCACGCGGTCGGCCCATTGCGCCACCAGGCCGAGATCATGGGTGATCAGCAGCAACGCCATCGACAGTTCGCGCCGCAGCGTATCCAGCAGGGCCAGCACCTCGGCCTGGATGGTGACATCGAGCGCGGTGGTGGGCTCATCGGCGATCAGCAGCCGCGGCTTGCAGGCGATCGCCATGGCGATCATCACGCGCTGGCGCTGGCCACCCGAGAGATTGTGCGCATAGGTATCCACGCGCTGCGCCGGGGCGGGAATGCGCACCAGGTCCAGCAGCTCGATGGCCTGCGCGCGCGCGGCGCGGCGCGACAAGCCCTGGTGCCGGTGCAGCACTTCGGCAATCTGGTGGCCCACCGGCATCACCGGATTGAGCGAACTCATCGGTTCCTGGAAAATCATCGACATGGCGCGCCCCCTCAGGTCGCGCAGCGCCGGTGGCGGCAAGCCCAGCAAAGACTGCCCGGCAAAGCGGAGGCTCCCCCCGCTGATTCGCCCAGGAGCTGGCAACAGCTGCATCAGCGCCAGCGCGGTGGCCGATTTGCCGCAGCCCGACTCGCCCACCAGCGCGAGCGTCTGCCCGGCTTCGATGGCAAAGCTCAGGTCATGCACCACGGGCTGGGTACCGAAGCGGATCTCCAGTTGCTCGACTTCCAGCAGTGCGCTCATGCACTCTCCCCTTGTGCGGCCGCATGCGCGGCGGCAAGGCCACGGCCGGCCTTTCTGGCATAGGTCTCAGTCATATCTCAGTCATGCCGCAGGCGAGGGTTGAGCGCATCGTTGAGTGCATCGCCCACCAGGTTCAGCGCCAGCACGGTCAGGATGATGGCGGTCCCCGGCAGCGCGCTCAGGTACCAGGCGCTGCGTAGCACCTCGCGGCCGGCGCCGATCATGCTGCCCCAGCTCACGACATTGGGATCTCCCATGCCCAGGAATGAGAGTGCCGATTCGATCAGGATGGCGCTGGCCACCATGACCGAGGTGGTGACGATCACCGGTGGCAGCGCATTGGGCAGGATCTCGGCAACGATGATGCGGCTGCTGCGGTAGCCCACGCTGCGTGCGGCGAGCACGAAATCCGCCTCCCGCAGGGTACGGAACTCGGCGCGCACCAGGCGCGCCACCGTGGGCCAGGAGGCCAGCCCAATCGCCAGCGCAATAGTAGTGACAGACGGACTGCCGATGGCCACGATCACGATCACCAGCAAGAAGCTCGGCACCGTCTGCACCAGCTCGATCAGCCGGCTCAGCACAGCATCGGCCGCGTGCCCGAAGTAGCCTGCCACGGCGCCCACCAGCATGCCAATCAACAGGCTCAGCGACGCCGCCGCCAGCCCCACCAGCAGTGACACGCGCGCCCCGTGCACGATGCCGGCCAGTACATCGCGGCCGAGCGAGTCGGTGCCGAACGGGAAGGCGCGATCTGCGCCGGGCCACAGGAAGGGCTGGCCCACCATGTCGAGCGGATCGCCCGGAAACAGCACGCCGGCGAGCGCGGCCATTGACACTATCGTCAGCAACACCAGTACGCCGCCCAGCGCGGCCGGGTTGCGCAGGAAAATGCGCAGCGCACGCATGCGCGCAGTGCCCGCCCGCGATACGTCCACGGAGCTGGTGTTGGCGGTGCCAGCCGCCCCGGCCGGCCCGGAGGAAGAAATGAAGCTCATATCAATACGCGCCTTGTGTGGCGCTCTGCGATTCGGTTGATCGGCGATCCCGCCATGCCGTGCTTCGTGCGTCAGGCATTCTTGATGCGCGGGTCCAGCCATGCTTGCAACAGGTCGACCAGCACATTGGCGAGCACCACCAGGAAGGACGACAGCAACAGCACGCCGAGCAGCACGCTGAAATCCCGCGCCATCACCGCCTCCAGCGCCAAGCGGCCCAGCCCGGGCCAGCTGAATACCGTCTCGATCACCACCGTGCCGCCCAACAAGGCGCCAAAGTGCATGCCGGCCACCGTCGTGATGGGCAGCAGCGCGTTGCGCAGCACGTGGCGCACGGATACACGCAGCGGATGCAGCCCTTTGGCGACGGCGGTGCGCACGAAGTCCTGTCGCTGCACCTCGAGCATGGCAGCGCGCGTCAGGCGCGCATAGATGGCGATGAAGAATGTGGACATCGCTAGTGCCGGCAGCACCAGGTGGCTGGCCACGTCGCCAAGCCGCGCCCACCCGCCCAGCTCCGCGCCGATGGTGCCGGTGCCTTCGCTGGGCAGCCAGCCCAGATGGACAGAGAACAGCACGATCGCCATCAACCCGATCCAGAAGCCTGGCACCGAGTACATCAGCAGCGCCGCGAGCGAGAGTGCGCGGTCCACCCAGGTGCCCACGCGCGCGGCCATGGCAGCGCCGCAACCCACGCCTAGCACCAGCGCGACGCACAGCGCGGCGCCCGTCAGCAGCAGCGTATTGGGCAGGCGCGCCAGGATCAGGTCCGCCACCGGCATGTTGTAGCGCGGCGAGAAACCCAGGTCGAAGCGCGCCAGGTGGCCCAGGTATGCCAGCAACTGGTGCAGCACCGGCCGGTCCAGGCCAAAGCGGGCCCTTATCAACGCCATGGTCTGCTCGGTGGCCGACCCGGACTCGCCCGCCAGCACGTCGGCGGCATCGCCGGGCACCAGCTGCAGCAGCAGGAAGTTGAAGACGATCACGCCCACGGCGGTGGGCAGCGCGCGCCATAGCGTGCGCCGCAGCGCCGATCCGATTCGTAGCAAGGTTGGCATGGTGTGGCGCCCGGTCGGCCGGACTATTTGTCCAGGTAGACGTTGGCGAGGTTGGACTCGACCCCGTCGGCGGTCAGCGAATGGTCATGTACCCGCGTGTTGGCAATCGTGATGAACTGCGGCGACACGAGGTTCAGGTCAGGCACCTCCTTGCCGACGATCTGCTGGAACTGCTTGAACTGCGCCACCCGCCTGGCGGGGTCGATCTCGGAAGCGGCGTCCTCCAGCAACTTGTCCACCTCTGGATTGCTGTAGTGGGTCGCGTTGGAGAATGGCACGCCCTTCTTGAAGTTCTTGGACCAATACAAGCGCTGCACGCCGACGGTGGGATCGAACAGGTTGCTTGCGCCATTGACAGTGAAATCGTAGTCGCGCTCGGTATAGATGCGCTTGACGAAGGCCGGTAGGTCCTGCGAGCGGATGGTCACGTCGATGCCAACCTTGCCCAGCGCCGAGCGCAGGTAGTCGGCCAGGCGCTTGCTGTCCTCGCTGATGGGGTTGTAATCCAGCGTGACGCGAAAGCGCGGAGTGCCGCCTTTGCGTGGATAGCCGGCCTCATCCAGCAGCTTGTCGGCCGCTTTCGTGTCGAATGGGTAAGGCGTGGGAGTATTGTCGTGGAACGCGCTCAGGCCGGGAGCGATCGGCGATGCGGTTCGGGTGCCGTAGCCGTAGTAGACCGTGTTCAGCACCACGTCTCGGTTGACGGCCTGTGCCACCGCCTGGCGTACTTTCAGGTTCTTGAAGTACGGATTGTCGAGATTGAACTCCAGTCGCGTCACATTGAAGGAGTAGCTGTTGCCCTTCGTCTCGAACATCAGCTTGGGCACCTTCTTCAGCCGCGCCAGATCGGACAGCGGTACCGGTGTGCGGTAGCCCAGGTCCACCGCGCCGGTCTCGAAGGCAATGGCGCGCGCGGCCGGATCGGGGATGAACTTCACCACGATGCGGTCCACATAGGGCTTGGGCTTGTCCCAATAGTCCGGGTTGCGCTCATAGACGATGTGGCTGCCGCGCACCCATTCCTTGAAACGGAAGGGGCCGGTGCCGATCGGGGCGTTATTGTTGGGATTGCCGATGGCGTCCGTGTTCTCGTAGACATGCTTGGGCACGATCGGTGATTCGGTGGCCACCAGCGCCTTGATAAGGTAAGGCGCGGGCCTGGACAGCACGATGATCGCGGTGTTGGGATCGGGGGTCTTCACCTCCGTCACGTTGGCGAAGGTGCTGCTACCGCGCGGATGGACCTTCTTGAGCAGCAGGATGGAGAACGCGACATCGGCCGAGCTGAAGTCCTTGCCGTCGTGCCACTTGACGCCCTTGCGCAGGTGGAAGGTGTACTGCTTGCCGTCCGGGCTGATGCTCCACGATGTGGCCAGTTGCGGGCGCGGGGTCAGGTCGTAGTTGTATTCCAGCAGGCCTTCCGTCACCTTGGCGCTGACGCTGAGTGCGGGCGTGGCCACGTTGGCGAGCGACACCAGCGTGGGCGGCTCGTAGTTGAGCAAGAGGTTGAGCGTGCCATCTTGCGCGGGCGCGGCGTGCGCGAGCGGTATCGGCAGCGCCGCAATGCCAAGCGAGACAACCAGCACTGCCGACAACGCACCGGACAGCAAGCGTTCATGCAGTTTGGGCAACGAAGGCTTTGAAGACATGAGTGGGAAATCCTGATGAATATGCGGATGGATGGCGGTGCCGGGCACCGCCGGGCCGGCGGCAACGCCGCGAGCCTGTGTAGGGAGGTGAGGCAAATCCTTCATGCCAATGCAGCATTGCCCGGCGCGGCATCCAGGCCATAGCTGGCGCTCGCCTGCGCGGCGCTGACCAGGCCGTTGCGCAGATCCGCCGCCAGTTTCTCCGGGTCTCGCGCGGCGGGGGCGCCGATGCCGCCGCCGCCTGGCGTTTCCACCACCACGCGCTCGCCGCCCGGCACCAGTTGCCGGCCCTTTCCCCTCAGGACCTGGCCGGAGGCAAGCGAGACCCGGCCTGGCGCGCCGTCCAGGCCACCATCGGCGCCCCGCGCTGGAAACAGCAGGCGATCCCACGCGGCAGCCAGCACCATGGGCGCACCTTCGGCGTTGGCCACCTCGATGACCTGCCCCAGGCCGCCGCGCTGCTGCCCGGCGCCTCCCGAATCCGGACGGTACTCTTTGCGCCAGAACACCAGCGGGCTCACGGTTTCCAGGATTTCCACCGACACATTGCGCACCCCGCTGGGGAAAGACGTGGTGGACAGCCCGTCCTTGCCTGGACGCGCGCCGGTGCCGCCAGTGGAGAAACTGGTGATGGCAAAGCGCCGGCCTTGCAGCAGCTCGCCTGCGCCAGCGCCGGCCAGCGGCTGGCCGCCCGAGAGCTGGATATTCCAGAGACTCGACGAACCTTCGGCCGGCACCACGCCCGCGCGCGCCTGGCGCAGGCAGCCAAACACGACGTCCGGCAGCATCTGGCCGATGATATGGCGCGCGGTCACGGCGCAAGGAAACGGCGCGTTCAGGATCGAACCCTCGGGCGCATGCACGCGCACGGGGGCCAACGAACCAGCGTTATTGGGAATATCGGCGCCGATCAGGCAACGGATGCCGAACGAGGTATAGGCGTCGGTATAAGCCTTGGGCACATTGATGCCGCGCGCCACCACCGGCGACGAGCCGGTGAAGTCCACGTCGATGCCGTCCGGCGAAATGGTCAGGCTGGCTTGCAGGGTGATCGGCGTTTCATAGCCGTCGATGGTCATGCTGTTGTGCCAGGTGCCGTGGGGCCACGCGCCGATCGCGGCGGTCATGGCCTGGCTCGCCTGGCGAATGATGTACTCGCCCACCGCATGCAGGTCGCCGAGTCCGAACTCATCCATCATGGTCCGCAAGCGGCGCCCGCCGATCTCGTTGCAGGCGACCAGCGCATGCAGGTCGCCGATCACCTGCACCGGCTCGCGCACGTTGGCGCGCACGATGTCGAACACGGCTTCGTTGGGCTGGCCGGCGTCGAACAGCTTCAGGATCGGCAGGAACAGGCCTTCGTGATAGACCTGGGTGCCATCCGGACCCGCACCGATGCCGCCGATATCGACCACGTGCAGGGTCGAGGCGAACAGCGCCACCACCTGCCCCGCGCGCACCACCGGCGTGACCATGGTCATATCGAACAGGTGGCCGGTGCCCTTCCATGGGTCGTTGGTGAGGTAGACATCGCCTTCGGCCATGGTTGCGGCGGGAAAGGCCAACAGGAAGTGCTTGACCGATTCGGCCATCGAGTTGACGTGCCCGGGCGTGCCGGTGACCGCCTGCGCGATCATGCGGCCATCGGGCAGGAACACCCCGGCGGATAGATCCCCGGCTTCGCGCGTGGAGGTGCCAAAGGCGGTGCGGATCAGGGTCTGCGCCTGCTCCTCCACGACCGACAGCAGGCGGTTCCACATTAACTGGGCGTGGATGGTGCCGCGCAGCGCGGCATGGGTAACTACGGGATTGGCCGGGCTCATTGCGCCACCTCCACAAGATCGGTAAGGCCCGCCTGGGCCGGGACGGGTATCGACACCGCGAGCACCAGATGGCCATCCGCATCCAGCGAGAAGGCGAAGCCGGCCGGCACCACAGTCGTGGTTTCGTCCTCCACCACCAGCGCGGGGCCGTGTATCGGCGAGCCGCCGGACAACGCCGCACGTTCGTACACCGGTACTTCGCGCCCCGCACCGTGCTCGCCGTCGAACAGGATCCGCTGGCCACCGCCGGCCACCGCCGCTGCGCCCGCCGCCGCGCTCTGCCCCGCGCGTGCAATCGCCGGCTGCGCGGTACTCACATTGATCGACCAGCTGATGATCTCGACCGGGTTGCCAGGCAAGGTGCGGCCGTACAAGGCGGCATAGGCACGCTCGAAGCTTTCGCCCAACGCCGCCGCATCTGCCGCGCGCAGAACCTGTGCATGCAGGGGCACGGGAATTTCGTGCCCCTGGCCTGCATAGCGCATGTACGCCAGGCGCTGTTCGCCCAACGCCTGGCCGGGTGCGGCCTGGCTGACGATATCCCGCGCGTTGGCCGCCAACTGCCCGAGCACGGCATTGACTGCCGCTGCGTCGAAGGCGTCAAGGCGTTGATAAAAGCTGCGCACCGCCTGATAGGCAATCGGTGCCCACAGGAAACCCAGCGCCGACCCTACCCCGGCAGACTGGGGAACGATCACGCGCTGGATGCCGAGCCGCCTGGCCAGTGCCGCCGCATGCAACGGCGCGGCGCCGCCAAACGCGATCAGGGTGTAGTCCTCCACCGTCTTGCCGAGCTCGGTGGCATGGACGCGGGCAGCGTTCGCCATGTTCTCCGTCACGATCTCTGTCACCGCCAGCGCGGCGAACTCCGGTGTCGTACCCAGTCCATGCGCGATATCGGTGCCAAGCGCAACACGCGCGAGCTCCGGCTGCAGCGCCACCTTGCCCACGGCAAAGCGCTGCGGATCCAGCAGGCCCAGCACGCAGTTGGCGTCGGTCACCGTGGCGGCGCTGCCGCCCAGGCCATAGCTGGCCGGGCCGGGCTCGGAACCGGCACTGTCCGGGCCAACCTGCACGCGGCCCAGCGCATCGATGCGGGCGATCGATCCGCCACCCGCGCCGATCTCCACCATCTCGATCACCGGGATGCGGATCGGCAAGCCCGATCCCTTGAGATGCCGGTGCATGCGGCCGAATTCGAAACTACGCGAGATCTGCGGCTGGTAGTCGTCGATAAAGCAGATCTTGGCGGTCGTGCCACCCATGTCGAAGGACAGCGCGCGCCCGATCCCACCCTGCTCCGCCACCCGGCGCGACAAGATGGCGCCCCCGGCGGGACCGGATTCGACCAGCCGCACCGGCTGCGCGATGCCCGCTTCGATATTGGTAATGGCGCCGCCCGATGTCATCAGGAAGAGCGGACTGCGCAGGCCCAACGCCGCCACGCGCTCGCGCAGGCGTCCGAGATAGCCCGCCACCAGCGGCTGGACGTAGGCATTGGCGCTGGTGGTGGACAAACGTTCGTACTCCCGGATCTCCGGGCACACGTCGGAAGACAGCGAGACCCACAGATGCGGTGCCAGCTCGCCCAGGATGGCGCGCACCCGCTGCTCGTGCGCGGGATTCACATAGCTGTGCAGGAAGGTGACGGCCACGCTTTCCACGCCCTGCGCCTCGAACTGCGGCACCAGCGCGGCCACGGCCTCCTCGTCGAGGGACAGCAGCGTGTTGCCGCGGCCGTCGACGCGCTCCGGTACGCCAAAGCGCAGGTAGCGCGGCACCAGCGGTGCTGGCTTGTCGAGGAAGATGTCGTACTGCGCGAAACGATCCTCCCACCCTATCTCGACCAGATCGCGGAATCCCGCCGTGGTGATCAGCGCAGTACGCGCGCCCTTGCGTTCGATCAGCGCATTGGTGGCAAGGGTGGTGCCGAGGATAAAGAGGTCGACTTGAGCCAGTGAGAGCCCGGCACTGGCCAGGAGGTCCTGGACGCCGTGGATCACGCCGTTCTCGGGCGCGGCCGGCGTTGTCAGGACTTTGCTGGTGTAGCGGCGCGTGCCGGCCAGCAGGACGGTATCCGTAAAGGTGCCGCCAACGTCGACAGCGAGCCGCACGCTCGCCTGATGTGAATTCTGGTTGTCTGCAGGCATGCTGTTGTTCGTGGAGTGGGAACATCTGGATTCAGCCCTCGCGGCGGGGAGCCGCTGCGCACTCGACAAACGACGACCATTGGGAACTTCCCTGGATAGATACATCTCCCCTGCCTGAAGGCAGGGAGCAAGCGCCGGACTTCACTGAAAGCCAGCGCGCAGCATAGTCCGCCGCGGCGGCACATCGGAACGAAGGATTTCGCGTTTGCTTATGTTGTGGCAATGGCTATGGATAGGCGTAATCCATCCTTGCGCCAACGCGCGCGCGAGACTATGTTGCGCCCGGGCCGGGCCTTCACACGTCGGCAAATACCCATATGAGCGAACCTTCGTATGCAGTGCATTGCGGCGCGGCTAGGATCATCGCCTATTGCCGTGCCGGGTCCGCGCAAGCCGGCCTGCCCGCCATGGCGCTCACTAGAAACCACCTTGACTCTCGCCGTCCCGCCCTTCTCTCCCAATGCTTCTCGTACCGCTTCTCGCACTCCCCGATGCACCTCCCGGCGCATCTTCCTTCTCAACACCGCGCGCGCCGGGGCCAGCCTTGCCACACTAGGAGCGCTGTCGGCATGCTCCACGGTATCGGGCACCGCCGAGCCGGTCGTCGATACCACATCGGGCCGCCTGCGCGGCACGCGTGCGCGCGGCGCGTTCGTCTTCAAGGGCGTGCCCTATGCGGCGACAACGACTGGCGACAACCGCTTCCGCCCGCCCGTCGCGCGGCAACCGTGGGCAGGCGTTCGCGATGCCCTGGAAGGCGGTGCTTCGGCGCCGCAGCCGCAAGGCGGCAGCCCGGTCGAGTTCGCCTGGTACTGGTCGGGCATTCCGGCGAACGAGGACTGCCTGTCGTTGTCGGTGTTCACGCCCGCGCTGCGAGACAATCAGCGCCGCCCCGTGCTGGTGTGGCTGCACGGCGGGGCATTCGCCATCGGAGCCGGCACGTCGGCGGGCTTCGATGGCAGCCATCTGGCGACATCGCAGGACGTGGTGGTGGTGTCCGTCAACCATCGCCTCAACGTGTTGGGCGGGCTGTTCACTGGCGAGCATCCCGAACAGTTGTCCGCCGAATCCGGAAACCTCGGCACGCTCGACCAGCTTGCCGCGTTGAAGTGGATCAAGGCCAATGTCGAGTCGTTCGGTGGCGACCCGGCCAACATCACGGTGTTCGGCCAGTCGGGCGGGGCGGCCAAGGTCACGGCGCTGCTGGGGCTGCCCGCCGCGCGCGGCTACATCCAGCGGGCCATCGTGCGTTCTGGATCGACGTGGCCACGCTTGGCCGTGCCAGCAATCTGGAACGCCTGGCGTACAGCGAGGACGGCCGGCGCCTCTACTGTCGCGAGGACGGATCGCCGAAGACGATCGGCACGCCGCTGCACAATCCGGATTTCGCGAACACGCTCGAGCAGATCGCGCGCGAGGGGGCGGACGCGTTCTACCTGCACGATATCGCCAATCGGATCGTCGTCGACATGGAAGCGAACGGTGCCCTGCTGTCGCGCGAGGACTTGGCGGCATACCGCATCGAACGGACGGCGCCGCTGACCGGCACCTATCGCGACCGCACGATCACCACCAACCAGCCGCCGGGCGGCGGCGTGATGCTGGTCGAAATGCTTAACATCCTCGAGCAGTTCGACCTTGCGCAGATCGGCCACAACACACCGGAATACCTGCGCGTCGTCTGCGAGGCCATGAAGGGCGCGACGCGCGACAAGGACCTCCACGTCGGCGATCCGGCATTTGTCGAGGTGCCGCTCGCCCGGCTGCTCGACAAAGGCTATGCGCGCGAGCTTGCCGAACGCATCCGTGCCGGCGACAAAATCGACATTCCCCGCATCAATCCCGGCCACGTGGTGCCGCGCGACACTACGCACCTGTCGGTGGTAGACGGCGCCGGCAACTGCATTTCGCTGACCCACTCGCTGGCGATGCCATCGGGTGTCATCACGCCGGGACTCGGGTTCCTGCACAACGGCTGCATGGGCGTGTTCGACCCGCGCCCGGGCCGCGCGGGCAGCATTGCCCCCGGCAAGCGGCGCTTCACGTCGTCATGTCCTTCGATTGTGTTTCGGGACGGCAAGCGGGAGATCGTCCTCGGCGCCCCGGGGGGTACCCAGATTGCCATGGGTGTGCTGCAGGCCATCCTGAACGTCGTGGATTTCGGCATGGCGATGCAGCCGGCAGTGTCGGCGCCCCGCTTTTCCTCGACCAGCAATACCATCGACGTATGCAACCGGATCCCGCATTACCTTACCGCAGAGCAGGAGGCGCAAGGCTACGAGGTGATCCGCAATCCGTACAACTACACGATCGCCTGGGTCCACGCGATCCGGCTGGCGAACGGAGAACTCGACGGCGGTGCGGATCCGGGGCGCGACGGGGTCGCGCTGGAGACGGCTGTACCCTGACCCGGCGCTAGACGCATGGTAGCGCCCCGTCCTCGTTATGTCGTTTCTCCCCGCGCAATCCCCAACCCTTCGAGTGCTCGAAGGACAGAGTCAAAATTCACGCTCTTCCCGCTTTCAAGCTTCGATAGCAGCCCGGCTGACACACTACAGCTACGGGCCGCCTGATCGACGGGTAGGCCCTGCACGGCAAGGGTGGCACGGACGCGATCACCTGGATTGCCACTTGATTTGATTGCGACCCTAGCCGTGAAGTGTAGTAAAGACGACTGTTGCGTAGTAAGGTCGCGACCATCCCGTGGATCGGTGGATTCTGTATCCCGCTCCGACCATCACAGCAGCATTGCGGGCAGCAACGCGATGACTCGCTTTCGGGCTCGCCTTGCCCTTACAAGCTTGCGGCTTTGCTGTTCGACACACCCTATCCTTTCCGCTAGCTTTGTCATAAAGTCCCGCGGGTGCTGGCTCTGCTGGAGCACATCAAAGCCGCTCAGCCCGCATACAAGCCCTGTCGGTGGATGCAGGGGCTGACGCCAGAGGGCCTCGGGATGGCGGCAGCCGCACCAATGCATCGCCGCAAGCGTCCAGGCAGCAGCATTCGCCTGCGCTCTTGCCATCTTGATGATCGGCAGGTCTGGATCGAAGACCCGGGTAGTGCTGCGGATCCACCGCCGTTGGCGACGCGGCAGGCTCGCCCATAATCGGCGCAGTAGTAGCCGAGTCAGCCGCTCGCAATTGCGAAGAAAATATGAGCGCGTCGCGGTCACCCGTTCCATAGCGCCGCCGATGACTGCTCGAGTCGTAGTCCGGTAGCGCACGGGTCAGGATAGTGGAATGCCGTGAAGCTGCCGCCTGTGCCTTCCGGATGGCGGCTCAGGTCACTGGCCAGGCACGTCTCCCTACGCCTCCGTATTCAGTGCGACTCCGTTATCGCAATGGAATTCCCGGGCAAGACGTATAATTATCGGCATAGCATTTCGCTCGTCATTTTTGAGTGGATGATTGGCGCACTAGATATTAAATATTAAAAATCAAAGACTTACACCCGTGGAACAGTGTCAGCGGACTTGCGTCGAGCGCCCCCTAGCGCCGCGGGGTGTACCTCCAGACGCCGGCTCCGCGGGACCTCTGGTTGCGTGTTGATCTGCCACTCCCCTTGCTTGATTCGGCTACGTGGGGGGACCTCGGTCTCTTCAGATTGTCGCCAGACGTCGAACCGCCAGAAGGGGCGCTCGGCAAGGCTTCTTCGCCAGCGATCACGAATGGCGATCTGTCTGTTGGAAATTGCCTCGCCGCAGGGACACATGGTGCTTCCGTGTGGACTGGACCTGCGAGCCAATCGCAGCAACATTTGCAGCGACCCGATATGTGGACTCGATAGAATTAATAGCTTTTAGCTATCATATAGCCAATAAATTGTAATTCTCGATGAATCAACTTTCCAAGTGGTTGCTGCTGATGGTGGGTCTCCCAACGCACTCAGCCGACGGCTGCATGCCGGGGCTTTGTCTAAAGGACAGCCCTCCCCGGCGCCCATATTTGACAAGCTATGACCGCTATCGCGCCAGCGAGGCCTATTTCAATACCGCCCCGAAAGGTGCACTTATGAGGCACACGTTGTCCCGCATGGAGGTCTCACTAGGGCCACTCATCAGATTCCGGTGCCAAGCTCTCTAGTAGCTATCTAGTAGCTATCTAGTAGCTATCTAGTACTTCGGTTGCGCATTTTTTCGTTGGGGCGCTCCGTTGCACTAGGGAACAAATGCCCCTGCCAACTAGCGGGAAGGACGCGAGCTACTTTTCTTAACCACAAGGATAGCTATCTGGTAGCCAACGGAGGCGGACGCTCCCTGAATCCGAGATCAACTAGTGGCTACTACCGACGGATAGATAAGTAACTAGTACTACTACTTCTAACTCGAACGTCCACGCACTTCCCCCTGGACCGCGGTGGGGTATCAGCTGGTAATGCACATCCCCAGATATCTGGTAGCTATCCAACAATATCTCCTCCCCCGCAACGGGAACGCGCTCCAATGCGATTAGCTGATAGCTATCTGATAGCCGACCGAGATGTACTTCGGCCGCCCTCTCATTAGGGCAAGTGTTCGAATACAGAGACTAGGTGGTCTACGATCCCACGCCATAGCGCGTCGGATTTATTGATAGCTACCAGGTAGCAGCATTAGCAATTGCTGCCGTGGTAGCCACTAGCTATCCTATCGACGGACCGTTCCGTCGTTTTAGCATCGGCAATTTCCAGCGTTGCTCGCCGAGGCGCCCATTTAAAGATACCTATCAGGTATCTTTAAGGCATCCCCAGACCGGCCGGTATTACGCCGACTGGTCCAGTTAGCTAATAGCTAGCTACCAGCTAACTTATATAGATATTCCAACTTACTGCTACAGGGATTTGGAGTGACCACAATCCCGCGCCGAAGCGAGCTTGGTTTATTGGTAGCTACTAGGTAGCAGCATTGGTTGCTGTCACAATGGTAGCTACTAGCTATCCCATCGACAGTCGGTGCGCTGTTTCGGCACCGGGGGAATCCTGCTGTGCTCGTCGTTGTGTATATCCAAAGATATCTTTTAGCTATCTATCAAGTAGCTTTATACCAATCACCCTGAAGGTCTATCTCGATCATTCGTTACGCTAGTAGCTACCTAGTGCCCAGTGGCAATGGAGCATCGCGGCATCTCGCACTAGAAGCTATTGGTTAGCTACCAGCTAGCTTGTATCGATGTTCCACTCTCTTGCTGTAGAGATTTGGAAGTCTACGATCCCGCGGCATGGCGAGTCGGATTTATTGGTAGCTACCAAGTAGCTGCGCTGGCTGTTCCAGGACCGGAGGAATCCCGCTGTGCTCGTCGTTACGCCCACTCAAGGATATCTTATAGGTATCTATCAGCTATCTTGATTCCAGTTGCTAGGTCGGTACTATTTCGACCATTTTGTTGCGCTAGTAGCTACCTGGTAGCCATTGCTGCCAGGTAGCAATCGAACAGCGCGGCATCTCGCACCAGAAGCTATTGGTTAGCTACCAGCTAGCTTGAATCGATGTTCCACTCTGCCGCTGCAGAGATTTGGAAGTCTACGACCCCGCGTCATGGCGAGTCGGATTTATTGGTAGCTACCAAGTAGCTGCACTGGCTGTTCGGCACCGGAGGAATTCTACTGTGCTCGTCGTTGTGCCCACTAAACGATAGCTCATAGGTATCTATCAGGTATCTTGATCCCAGTTGCCATGTTGGTACTATTTCGACCATTTTGTTGCGCTAGTAGCTACCTGGTAGCCATTGCTGCCAGGTAGCAATCGAACAGCGCGGCATCTCGCACCAGAAGCTATTGGTTAGCTACCAGCTAGCTTGAATCGATGTTCCACTCTGTCGTTGTAGAGATTTGGAAGTCTACGACCCCGCGGCATGGCGAGTCGGATCTATTGGTAGCTACCAAGTAGCTGCACTGGCTATTCGGCACCGGAGGAATCCTGCGGTGCTCGTCGTTGTGTCCACTAAACGATAGCTCATAGGTATCTATCAGATATCTTGATTATCTTGATCCCAGTTGCCAGCGCAACGAAACGGTCGAAGCTACCTGGTAGCTATTGCTGCCAGGTAGCAATCGAACAGCGCGGCATCTCGCACCAGAAGCTATTGGTTAGCTACCAGCTAGCTTGAATCGATGTTCCACTTTGTCGTTGGAGAGATTTGGAAGTCTACGACCCCGCGGCATGGCGAGTCGGATCTATTGGTAGCTACCAAGTAGCTGCACTGGCTGTTCGGCACCGGAGGAATTCTACTGTGCTCGTCGTTGTGCCCACTAAACGATAGCTCATAGGTATCTATCAGGTATCTTGGTCCCAGTTGCCATGTTGGTACTATTTCGACCATTTTGTTGCGCTAGTAGCTACCTGGTAGCCATTGCTGCCAGGTAGCAATCGAACAGCGCGGCATCGCGCACCAAAAGCTATTGGCTAGCTACTAGCTAGCTTGAATCGGTGTTCCACTCTGTCGCTGCAGAGATTTGGAAGTCTACGATCCCGCGGCATGGCGAGGGGGATTTATTGGTAGCTACCAAGTAGCTACACTGGCTGTTTCGACACCGGAGGAATCCCGCGGTACTCGTCGTTGTGCCCAGTCAAGGATATCTTTTAGATATTCATCAGGTAGCCGGATACCAATTAGCTACCCAGTATGATCTCGGCTAGTGCATTACGCTAATAGTCATTGCTATCCGGTACTCGCTGCATATTGCATCAATAGATATCTGATAGCTACCAGATAGATTACGCCGCCGACTATTGCGTCGGGGTGCCGATGCTGGGTGAATCCGGGGAACCAACATCGTCTTGGTCCGCAGGCAAATCCCAGAATGTACGGCAGGAGCGACGTCGCCAATTACTGCCAGGCCCAGCGTCCTCTGAAGCGTCTACCGGCGGGAGTGCCGGCTCGAAGTGGTTCGAACGGGCGCTCGATATCTACTCGCTATCGAGTGCCATCGCCACCGGAAAGCGGGAGCTATAGTTCTAGCGAGTTAGCTGGTAGCAAACTGATAGCTGGCCTAGATGCACTTCGACGATTGGTAGCCAGATAGCTACAAGCTATCTGTCAGATACCCGGCATCGCGATACTCTCGCCACCAGGAGATACCAAGCGGATATCAAAGTAGCTACCTGGTAGCCATTGATATCTAGTAGCTATCCGCTATACTTCTGCAACTAGTTAGCCACGCTACCGGCTAGCAACCAGATAGCTACTTGCAAAAGGAAACTCGATGCCGACAATCGTGTTCGTAAGCCCGAAGGGCGGAGCAGGGAAAACGACATCATCCCTAGTCTTGGCCACCCAAATCGCAGAGCGCGGCAAGAGCGTCACCTTCATTGATGCCGACCCGAATCACCCCGTGAAGACCTGGGCTGCTGAGGGTGCGGCTCCAAAGTCTATGGCTGTGATCTCGGATGTCACTGAGGAGGACATTGCCGACAGGATTGATGCTGCGGCGAAAGAGTCCGCATTCGTGATCGTCGACTTGGAAGGAACCGCCGCGACCATCGTCGCGCACGCGATCAGCGAAGCAGACTTTGTTGTAGTGCCTACGCAAGGGTCGCAACTGGACGCGGAGCAGGCTGGCAGAGCGTTCCGCCTCATCCGTGCGCATGAGAGAGGCATCCAAAAACACAAGCCCGACTACAAGCTTCCCTATGCTGTCCTGTTCACGAGAACATCCGTAGCAATCCAGAGTCGAGAAACGACACACATCCGGCGCTCCTTTGCCAATGCAGGTATTCCCGTGTTCAAGACAGAGCTGAATGAACGTGCAGCTTTCAAGGCAATGTTCGCCTACCGACAGTCGCTCTCGGGGCTTAGCCGCTCCGAAGTGTCAAATGTCGACAAGGCAATTGAGAACGCGGAATTGTTCGCAGGTGAGGTCCTTCAGTTCCTGCGCAAGGGCCATATGGAAGAGAAGAAGGAGACTGCATAATGAGCAGAGCGAATCCACTTGACGCCGCACTTGATGACTTTGAGCCGCGTCCGCGAGAAGACAAGCCACGGCCCGATCGGCAGGCCATTGAGCAAGTCGCCAAGGAGAACGGCTTCGTGAGTCGCGATGCCCGCAAACTGGAGACGGCGGCGACCACCGCGCCTCCGCGACGCCAGCGTCGATTCACAACTGGTCGTAATCAGCAGATCAATATCAAGGCAACCCCCGATACGATTGCGCGCTTCAATGCTCTGGCCGAAGCACTGAATATCCCGTCCGGTGCGTTGCTCGAGCGCGCCGTGGAAGCGATGGAAGAAAAATATAAGCGCTGACCGCTATCTGGTAGCTATCAGCTAATCTCGCACCATTAAAAAAAGGGGCTAGCCCCCTTTTTGGTGAGAGTGCCGCAATCACTGTGGCACTACAGGTTGTGCTCGGGTTCTGCTCATGAAAAGGCCCAATTCCGTCTTCAGGGCCTTCCGCCCAAGGATGGCTGCCTCATCTGGCTCCGACTTAATCTTTGCGCGCCGTGTGGCCATCTTGAAGGTGGTCTCGCGATATAACGAGGCGAGTACCTCGTCTCGTGCCGCCTTGTCCAATGCCTGAAATGCCGCCAGGCCTGCATCAACGTCCCGCTCAAGTGAGCTGGCGAACTCGAGTTCGGCAGGGGCGATCTGGATTGGCTGACCGGGTTCGACCTTTTTACCAGCAGCAATCTCTCGTTCGATTTCGCTAAGCTCCCAGCCTTCCTTGATCGCTCGCATTAGGTAAGCGCCGGGAGACTTCACTCCGCCGACGCGCACACGATGCTTCACCAACTCGATAGCCTTACGAATACGTTCGTCCGTATTCACTTCGCGGTTGCCAATGATTTCGTTGAGTTGCCGCTTGCTAAGGCCGAAACCCTTAACCAGGGTCTCATAGAGATCCTTCAGCTCGTGAGGATGAGCGAAGTCCAGGACCAGCTTGCCCTTTGCGTTATCGCGCAGCTTGAAGCGCAGAGCCGCTACGCGACGCGATCCAGGCGTGGTCTTCGTCTCGAATTCAACATACAGGTCGGTCAATTCGTTGATCTGTTCCGTGCTTTTATCAAGCACGAGACGCTTGAACTGCTTGTACTCGGTAAGCGACTTAACCGAGTCAGCATTGACCCATTTTCGGACCACATCAAGCGGAATCCATTCAGTCGTCCCCATGAAGCGGAGCGAGCTCAACCTCTCGTACAGAATGTAGGCATAGTTGCTCAATGCAGCCGACATGCGCAACGACAGATAGGTGTACCGCTGTGGATCCTTGAGTTGCCGCCGGATCATCTCGTCGACCTTGAACACCACTCGGCCGCCGGAGATACCAACAGATCCGAGCAGTGGCACGGAGGCCCACTGCGGATCACCATCGGTATCATCGACAGAGACCTGCACCGACGCACTTTGGCATTCGCGCAATGCCTTCTTTAGGTGGGCTAGGTTGTTGGATGTCTCGAACTTGGCAAGCCATTTGAAATAGCCCAGTTCAATATCGTAGTGTGATAGGTCGGGATTCTCGGAGACGGTCAACCAGAGTGCATTGATAGCACGGCGGGCGAGGAGCGTCAGCGGGGAAACGTCGATCAATACGTTCGTTTTCCGATAGCCTATCTCGCGGCTCGACTCAGTGATCGGCGTTGCCGCACCCATTTCCCCACGCACTGCGTTGAAAATGTCGAAGCCCAGTTGTTCCTGGAGATTACGTGGGACGTCAGCCAT